>JACQQM010000049.1 GCA_016207025.1 Nitrospirota bacterium | reverse complement strand
GGTGGCTTTGAGCGCCAGGCTGAGCCCAATCATGATCGTGCTGACCGCCATGGTGCCGGAGGTCCCCATGGTGTGAAAGGTGAGCATGATGCCCAGGACGGTCCCCAGCAAGCCGATGTAGGGGGCATTGGCCGCCACTGTCCCGATAACCACGAGCCGTTTGGTCAAGGTGATCTCGAAGAGTTGCTGATTGGAGAACTGGCTGATGTCAACCCGGCGGTAAAAGAGCCACCGCTCCACCGCCACGGCGACGGCCCAGACGCTGAGTGTGAGCAAGAGTCCGATTACGCCGTAGTCTACCGCATCCTTCAACGCATCCATGTCAATACCTCTCGCATTAAAACGGGGCGCACCATAGCACAGTCTTCTATTTTTTGTCTATTGAATTTGACAATGATTATCAATACTATAAATCAATTACAGCTGTCAATTGAAAATTTTCCAAGGTGGACGATGGCTCTTTCTTGTGTACTTGTTTGAGGCCTTGCAACTGTTTCCTGGTAAAAGACGGAAAGATTAGGTATTGGCCCGGCTAACGGTTTCTTGCTCAAAGAGCACGATGTGGGTCGCGATCACCTGAAGCTCTACCGGAGTTCCGATGGGGTAGACGCTGGTCGAGGCTTCGCTGCTATGCACGACGTGTCCGGAAGGCAGCCCGATCGTGTACAGATTTTCTGATCCACGGAATTGCCTGGCCAGGATGCGAGCGGTGCAGTTCTCCGCGGGCACGATGTGGACGTCGTCCGGGCGGATCATCACCACGACTTTGGCGCCACCTTGATAGCCGACCTGGTTGGGAAACTCTCCAATCTCGGTCAACACTTTCCCGTTCTCGACGACACCAGGAATGAAATCGGCCTGGCCGACGAAATCCGCGACGAACGGGGTGGACGGCGTGTGGTAGATTGCCTCCGGCGTGTCGAACTGTTCAAGACATCCGTTGTTCAACACCGCGACCCGATCCGCCATGGCAAACGCTTCGTCGTGGTCGTGGGTGACCAGGATGGCGGTGGTGTTGGTGCGCGTCAACAGGTCGTGCAGGTCCTGCCGCATCTTCCCTGTCATATCAGGGTCCAAATTGCTGAACGGTTCATCCAGCAGCAGGATCACCGGTTTCTGCACGAGGGCTCGGGCGAGCGCGACCCGCTGCTGCTGTCCCCCCGAGAGTTCGTGGGGGTAACGTCGTTCGAGACCCGTCAGCCCAATCAGCTCCAGCATGGTACATACGTGTGCCGCCCGTTGATTCTGGGGCAGATGTTGAAGCCCGAATGCGATGTTGTCCACCACGCGCAGGTGAGGGAACAGCGCATATTCCTGAAAAACCATCCCTGTCCGTCGCTGCTCGGTCGGGATGAGAAGTCCCGGGGACGAGACCAACTTCCCTTCAAGATGGACTTCGCCCGATATCACGGGTTCGAATCCGGCGACGACGCGTAGCGTGGTGGTCTTGCCGCAACCCGAAGGACCCAGCAGGCACAGGATTTCGCCCTCGCGAACAGAGAAGGAGATGTCGGTAATGGCCGGTCGTCCGGCTTCGTAGGCACACGTGACGTGGCGGAGCTCCAGGACCGTCGGGCGTGCCCGCGTATCCGATGAGCGGTCAGCCTCGACCTGATCGTTCCTTTCGTGCTGAGCGGTGGGCATCATGCTCGGTTCATCCGGGATCCCGTTCTGTTCTCCTCAAGCTGCACGCCAATCTTTCGACACCAGCAGGAGCAGAGCCGGCAGCGTCATAATGACGATCAAGAGGGCGGAGGGCGCCGCAAGTTGATAGTACTCCTCGCTGGCCTCAAGCCAGACCCGGACGGCCAGCGTGTCAAATCCCACAGGGCGGAGCAGGAGCGTGGCCGGCAATTCCTTCATGCTCTGCAGAAACATCAGGACCCATGCCGCGATGAATCCCCCCCGAACGAGGGGCAGCGTGACCTGTCGGAGGGCACGGAGCGTTCCGAGGCCCAAACTCCGGGCCGCTTCCTCCAGATTCGGCGTGACTTGCTGGAGCGCCGGCTCCAGCGTCTGTAAGCCGGCGGGCAGAAAATGCACGATGTACGCAATGATCAGGACCACCACGGTTCCATACCAGAACGGGGCCAGATGGGAAAAGAGCACCAGCAGGGCCAGTGCCCCCACCGGTCCCGGCAAGGCGTAGCCGGCATAGGCGGCTTGCAAGCTGAGGAGGTTCAGCCGTGACGGCCACCGGCTGGCGAGGTAGGCGAGAGGGGTGCCGATCAGGACCGCGATGGTCGCCGCGAGCCCTGACAGCAGGGCGCTGTTCCAGACAAATCCCAGGAACCGGGCATCCACCGCTCCCTCCGTCACGGCGGCGATGCTCCACTGCATCAGCAACAGGGCTGGCATGCCGAAGGCCGCGCCGAGCACGAGCGCGAAATACGCGGTGATCAGGACGATTCCCAGCGGGCCGCATGACTTCCGGGCCGGTGCCCGATAGCGTCCCGTTGTCTGATAGAAGCGACTCCGTTGCCTGAACCATCGCTCGGCCAAAAGAAAGAGCAAGGCCAAAAAAACCAGGAGCAGACTCAAGACGCTGGCGGCTGCATGGTCGTACCGGCCGGTGATTTGCTGGTACACCGCGTAGGTGAGCGTCTGGTAGCGAAGGAGAGAGACGGCGCCGAAGTCGGAGACCGCGTACAAGATCACCAGTGAGAGGCCGGCCACAATCGCCGGACGTATCAAAGGGAGGGTCACCCTGAGGAAAGTACTCAGACGGGAGGCGCCACAGGCCCGTGCGACTTCTTGGAAGGACACATTAAAGTTCATCAGCGCGGCCCTGGACAGCAGGTACACAAAGGGAAACGTGTCTAGAGTCATGACCAGCGTTGCGCCGGCAAAACTGTACGGAGAGAACACCCGCCCCTCCGAGCCCCACCAGAGCTTCCAGGCCTGTTCGACCGGCCCGCCGACGCTGAGCACGTAGGTATAGACGTAGGCCAGGACGTATGTCGGCATCGCAAGAGGGAGGACCAGCGCCCATTCCCAGACTCGCCGGCCGAAGAACTCATAACGGACCACGAGCCATGCGAGCGAGACCCCGAGCAGCAGGGTTCCGGCCGAGACGCTGAGGGCTAGTGAAACCGTGTTGGAAAGCAATTCAGGGATGCGCGTCTCCCACAAGCGGCTCCAAACGGACGGACCGGCCGACAGAGCAAGATAGCTGACGTACGCGAGCGGCAGGCAGAGGAACCCGGCCACCAAAAGCGCGGCGACAGAGAGCGTTGTCGGGAATGTCTGCCGGGCAACCGTTGCCATGGGCGACATGCCGCTGTTACCGGAGCCCCGTGTGTTCGATGAGCGCCATCGTGGGTTCCCGAAGCTCGCCGAGTCGGACCAATGGCATGGTGACCGCCCGAAAACTCCGACGATCCGGCAACGTTGGGTCGGCTGTGACGTGAGGATGCAGGGGGTATTCTTTGTTGAGGTCCGCAAACAGCTTCTGCCCTTCCTGCGAAATCAGAAATTCAACCAGCCGCTTGGCCGTGTCCAGATGCCGACTGGACTTGATGATGCCGGCTCCGGCCACATTCACGATCGCGCCCATGCCTCCGTCATGCTGGTCCAACATGAGTGCCGCGATCGGCGCGCCTGGCTGGGTCGCCAGGTGGCGGTAGATGTAATAGTGATTGACCAATCCCATGGCCACCTGGCCTTTCGCGACCGCCTCCACAATCTGTGAACTTTTGCCGTACACCTGTGCGCCGGCATTGACCTTCAGACCGTGAAGCAGGCGCTCTGTGCGGTCGTCGCCGTAGATGGCTTTAATGACGGAAACCCCTGCCTGGAGATATTCGCTGCCGGCATTGGGGATCGCGATCTTCCCTTTCCAGCGTGGATCACCAAGGTCCAGAATCGACTTCACGTCAGTCGGTTTGACCAGGGCCGTGTTATACACGGCTATCCAAAACCTTTCAGACAGACCCACCCAGGAATTGTCCAGGGCTCTGAACGGCGCCGGAATAGTCCGCTCCACTTCCTCCATTTTGAGCGGGAGCAGAAGCCCTAATTCGCGCGCTCGCTCCAGGCTGCCGGCGTCGTTGGTGAGAAACAGGTCGGCCGGTGTGCGATCCCCTTCGGCCTGCAGTCGGTTGACCAGTTCGGTGGTCCCAGAGGAGAGGAGGTCCACCTGCACGCCAGTTTTGGCCTGGAATGCGTCGAGAACCGGTTTGATCAGGCGCTCCGCCCGGCCCGAATACACCACCAATCGTTCAGCCGCTTCGAGGGGGGATACCAGCACCTGCGTGATGCTCAGAACCAGAACAGCGATGAGGAAGGGTTGCCCCGCCAGGACCCGGCTAAGTTGTCCTCGGAAGACCGCCGAGCACCTTTCAAAAGAGGCAACCGCAGGGTTTTTCCCACAATGAAAATGAAATTGATTCATGGTCTCAACAAGATAACAAAAAAACAGTATGCAGTCAATGGCGGCAGCTCGAACACAGGCCATAGAGCTCAAGCTTATGGGTCTGAATGGTAAACCCGTTCCGCGTGGCCACCTCCTCCTGGAGTCGTTCGATATCGCAGTTTTCAAATTCCACAATCTTGCCGCAGGCCGTGCAGATCAAATGGTCGTGGTGCCCCTTGTGCGACACATTGTCGTACTGGGTCTGGGCGCCAAAGTGGCGTGCCTGCGCTAAGCCCGCATCACAAAACAGATTCAAGGTTCTGTAAATGGTGGCGAGACCGATGTGAGGATCTTTTTTCGCCAACATGCGGTAGATCTGCTCGGCCGTGACATGCTCCATTTTGAGGAACACGTTCAGGATTTGTTCCCGCTGACGTGTCAGCTTGAGTTGGTGCTTGGCCAGGTGGTCTTTGAGCACGCCTATTTCCTGCTGATGTTTGATCATGATTGTGTTCCGGCTTTTGTGGAAATTGATAATGAATATTAAAGACGAAACGGGGTGTGGGGTCAAGCGAGACTTTGCCCCACATTAGGGCGTCGTTCGAGCCGGCTCAAACGACGACCTTGAGCAAGGCGAGTCCCCGTGCGTTGACGGCTCCCTTTACTGGAGTTTATAATTTTTTGGCTCTTCCGGATCCCGTGTGGGTGAGCCCGATGTCGCCGGGGCGAGGGGCGTGGCTCCGTGCAGGCTCGCCACGCTGCTGGGCACCCGTTGCATTCCCGGAGCAACGGGTCCCGGCGGCACCCCGGCTGCGGCTCCCCCCATCCCCCAGCGGGGG
>JACQQM010000051.1 GCA_016207025.1 Nitrospirota bacterium | reverse complement strand
TCGAAGGACCGTCCTGAGGGAATAAGTTCGTCATCGAACTTATGAATCGATGCACTGAGACAACCGGGTGGGTGGGTGGGAGCTGAGGGTGGCGCACGGGGGTGGGTGAGGCAGGAGTTCAGCTTCCTATGACAATGCGGCCCAGCAAAAGTGCCTATAGTCTTTTCTCCGCGCTCATCCGGATTGGGCCACTGCAGAAGAAACCTCAAGCAGTCCCGATCTGCGACGGCAACCGAAGGCTTCAGCCTCGCGGCTTGCTCCGTCGCTCCTCCTCCGCTAGGGCCTCCGCAACCGCATGGCGCATGGGGGGAATGTCCTCCTGGACCGTCTTCCAGAGCACCTGCCTATTGACGCCAAAGTACTCATGAATGAGCTTGTCGCGCATGCCCGCCATCTTCTTCCACGGGACACTAGGGTTGCGTTTTCGGATAGCTGTTGGAACCTTCTTGGCCGCCTCCCCGACGATCTCGAAGGCCCTGACGACAGCATAGATCGTCTTCTCATCCTCGGCGAACTGCTCAAATGTCATGCCCGTGGTGAATTGGCCGATTTTCTCGGCTGCATCCAGAATGTCCTCCAGATAGTCGAGGAACTCGCGCTTGCGGGTCACAGACTCACGACCTCGCTGAGAATCTGCCGGCCGATCCTCGGCTTGAGCGCACTTCTCATCACCAGATCTACCTTCACACCTATGACCTCGCTCAGAAACGCCTCCAGCTCCATGAATTCGAACAGGCTCGGTTCCTCGAGGAATTCGACTAGCACGTCAAGGTCGCTACCCTTGCGGGGGGCCCCGCTCACGTAGGACCCGAAGATCCCTAAGGAGCGGACCCGGTACCGCTTCCGAAGCTCCGGCAGATGGCGGCGCAGCACATTCAGGAATGCACCGAGCCGCCGCTTCCCGTTTCGATCAGAGCGCTTTGGACCCGCCATTGGAGCCTCCCCTGGTTCCGATCCGTCGCCACGACGTAGAGGGTCACTGGCTGGACCTGATCTCTGCCTAGGGGGCAGCACTGCAGGCCCGAATCAGTAGTGGAGGGATACGCCAAATCACGGGAGAAATCAATCGGCTGCGGCCCAGAAATACAACCATTTCCCTCAGAAGGGGGTTGCCAGGCCAAGGGCGCAAGCGGAGGACCGGGCGGGGTCCTTCGACAAGCTCAGGACAGGCTGAAGCATAGGTGGCCTGTGGCGAGCGAAGCCGAGCCGCGCCCCCTTGCTACTTCAAGTGCAGCTCAAAATGGGAGGACGCAAGGGGTGTGACAGGCGCTCAAGCGTTAGGGTCACGACGATGAAGGGCCTTGCGCCTCGAAGAAGGTTCGAACCCGCGTCAAGAGGGACCACACCTTGACGGTTCCCTTTGAGAGAGAGCGTCGAGTCAGAGGAAGCGCATGAGGACTGGAAATGCGGCTTACTTCAGCTTGGCGCGCACCAGGTCGCTGATCTGTTTGCCATCCACCGTCTGACCAGCCAGTCGGGCCATCACCGCCTTCATCACGTTGCCCATGTCTTTCATCGTGGCGGCGCCGGTCTCTCGGATCACCAATTCAACGACCTGCGTGATTTCTTCTGGAGAGAGTGCTTTTGGCAGGTATCCTTCGATGATGGCGATCTCTTTCAGTTCTTTCCCAGCCAGGTCCTCCCGCTTGGCCTTCTGATACTGCTCGACCGCTTCCCTGCGTTGCTTGACCAGCGCGGTCATGACGCGGCTCATCTCGGCGTCGTCTAAATCCTTCTTCAGCTCGATCTCCTTGTTCAAGATGGCCGCCTTGATCATGCGGATGACGTCCATGCGGAGCTGGTCCTTGGCCTTCATGGCCTGTTTCAAGTCCTCGGACAGCCGGTCTCGAAGCGACATGGGCCCCCTCTTTCTTCGTCGTGGTCTGCCGATTGCTGTGAGGGGAGAATAGTCCGCGAGCCCGAGGGAGTCAAGCGCGCACGATGCGAAGAGACCTGCTCGACAGCTATTCGGGCGGGGAGGCACCCTATTCTGCAAGGCTAATAGATCATCACTGTGTTGGATTGGCACTGGTGGTTTTTACATGTCCCATAGGTTAAAATGATTTTTGTAAGGCGCAGCCCAGTGCACCAGATGAAACTGAATCGGAGCACTGACTATGGCTCGGCCATGCATCTTATCTTGTAAGCCGATCGCCCTCGTGCTTCTTGCGGCGTTCATGGGATGCCACACTGCATCGCCGCGTGCTACGCCGGCCAGTCCGGCGTGGAAGACCGTTCCCCCTTCGATCCAAGTCCCGTTGAACATTGAGCGTCTTGCGATCCTCTACCCCAAAACGTATAACAAGGAGTTGCTGGACGCGTACACTCGCTTGGAGGGATTGGCCTTTCAGCTGAAAGAGCTGCGGCCGTTCCTTCGGATTGTGGACCGGTTCAATTTGGATGCGGTGCTGGGCGAGCAGCGATTCCAGGTGGGTGGGGCCGTCTCCGATGAGAGCGCGATTCGTCTCGGCCGCCTGCTCGGGGTGGACGGCATTCTGCTCTACCGCATCGAGGGTCCCACGTTGCGGGATCGGTTCTTTTCGAAATATTACGGGGATCTGCCGCCGTACGTCGTCACCAGCAAAATCATCATGGTCGAGAGCGCGGAGGTCGTGTTCCACAACGTGGTCACGACCCCGGTGGGGCGGCCCGGCATGCCGATGCCGTTCTTTTTCAACGATCCCCACATGGACGTCCAGGTCAGGGCGGCGTTGGACCATGGAATCGCCCAGACGACCGAAGATCTTCGGCATGCCTTCCGGTAAGCCATGTCAGAACCAGCGCATCAAAAGGAGAAGCGAATGCGGGGCCACCAGCGGGTAGTGTGTGATCAGATCCGACGAGGGCGCAAGGCCATCACAGCAATCGGGGTTGTGGTTATGTTCAGTGGACTCCTCGTTTTCGGTTGTGCGGGAGATCCTCAGAAGCCGACCCCTCTCCCATCGGAACAGGTTCGAAAGAACTCCGACCGGTTTTTTGACAAGATGAAGCAAGAGGAGCGAGAGCGGGGCACGGGCATGGAACGGCCGGTGCCATAAGCCCTGCGCCCGGTCGTGACCGCTTTTAGCGGCTTTCCCTCCCGCCAATGGCGTCGGTCAGAGGCTTGACCAGGGGAAGCTCCGAGAACAATTCACGGTGCGAGATCGGCTCCACGGTCCGAGCCTCCTTAAAGGTTCTGAGGAGACTCAGCGACACGACCAGCCGCAGCAGCCCGGAAATAAAAAACACGAACGGGAGGTTGGAGACCAGGCGCAACTCCAATCCCGGGAGGGCGATCGCGGACGGCGTTACGGTGGCCAGCCATCCCCCGAGCATGGCGCCTACGAACCACCCCATCGCATTGACGGTATTCCAGACGGCCACTCCCTTGGCCCGGTCTTCCGCCCGCACCACGTCAAAGACGTAATTCTGGAGGCCCAGCGAGAGCCCTGCCCAGATCACGCCCCCCACGAAATTCACGCCGATCAGGAAATAGAAATTCGCGCTGATCAGATAGAGCATCGGAAGGAAGGGCACCAGCAGCCCCGTTGCCACCAGCAGTTTCTTGTTTCCGTAACGGTCACCCAACTGGCCCCAGGGCTTGAGGGTCATGAACTGGCCGAGGACCTGGGCTGCCAACCACGCCGTATACTGCAGGTAGGTGAAATGG
>JACQQM010000047.1 GCA_016207025.1 Nitrospirota bacterium | reverse complement strand
CGCCGCGGGCGTGGACGAAAACGACAGCGCCATCGTCCGGCTGGCCAACCAGATCATCGCGGATGCCTATCGGATGGGTTCCTCGGACATCCACGTCGAGCCGTACGGCGAGAAGAAAGAAACGATGGTGCGCTTCCGCGTGGACGGAAATTGCTTCGAGTACATGAAAATCCCTCCGAGTTACCGCCGGGCCATCGTCTCCCGCCTCAAGATCATGGCCAGTTTGGACATCGCCGAGCGGCGCAAGCCTCAGGACGGCAAGATCAAGTTCAGAATCGGTGAAAGCAAGGAAATCGAGCTCCGCGTCGCCACCCTGCCGACCTCCGGCGTGGCCAACGAGGACGTGGTCATGCGTATCCTGGCGGCCAGCGAGCCGCTGCCGCTGGACAAAATGGGCTTCACCGAACGGAACCTGCGTGAGCTCAAAGCCATCGCGGAAAAGCCGTACGGCATCATCCTGTGCGTGGGGCCGACCGGATCTGGTAAAACCACCACCCTCCACGCGGTCCTGGGCTACATCAATACGCCGGAAGTGAAGATCTGGACGGCGGAGGATCCCGTCGAAATCACCCAGTACGGCTTGCGCCAGGTTCAGGTCCAGCCAAAGATCGGGTTCACCTTTGCTATAGCCATGCGCGCGTTCCTCCGGGCCGACCCGGACGTCATCATGGTCGGTGAGATGCGCGACAAGGAGACGGCCGACACCGGCATCGAGGCATCCCTCACCGGGCACTTGGTGCTCAGTACCCTGCACACCAACAGCGCGGTCGAGACCGTCACCCGGCTTCTGGACATGGGCTGCGACCCGTTCAGCTTCGCCGACGCCATGCTGGGCGTCCTGGCCCAGCGCTTGACCAGGCGCATTTGCAAGGACTGCAAAGAGGAATACCACCCGCCGAAGGAGGAATACGACGAACTCGCTCACGGTTATGGGCAGGAATGGTGGGACAAGTTCGGGATTAAATATGACAGCAACTTCAAGCTCTACCGCGGGAAAGGCTGCGAGGCCTGCAATAAAACCGGGCTCAAGGGACGGGTCGGCCTGCACGAGCTCTTGCTCGGGACGGACCGGATGAAACGGCTGATCCAGGCCAAGGCCAAGACCGAAGATATGCTCAAGTTGGCCATGGAAGAGGGGATGACCACCCTGGTTCAAGACGGTATCCAAAAGGTTTTGCAGGGCCACACCACCTACAAAGAGGTCAAGGCGGTCGCCATCAAGTAAGGACGTGATCAGCCTGTTGAAACGCCAAGGGGGCGGGCTCCCACGCGGAGCTCGCCCCCTTGTATTTCCAGCCGTTCTGTATCCTATTTAACCGCCCGCACTACGTCTCCCGCCTGGAATCCGGCCCCAACGCCCACTTTCGCCTCTGAGACCCGGTCATTTTGATGACTCAGCAATGTGATCTCCCCGATCTGTTTCTCCCGCTTGCCGAGTGATCGCCCGGTCTCCGGATCGATCAGGTCCTGTCCGGCCCGGTACACCGCCAGCTTCGTGCCAGGAGCAAGTTTGGATTTCTCCCCGGCCCGGATGATGGCGGTCTGCCCTTCCATGGCGATGATCCGACCTTGGAACGGCAAGGAGTTCAGCTTATTGATCATCTTTTCCAGGACCTTGGAAAAGGCATCGCGCAAGGCGCCATCCCGCAACCCCACATCCGCCGTGGACTTGGAGCCAAAGCCGAGCAACCCGCCGGTCTCCTTGCGATATTCCCCTGCCCCGGATTCAGCCAAGAGGCTCTTGCCAGTCGCCACGTCGATCAGCGAGTAATCCACCTGAACCCGCGCTATTTGGATCTTCTTCTGCATGACCACCAGATCCTGCCCCTCTTCCGCCTCCGAGTACCCGGTAATCGCGCCTTGGATGCGGTAGTCAATCGACTCAAACCCTTCGGCCGCGCTCTTCTTTCCCATCTTGACGGCGCCGGTCTGCTGCAGCTTGATCAGCTCTTCCTGCTGCTGCATCGCCTCTTCGCTGACGTCAATCGGCTCCAGCCCGGCGCTTTTGAGCTGCGTGCGCAAAATGTCCGTGGCTGCCTCGCCGATCCCCAGCACTTTCGAGGGCGTCTTATTCGCAAACTTGATGATCGCCACGGTATATTGCGGGCCCGAATACTGGGCGCCAGCCGCTTCCAGTTTCTGAGTCTGGCCGGTCACGCTGACATCTTCTTTCACCTGGCCGGTCATGGTGGCCTGGCATCCGGTCAGGATGAAGAACGGGAAAACCGCAAGAATGAAACGAACAGTCAGCCGCGTCATGGGTTCCTCCTTTTCTCTCCGAACTCTTGATTTGCCAGTGCGATGTCACCCTCGTCAATACGAGCCGAGCGTGGTCGCGGCGTTGGCCCCGTATTTTGCCAGCGAGATTTCATACACCGGCTTGGCTTCTTTGGCCTCCCGGAACAGGTATTTCACCACGCCGCCGGGCACATCCTTGCTCAACCACCACTCCGAGACTCCGGCGCCCATCGCGCTGTAGACCAGATAGTCGCATTGAAACGTCCCGGCCGGCACCGCGACGGATTCCTTGCGGACGAACGCAGCCTTCCAGCTCTCGGCCGTGAGCTCGGCAGGCTTGTGATACAGCGCTCCCTTCGTGACCGGAATTTCGCTCGGCTCTCCACCGCCGATCTTTCCACGAAGACGAAGCAGCTCGGACTGCCCGGAAGCGAAATACCCCTCGAAGATGACAGGCTTGCCCTCCTCCTCCACGAACGCCACCCGCCACCATTCTTTCCCGTCGGCCTCCTTCTTCAGATAGGCCTTTTCCATCTGATGTTGATCATCCCGGCTCGTGACTGTCCAGCGGGTCCACTCGCCCGGCCGATAGGCCTTCGCACCGAGCCAATATCCGCCCGGATGAAACGCATAGGTGAACATCACCCCGGCCATGTGTTCGAAGGCCACGGTCGGGACCACCGGGATCGCAACCGGAACCACCGTCGGTCCCGACACCGGCACAGGTCCGGCCGGTTCGCCAACCGGTCCGGAGGGCACCATCGCGCCGTACGTGACCGGCGGGGAGAGCCATCCGCCGGCATGATAGTACCCGTTGAGGATAATCCTGACCGCGGCCTCGGTTTCCGTCTTCAGCGGGGCCTTTAATGCTTTAGAGATGACCTTTTCGGCCAGGCTGGCTGCCAAGGCGGCTCCCATTCCTCCAGACTCCTCGGACTGGAGCTCGTGCCAGGGGGCAGGAACGGTATCGCCGAAAAGCGGTTTCAGTTCCTCCCCCGTCTCCTTTTTTTCCTGGAAGGACGCCCCCAAGGAGGACAGTGATCCGAGCATCCCGCTGGTCAGGACGCTCTTCACCCCGACACCGTTCTTCCAAACAGTCTCCCCGGTTTTGCAGTTGACTAATTTGGTGCGGAGGCGCACCCGCTTGACGTTGTACACGCCGGTAATCTTATGACCGAACTCATCCAGCGAACCGTAAAACACCCCGTCCACACCCAAGACCTCGCCCAGTTTCTTCGGCGTGGCCATATCAAGCTGGACACCCAGCGTGACCCCCATCTGATCCTTGAGAATCTGATCCACCTCGCCTAGCGGTTTAATCACGTAGTAATGCTTCGCCAGCTCCTTCGTAAACTCTCCCCGCACATAGGCCGGAGCGTCTACATCGGGGGTGTTATTCACCAGCGGCAAGACGGCGACAGTCCGGATCGGATTGGTGGCATTCACGGTGACCTGAGGAAGCGTGACACAAGCCGAAAGTGACAGGCAGACAAACAGAGCCATGAATGCGATGGTGCATGGTCGTTTTGTCATACGTCCCCCTTACATCTACATCCGATGAGTATGCGATTCCCGTCGCGCCTTCAGCGTTTGGTCGCCCCCCCCGGCGGAGAGACGGGAGCGCCCTTGCGGGCCACCGCGACCTCGAGCGTGTTGCCGGTGGCGCCGGTCACGTCCAGGTCCAATCCGCCTCCGAAGTCCTTCTTGGCCAACTCGTCCCCGATCTCCTGGGCGGTGGCTTTGGCGTCCACCTCCAGGACCGCTACTCCGCCCTCGAAGCTCCGCTGAATCACATTCTGAACGCCCCGGACCTGCGATTTAAGGAATTCCCTGACCTTGACCAAATCTTTCATGCTGGCCAATCCGCTAATGGTGAGCTGCACCAGTTGGCCGCCAGAGGTCTCGGCGGTCCATTTGGCCGTGATCTGGTCAATGAGCTTCTCGGCGACGCTCCGCGCGGCCCGCTCGATGGCTTCATTCCCACCGGTATGCTGGGCCACATGCCGCGCCACCCCCTGCCCGCGCGCGGAGGCCAGCACCTGGCCGTTATCCACACGGACTGCGCTGACCGTGATATCCGCGAGGTAGGACCCCACGCTGCTTCCTGCGGTCCGAGGCCCCTCTTTGGCCAGGGCCTTGCCCTTGACGATCAGCTCGGCGCCCATCTTGCGCCCGATCTCCCGCGCGCCTGTGTCGGTCAGATCCGCAATCCGGTAGGCATTCGAAATCTCAAACTTGCCGGTCACCGCCGAGATATCGATGACATTGAACCCTTTCGCCAGGAACTCCTCCTTGAGCGCGGTCTCGGAGACCGCCATATCCACTGTCTGGCCCGCAAAGGCTGCGCCGCCTTTTCCCCACCAGCCCCACCAGTAGAGCAGGAATTCCTGTCCGATGTTCTGCTCCGCGATCATAAAGAGCGTGCGCGGCTTTCCCACACGCGCCATCAAGAGACCGAGGGCTCCCAGATCATTCTTCAGATCGCCGATACCGACGGTTGCCGAGATCGTCACCATGTAGAGATCTTTCTGCGGCGATTCCTTCACGATTTTGTACTCTTTGACATACCCCTGGCTCTTGTTGAGGATGTTGTCCCGGACCACCTGGAAGTTTTCCACCAGGGTCTCGGAGGCCACCATCGTCCCGACCGCCTGTTCCACCGCCTTGCGCAGGGCATCCTGGATCGCATTATCCCGGGCGATGGACTGATCCCCCTTTATCCCGGCCATGCCCTCGGCCGTCACCGTCTGGGTCTGGGCCCAACCCTGCCCGACCCACAGCAGGCCCACCAGAAGAAGCCCCATGGTACTTGCTAGGCTTACTCGTACGCTGTTCATGGTCGCCTCCATTCAGCCACTCGCTGCCTCCGCAGGCGATCGTTCACCCAAATCATAGCCATCACCGGCTGGAAAGTTATGCCACACCCGAGGAGGCCATGCAAGACATTTGCGGCTCATCGCTGGCTGCCTGGCAATCGCCGCATCACGCGATAAATCGGAATCGGCTCGCTCTTGCCCTTGACTCGAATCGGCTCCATCGGTTCCACTTCGACAGCGTGTTTGACCTCGTCATAGGTTGCCTGAGTGATAATGATTTCGCCGGCTTTCGCGTTTTGTTCCAAGCGGCACGCGAGGTTGACCGTATCGCCGATGACGGTATAGTCGAGAAAGTCCTTCGACCCAAGGTTCCCCACCGTCACCTCGCCGGTGTTGATGCCCATGCCCACCCCGATCGTCTGCCGCCCCTCGGCCGCCCATTTTTGATTGAGCGTGGTCACGGCCTCCTGCATGTCCAGCGCCATCAGGACCGCGCGAAGCGCGTGGTCAGGCTGCGGCTCCGGGTTCCCGAAGAACGCCATCACCGCATCCCCCATAAACTTGTCCAGCGTGCCACCGTGTTGAAAAAGAATGCGGGTCATCTCGGTGAAATACTCGCTCAGCAACCGCTGCACTTCCTGCGGTTCCATCTTCTCGGACATGCTGGTGAACCCGCGCACATCCGAAAAGAACATGGTCAGCCGTTCTTTGCGGCCGCTCGGATTGGCCGCATCCGGGTGCTGGACCAGGAAGTCCCGCACCTGGCGGGACACATACCGGCCGAACATGCCCTCCACCTGGCGGCGCTTCTTTCGTTCGATCAGGCGCTGGTATGATACCGCGGCGGTATGTTGGGCGCCCAACAGGAAATACATGGGCGTGATGTCCAACCAGTAGTCGTACCGCCACAACAAGAGCAAGCCGCTCCCCCCGATTCCCATGTAAAACACCCACTTGAAGACCGTCGTGACGAAAGACCCTCGCTTGCTGTGGATGAGAAACCACGTCCCCAGCGCGCCTTGCACCAATAAAATAGCGGGCACCACACCTTTTTGATCCTTGCTGCGCGTGACAAACCGCTTTTCTAAGATTGTCTGGATAACATTGGCATGGATTTCGAACCCGTCCATGAGGGCGCCGCGCACCTTCTCTTCTTGCTCGTCTTCTCCTAATTTTAACGCCGCCGCCTTCTTCTGGAGATAGGGGGTACAATAGTAATCGTGCAAGGACGGCGTCGAGGGACCGATCAGGACGATCTTGCCGCGGACCGCGTCCGGATCCATTTCTCCGGTGACCGCCCGCCAGAACGACATCCGAGGAAACGTCGCCGGGGGGCCGTAAAAATGGATGCGCATCCGCCCGTCGGGATAAGGAATCTGGAGCGGCCCGATCCCGAGTTGGTCGGCTTTGGAGAGGTCCAACTCCTGCTCGCCCTCGGAGCTCAGGTAGAGCCGGGCCAGTTCCAGACCCATGGACAGCACCGGCAGCGGCTCCTCTCCGGAAAAATCCAGAGCCAGCAACGGCATGCTGCGCAGGCACCGGTCCTTCTCCAGTTCGACATTGATCAGCGCTTCGCTCAATACGGCATCCCGGAAGAGCTGAAGCGGCACCCTGTGCCCCTTTTCCCCGATGTAGCGGGCCAACACGACGTTCCCGGCGTTCCGGATGGCGTCGGCAAACGCCCGATCCTGTGTCGGATCCTTGGGTCGTGCAAAAATGATGTCGAATCCGATGAGCGACGCCCCCGCCTCGACTAAGTGATTGACCGCGTCCGCGTACATGAACCGGGTGATGTCGTTGGCGCGGACATTGAAGCGGTCCTCGGTATCTTCGTCGACTCGGAGGAGCAGAATCTGAGTACGCAAGGGCGTCTTGGGAAGATGCTCAAATAAGGTGTACCGGATATCATATGATCGGAGTTCCAGCCATTCGAACGCGCCGAGCAGAAAAAGCACAATGACGATCAGGGTCAATCCCCCGCCCCAGGCGACGCGCAAGGTCGGCTCCCGGGTGATCCAGGCCCCGATTCGTTGCACCGGCTCCCAATTGAACGACTTGACCATGTCGGCAGACTAGCAGGATCCCCGAGGGCCGGCTATTGCGCCGCTTCAGGTTCGGGTTGGCTCAATGCAGGCTTGTACTCGACCGCCCCCAAAAACAGCCCGTCGTCCGGTTTCGCGCCCCCCCACCAATTCTCACGCGCTTCGAGGGGAAGCGTGGAATGGTTGATCACGCCCCAGGCGTTGTTGACGATGTTGTTGCGATAAAGCGTGGGCTGCGCGCGGCCGGTGCAGAGGACGGCCGCATTGTTGGGATGCTCGGTCAGGGTGGAATAGCTCACTTTCGGCGCCGACTTGCCTCCGCACTCCAGCGCGCTCTGGAGATTACGCGCGATAAAGGCGTGGGAGATTTCTGGATTGCCTTCCTTCACCTGCACCGCGGTCGCCGCGTACTCGATCCGGACATGGCGGAGCAGGCTGGGCTGCTGGCCGCTGCCCTCGAACTGCACCGCGGCCGCGTAATCGCCCGGCCGAGGCGACGCGTTGGCGGACGTCAGTGTGATCGGCCGGTCCTTCGTTCCAAGCGCCTGTACCGCCCCTTGCCGCACGATCAGGCTGTTGTCGCCCGCCTTGAACCGGATCACCACACCGGCCTGAATCGAAAGCGTGGCCCCCTTGTCAATAATCAGCGGGCGAGTCACCAGGTACGGGCTCTTGGCTGCAAGCAGAAACGCCGAGGTCGTAAGCGATCCGCCGAGCTCCGTCTCCATTGCGGGAAGGACCACCGCCTTTCCAGTGGGGACCGGGCCATCCAAGTAGTCCTTGATCAGGATTGCTCCGTCCACCTTGGACAGCACCGCCGCCCCATCCGCGGATCCCCACCAGTTCCCGCTGAGATCTACCGCATCGGTCCCGCTGGCATTCCAGACCTGCATGGCTCCATTGTCCAGCAGGTTATTCCCTTGGATCGACAGCCCCGGCGCCTTCATCACCGAGATGCCGTATCGCTTATTCTGCGCAACGCGGTTTGCGGTCAAGACCGGCATCGCCGCATCCTGCACCGAGACGCCATCCTCCTGGTTCAGCACAATCTGGTTCCGTTCTATCACGGGATGAGATGACGCATGACGAGCGATGAGGCCGACTAAGTTCTCCGAGAGCTCACTGGCCACGATCTTGGGCGAGGACGCGATGCATCGCACCCCGATCGCGGCCCAATTGATGCGGACCCGCTCCAACACGCTCTCCTGGTCTCCGGTTTGATCGAAAAGTACCCCACGCCACCGGAGTTCAGGGGTTTCCTTCTCGGCCGTCATGACGATCATCTGTTCGGCCGTGCCTTTGGCCATAAGACTCCCACGGACCCTGATCTCACCTCCTTGGGACGACTTCACGACGGTACCGGGCTCAATCGTCAGGGTGGCGCCCTGGGCGACCACCACATCATCTTCCAAAATATAGGGACTCGCTCCGGCAAACCAGGTGGTGCTGAGGCTGATCGTCCCACGCACCGGCGTAGGCCCAGGCGTCACCGGTACGCCGGCCATCGTGTCCGATTGCGCGCTCTCATTCCCGGCCTTATCAAATGCCGAGACCTTGTAGTAGTATCGCTGCTGGTTCGCCAGCTCTTTTGTGTCAACAAAGGCGGGGGCCTCGGCGATCCCCAACAGTGTGAAGCCGGTCAGGGCCGTCGCGCTCCGATACAGCTTGTATCCGGCGAGATCCGGCTCGCCGTTGTGCTTCCATGTCAGGCTCACCGTCTTGTCCCGACCCAGCGTCGCCAGTCCAACCGGCACGGCCGGCGGAGTCGTGTCCAGCGTGACGGGGCCGAGCACGTCTTCCCAGTTGGTGGTCAGACCCTTCCGATCGGACAAATGGCCGACCACGATGAGGTTCTCCGCGTTATCGCCGGGCTTGACCGTATAGGTGCCGGTGTAGAGCCCGGCTTGGACTTCGGTCATGGTCAGCCCGGTGCGATACTGGCCCAGATCAAAGGTCGCCAGCATGTTGGGCTCGCCCTGGATGCCCACCTTGATCTGATCGCCCGCTTTGCGAGTCAGGGTGGAGGAATCGTTGACCAGCAACGTAATGGCCGGCGGGCGGACCGCCTCGCCAAGACGCGCGCGTGGAATCGTCTCGACCATGCTGCGGAACAACTCCTCTGATGCCCGGACGACTTCAATGTGGCGCAAGGCGTATGCATTGGACGCCAAGGCGATCAGCAAACCGATGGGTTCGGTGGAAAAGCCGCTCGAGTGCTTGCGGGAGACATCTTCGGCCTCCCAGAGCACGTCGCCGGTCTGTACGTCCACCATGCGCAGCTTGGCTCCCACAGCGATCTGGGAATAGACCCCGACATAGATCCGGTCGAAATGGGTGATCTGTCCGTAGATCAGCGCCTCAGCCTTCGTAATCTCGCCCAGCACTTTCGCGGGCACCTGGACGATATCGTCGGCCTTGAACTGTCCCTTTTCCTGAAGCAAGCGGTCAGTGACGACGGTGCGCTGTGTCTCATAGCGCCGGGTGGTGAAGTGATTGGCGAAGGCGGTGCGAATCACATACCCCGCGCCTTTTTCTTCTTCGGACGCAGTTTTCCCTGTCAGGTTTTCAAACGGGAGGATGGCGACAAGGCGTGGAGGGCGATCCGTCAACTGGCTGCTGACCCTGTGCTTGACGGACAACGCTTGTTGGAGGCCGTGCACAATGCCTGTCTGCTTGTCCCCATAGACGGCACAGCCCGCGACAAGACAAGCCGTCAGCGCAACCGGCGCAAGGGATCGCGTCCGTAACACCGCGAGGCTCCGCCAATGCGTTCCAGCAGAGGATTGGTCAGTCATAGACCACGACGACTCGGGCCTGTTTCAGATAATGCGCCGTTGCATCCGTTTGCTGGATGGTTTTGATCTCCTCCGCACCCAGCATGATATCCGTGTTCTTGCTTCCGCTGGTCTTGAGCCCTTTGACGACCAGGGGATTATCGGTCACGCGAGGCTGCCTCGTTCCAGCGATCATGTCCTTGGAATAGCCGGCCACGCCGGCGTGGACGGCCTGTTCCCTCGATAGCACCTGCCCAGCATAGATTTCCTTCCCTTGTTCATCTAACAGGCGCGGGGCGAGCGCGGGCTTCAGTCCCAACCCGCGCGCGTCCACAATCAACCCGGTATAGACGTCCGTCGAAACGGCCTGAGAGGCCGGCTCAGGAGGGGTGGGAGCGCTCTGTGCGGGAGGAGGTCCCGGGATGTTTGTCGTATCCTTTGCCGAGGGCGGCAACGGGCCAGGCTGCTCAACAGACGGAACGGGCGACTGAGAGGAAGGGCCGGGCTTTGTCGGAAGCATCCCGGTGACCGGCTTCGACGGAAGAGCCGGCCCAGTGACCGACACGCTCCGACCAAACTCTTTGGGAAGGACCGCGTCGAACAACTCCCCGCGCAGGGAGATCCCGACCGTCACTTCCACGCTCCCATCAGGCTGGACCTCGGTCTTAATCGGACGGGCACCCTTCACGAGGCCGCTCACACGGGTCTTGATCACATCGCTGGTGACGATCATGTTTTCCACCAGCGTCGCGGAGTCCACCCTGACCCCTTTGATCGCCTCCAGGAGATTTCTGACCGCCACCGAGAAGGCGGCACGTTCCGCCATCGCCCGTGCCTGGGCCGCATTGACGGCGTTTGCGGGCGACGCGCCGATCCCTTGCGCCGTGACTATGCCCGTGGTCCAGTTCACCGTTCCAGGACCGACCGTTTCGAGCGCCTCGGCCGACCGCTCCGCCCGCGCCTCGGGCAGGAACGTCAAACTGAGAATCCACAGCGCCAACCCAATAGCCTGGAAAGGCCGGCTATTCATCCTGCTCCTTCAATGTTGAGCGTCGGTCCCGACAGCGACCAGCACGCCGTCGGGCATCGGCGCACGACCTTCCATCCCTCCGATCAGCGGATCCGTGACCACGACCACCTTGGACCGTTTGAGAGCCACGCCCATCTGAGCGTCCTCGCGGATCTTTTTGGCATCCTCGCTGCTGATCATGATATTGGCCTTGAGAGCACCGGCCTTGTCGGTGGCTTTAATTTTGAGAGGCCGCCGGCCTTCCCTGGGCGCCATTGTCACCTGCACCGGCCGGATCACGTAGGCCTGCTCGCCGAAGACCGACGAAAGGGTGGCTCCCTTGGGCAGCGCATGGTACTGAACCATCCCGTTTTTCTCGGCCGAGGCCCGATCCACCGTTTCCGGGCCATACAGCACCGCTCCCTTCTCATCGAGGATGCCCGGGAAGAAAGCCGGCTTCACCCCCAACCCTCGGGCGTCAATGACCAAGCCGGTGTACCCATTGTCCGTGGAAGATTCCGGCGGGAGGTCCTGCGAATGGAACCCCTTTTCGTTCATAAAGGGGGAAATGAGCGAATCGGCGCCCCAAAGCGGGACCTTCACCGTCACCTCGACGCTCCCATCAGGCTGCACATCGGTTTTTTCGACCTGCGCCCCACGGACGAATCCATTGACCTGGCTCTTGATCACATCATTCTTGACGATATAGTTCTCGACCAGGGTTTCCGAATCCACGCGAACCCCTTTGACGATCTCCAAAAGATTTCTGAGCGCCACCGAAAAAGCCGCGCGCTGAGCCATGGCCCTGGCCTGGCCGGCGCCGACGTTCGGCGGCGGCGCGCCCAGGCCGGTCGCCTGCACCCAGCCGCTCGTCCAGTTGATCTGGCCAGACCCGGCGGGTTCGACCGCGTCTTTCAGCGCGACCACTTCCGCCCCAGTCGGAACGGCCGGACTCCCTCCCACACACACCAGCGTGACTCCGGCCATCACGAGCCAACCCTTCCATCGCATTCTCCATCGTATCCTCACACGCCCTCCTTCCGTCTGACTGTTCGTCCAGCTAGATTTTCAAGGCCTCCTTGAACATCCGGATCGCCAGCAAGGCATCGGCTCCGGAGACCGGCTGGCTGGCGCCGAATTCCCCGGTGGTCTTGTCCGCCTCGAGGATGCCTCGGCTGCTGAGGACCATCGCGGCGTTGAAGTAATACAGGTCCGGCCGGACGTCCGGGAAGAGGGATTTCTGGCCGAAGAACTGCGTGGCGAGCTTGTCATCCCCCGTGATCCGGATCATGATGTCCTCCAACATGACCGCATACTCGGCCTTGGTGATCGGCTTGCTCGGCTCGAATTTATGGTCGGGCGACGGTTCCAGTCCCCGGACTCCTAACTTGACGACCGTGTCAATGTCCGCCTTCAACGGGTGCGTGGCAATATCCGTCGCCGGTTCCATCGCCACGATCTTGTCGGCCTGGAATTCCGGTTTGCCCGGCGCCTTGAACGAAGGGTCGAACGTCTTGCCCCGCTTCTCGAACAGCCGGTCGATGTTCAGCTCCTCGATAAAGAGGGCCGCCACGTCGGCGCGGCTGATTTTGTCGATCAAAGCGATCTGCTTGCCGATCTTCGTCCCGGGAGCGGCGCGCTGGATCTTCTGGACCAGTCTCCATTCCTTGTCCGCTTCACCCGTAAACTCCTTGTTGAGTTCCAGCACCGTCTTGAATCGCTCGGCTGCCTTGTCGAATTCAAAGGCCACCCGGTAGGCCTTGCCCATGTAGTAATGAAGCTCGGGGTTCTGGGCATCTTTCTTGAAGGCGTCCTTGAACTCGGACTCGGCATCCTCCAGCCAGTCTTTCTTCCGCTCGATGAGATTGGGAATAGAGAGGACTCGGATCTTCATGATCTGGGCGATGACCATGGGAGACTTCTGCAGACTCTTGGCCTTGTCAATGTGCTCAAAGGCTTCCTTGAAGTCCCCCTTGGCACCATAGACCAGTCCGATGCCGGCATGTCCCGGGGCAAACTTGGGATCCAACGCCACGGCGCGTTGAAACTCCTTCATCGCACCGTCGTAGTCGTCCTTGTCGGCCAGTCTGATGCCGGTCGAATAGTGGTGTTCCGGGGTATCCAGCGCCGCTTCCGGCTTGACCGGCTTCGGCCCGCAGGCCGTCAGGCCGAACAATCCGACGGCTGCAAGCACCATCGCGCTCGCAATCCAAGTCTTCCGCATCGTGTTCATCGTTGCTCTCCTTTCCTTTGGAGGGAGCCGCTAGTCCAGGACAACCATCACGCGGGCCTTCTCCAGGAAGCTGAGGTGTTCCTTCATCCCGTGCAGGATCTGGGCGTCGCTATTGCTGATCACGAGATCCGTCTTGTTGGGCCCATCCGTCTTGAGGGCCTTCACCAGCAGGGGGCGGTCCGTTACCCGTGCGTGGGTCTCGGCCGCCGCCAGATCCTTCAGATAGCCCACCATCCCTTGCTCGACCGCGTACTGCCGGTCCACATAGGCGGAGCCATACACCTCGCGTCCCTCCTCATTACGGATTTTGGGAGCCATCGCGGGGCGGACTCCGGTGCCCCTGGCATCCACGATCAGCCCCGTAAAAGCGGTGCCGGGCGAAGCCTGGCCGGGCTGGACGAGGGGTGAGCCGCCTCCGGTCTCCTTGGGCATGAGCGCGTTCAGGAGATCTCCCGTCAACTTCATCCCGACCATGACTTCGACCGACCCGTCCGGATGAACCTGCTTCTTCATCACGGTCGCACCCTGGACGAACCCGCTCACTTCGGTCTTGATGACATCACTGCTCACGATGAAATTCTCCACCAGCGTGGCCGAATCCACCCGGATACCCTTGACCACTTCGAGCAGATTCCGGGTGGCCACGAGAAAGGCGGCGCGTTCGGCCATGGCTCTGGCCTGCCCCGCATTGACGGCGTTCGGCGGCGGCGAGCCCAGGCCGGTGGCGGTGACGATCCCTTTCGTCCAGTCCACGTTGCCGGTCGGCCCCATCGACTCAATGACATCGCCGATCCTGCCGGCCAACTGAGCCGTGGCCGCGCTCACGCCCAGCAGCACTCCGACGACCGCAATTGCGATCACGCGTCGTGTACGTCGTCGCTCCATCGTCGTTCCCCCTTTCCCTGATTGTGAACGGATCATGATGTTCTGACGAACTGAATCGGGCCGCTGCTCAGCGTCCCACTAACTCCGTGTACAGAGCCCGCCGCTCCGTCACGCGCTTGAGGTACTGCCTCGTCTCCTCGGGCGTTCGCTCGGTCAAAAGGTCGAACACCCGGGATTCAGGGAGACTCTGGACCCGAATTCGATTCATGATCTTGTTCCGGATGTTCGCAGGTCCCCAATTGTAGGCACAGATGACCAGGTAGTTCTTTCTCTCTCCCTCGTCCAGGTCCGCGAAGCTTTGCCTCATCAGGATGTTGAGATACGCCACGCCCAACTCAACGTTCCGCGCCGGATCATACAGGTAGTCTGGGTCGAGGACCTTGTCGTCCTGGTAGAGGAAATTGTAGGCGTCCCGGGCCCCGGCGCGCGGGACCAACTGCATCAGGCCGTAGGCCGGAGCGGACGACTGGGCCCTGGGATTGAAATAGGACTCCGTATGGATCACGGCGAGGACGAGGCGGGGATCGACACGATGGCGCTGGGCATGAGCCAACACCACATCCAGATATTGGTGGGCGCGTCTCTTGAGATGATCCGGCGTCATCTTCACCGTGGCCGTGACCTTGGCCCGTTGAATGCCATCGCGCGAATCCACCGGTTTTTCATCCACCACAACGGCGGGGAGTACTTCCTGCTGGATGAAAGGCTTGACGGTCCGCTGGTTCACGGGCATCCCGGTTCGGCTCACCACTTGACCGTTCAGGATGGCCCGCCCCAATTCGTCCTGCTCTGAGAAGATACGTTCCATTTGCCGGGCGATCTCCGCCGCGGCGGCCTGACGTAGCGCGAGGTCATCTGCTGGCGCGGCTTCATTTTTTCTCCGGGCCGACCCTCTCTCCGTCTGGTCGCTTTTTCGGGGGGCTCCGGACTTGCGAAGAGGGACCAAGGCGGCGACCTCAATCGCCCCCTCTTCAAAGTTCACGATACTGCGCGCATCAAAGGTGGGGGAATAGTCCACCCACTCTTTCCTGGTGGACCGGACTGCCTGATCCCATTTCTTCTCGATCTCCCGCTTGGCCCGTTGCCAGCGGGCTTCGATCTCTTGCTCCTTCTTCTGCCACTCGGCCTCCATCGCTGCGCGCTTGGCGCGGTATTGTTCACGCACACCGCGGACGGCGTCATCCCCTTCCCGCTGCTGTTGCTGAAAACGCTGATTGATTTCTTCAAACGGATCCGCCGCTCGGGTCGCCGACGTAAACGACCCGTCCCCTCCCACCAGCACGACGATCCAGAGTAGAACAGGCAGCCGCATGCCCTGCCTCATGCGACACTCCCTATTTATTGCCTGACCTCGTACGGCAATGTGGCCTCGGTCCAGTCCTCATCTTCCAAGAGGGCCAACCGCTTGACCACATCCTGAATCATCCCGCCTTCCGTCCCGGAGAATGTTTGGAACGCGCCTTCCGGCGCTTCATCTTTCACCAGATGAATGGGTTTCCGAGTGGCAATCACCTTGATGTACTCCACCACCTTCCTCGACTCTTTCGGCAACACCACACGGAGTTTGATCCCAAGCGCCCGCAACGTCTCGCTGGGAAAGATCATCTCCTGATCCGCCGCAAGCAGATTCCGTGTCAGAAAGCGGTTCGGCAGCAGCAACGTGACGCTGCCATCCTGCATGACACTGAACAAGTGCAAATAGGCCGGCTGGCTTGACCGGATCTTGATCAGCGCCTCTTCCCCGTCCTGAAACACCTGCTTGTTGAGCGCGGCGCGCAGGTCAAAGCCGGCTCGCCGTTCCACGCGAACCGGTCGGACGAGAGCCTTGACTTTGGTGCGGTAGACCGCCATCGCCGGCCCGGCAGTCTTCTCACTCTGCACCTCTTCGATTTTTTCTTCCACCCACTGCTCTTCCTCGATCACACCGCGGGCGACGGAGGCAATCAATTCATCGGTGATCTGCGAGTTGTGCACCACGGTGGCGCCCCGCACGAAAACCCCCACGGCCTGCTCGATCGCGTTGCGACGCGCTTCGTCACGGGCCCGCCCTCGCACCTCGTCAAGCGACATGTCCTTGAGGAATGGAGCGAGTCCTTGGGCGACCACCGTCACCGTTGCGAGCGGATCGGCTGTCACCGTTCCGCTGCATAGCAGGAGCACGCTCATACCGCCGCACACGGCAGCATAGATATTTCCCAGCCAACTGATGAGTCCAAACCGTCGCCCACTCATTCACATGCTCTCAAAGGCGAGGGTAGAGTGAAACCAGTAAAAAGTCAACGTCAACGAGGGCTGCTAAGACGTTGAAAAACTTTGCTTTGCAACGACCGAAGCTGACCAACTCGGCTAAGGCTGTGCTGGAGGCGGAGGAGAGACTTTCCGAAGGGCGTTGAGCTCGCTCTCAAGCTGCAACGTGTTCTGTTGGCTCCCCTGCTCGCGGGACAGCGCAAGGGCACGAGTGAGCTCGGTCAGCGCGCGGGCCGTGTCACCCAAGGCGCGGTAGCTCCAATACGCACGCTGCGCGTAGGCCAGGGCGACATCTTTCCGATCCTGTTTCTCGGCGACGCGGGCCAGATTGGCCAGGTCGGCGGCGATGGCCTCTCGGTCTTCGACCGACTTATCCAACTCAAGCGCTTGCTCGAACTTCGAGCGGGCCTCTTCCAACCGACCGATCTCTTCCGCAATCAACCCGAGGTTCACGAGGTTGGCGGCCTGGGAGCGCCTTTCGCCCAGCGATTGGTTGATCTCCAGAGCGGTCTTGAAGGAGGCTTCCGCCTTGCCTGTCTCGCCCGCGCGCTTCTCGAGCAACCCCAGATTGTTGAGCAGGACGGCCCGGCTGTGTCGGTCGTCTGTCTGTTCGGTCAACGCGAGCGCCTGCCGATAGAGCGCGGCGGCTTGATCGGCCTGGCCGGAGAGCTGCACGGCCGTACCGAGAGAGGTCAACGACGCGATAATCAGATCGGGTCGCCTCAGGTCTTCGGCCAGCGTCAACGCACGGCGGTGCAGCTCCATCGCGTCAGACGGGCGTTCCTTCCTCGCCGCCACCGCTCCGAGGTTGTTCAGCGCCTGCGCCAGCCCCGGGAGATCGTCCAGGCTCTCCGCCAATTGCCGGGCGTCATCGAACACCGCTGCGGCCCGCTCAAGATCGCCACGATCCAGCAGCCGCTGTCCCTGCAGATGCAGCTCGCGCACTTTCACGGCAAGCGGCGCCGCGTCTTTGGCCGCCCCCCCGGCACAAGCGGTGGCAAAGAGGGCCGCCGCAAGCGCCAGACGGCTGGCTGTGAAGTGCGCTGGCTTCACCGGCCGACCTGATCTCCCCGAAGACTCCGCAACCCATTGTCGGATCGTCCGGAGGATTCCGGTTCTGCATTCTTGACCATGGCACTCACCGGAAAGGTCTTTTTCGCTCCCCGTACGATCATAGTGACGTCATCCATGACGGCATCGGCGTTCCGCACGAGTCGCGGCATATCTTTGGTCATCACTTTCATGGACTCGGTGGCGGCTTTGATGTTCTGGACCGCGTCCTGCGCGGCATCGACAACCGGCGGCAGTTTCCTGGTTGCAGTCCGCACATCACCCACGGCCCTATCCACGGCCGCAAGCGTCTTCTTGACCGATCCCGTGATGTCAGGCAGCGCCGCCGTGGTCCGTTCGACAGACCCGACCGCCCGCTGGACCGAGGCCACCACCGCGGGGAGCTCGCGGGTTGCCTGGTCGACGTTGCTCAGAACCTGACCGCCGGTCCGTACCGATGCATGGACATCCTTCGTGATCTCCTCGACGCGAAGGAGCGTCCGTTGGACCGACTCCAGCACCGGCTTGACTTCAGTCACCAGCTCGCCGAAGTCCCGCGGTTCAACCGCTTTGATGGTCGCGCCGTCGAGCACAACCGGCTTGTCCCGGCTCCCCATCGTAATGGCCATCTGGGATTGCCCCATGAACAGGCCGCTCTTGGCAACACTCGCGACCGAATCCTCTCGCACCTTGTCCTGATATCGTCTGAGCAATTGGAGCGTCGCGTCAATCGTGCCCTGCTCGTTGAACTCGACGGCCGCCACCCGGCCGATCGGGATGCCCGAGACGAGCACCGACGCCCCCGGCTCCAGGCCATAGGATTTGTTGAGACTGGCGTGGAGAACATACTTCTCCTCAAAGAGATGCTCGGCCTTGGCCATGAAGATTCCGACCACGACCAGACCGAACAGCGGAACCACGACGAACGTCCCCACGATCTGGGCGATCCGAGCCGACGACAATGTGTGGGAATAGTGCATCTTCATGAGACACCTCAGAGTTCGGTTTGATGGATTCACTCAGCAGACAGCGTGGGCTTCAGATACCCCTGCATGCCCGCACCCGGCATGGCCACCAGATCACGATAGCGACCGATCGCTTCAATGCGCCCGTGCCGCACGAAGGCCACACGATCCATAGTCTCCAGCAAAGGCGTGAAGCTGTGGCTTGTCACCATCACCGTCAGGGCGCGCGTTCGCCGATGATCGGCCAACAACCGCCCGAGCTGGTGGGTCATATCCGCGTCCAGCCCGGCCGTGGGATCATCCAGGAGCAGCAGCTCCTGGTTCAGGACCAGCGCCCTGGCAACAGCTGCACACCGAGCCTCTCCCTGGGTGAGCTGCGCCGGAAACCGGTCCTTTACCGGAGCCAGTCCGAGTGCCTCAAGCTGGGCCATCACGAGCGGTTGAATCTCATCGTCGTCCAACCCTCGGTGATAGCGGAGCGGCAGCGCCACATTGTTAAAGGCCGTCATGTTGCTCAGCAGGCCCGGCTGCGCCAGCACGATCCCGACGCGCAGCCGCAGCGCCTCCAGCTCCTCCTCGTCAAGTTCAGACAAATCCTGCCCGAGCACGCGCACCGTGCCGCCGGTTGGCGCGATCAGCCCGGCACAGAGCTTGAGCACCATGCTCTTGCCCGACCGGCTCGGCCCGACGAGGGCAAGAAACTCGCCGGTGTTGACGGTGAGGGACAGCTCGGCGGGGCGGTCCTGTCCCTCCATGTCCACGCAGACGTCCGCCAGTTCAACCGCCGCATCCATCAATGGCATGACGAAAACCGAACCAAGTTGCTCAAACAGGATTTGGATAAGACGGTCGCTGGTTGTGAAACAAGAGGACTCAGGATGCTCAAAAAGGCCAGCCAACGCGGCCGCAGGGAGCGAGGACCCCGAGGCGTACTCCTCGTGTACGTTGAGGGGTTCGAGCGACTGAGAACAAAGTTGGGGGCCTTTTTCAGCATCCTGTCAAAAATACACCGTGACCGTGACCAAGATATCCAGCAGCAGACAGATCGTGACGGAGTTGATCATGGCTCGAGTCGTCTGCTGCGGCACCTCGGTGTACGACGACCGAACCGACAGGCCGTGGTAGCTGCAGATTGCCGCCACCGCCGTGCCGAACAGCACGCCTTTGATCGCCGTCACCGCCACATCGGCGAACGACAGCGACTGAGTCACGGCCTGGGCAAACACCGCGAACGGCACCGTCAGCTTGATCTTAGCCACCACGAACCCGCCCAGCACCGCCACGGCGTCGAAATAGAGGGTGAGGCAGACCATGGAGAGGACCATGCCCACCAGCCTCGGCATCACAATAAACCGCGTGACCCGAATGCCCATGAGCTCGAGCGCGGCCACCTCCTGACCGACCCGCATGTTCCCCAGCTCGGTGGTAATCGCCGTCCCGGAGCGGCCCACGACGATGAAGGCGGTCAGCAGCGGCCCCAGTTCCCGGATCACGACCACCACGATGATGTTCCCCACAAGCCCCCCGGCTCCCACTCTGGGGAGCTGAGTGCCGGCCTGGGTAATGATGATGATCCCGACCATGAGGGCGATGGCGCTGACCACCGGCAGCGCGTCCACGCCAGTAAAGAGAATCTGGCGGATAATGACACGGAAGGCTTCACCTCGCCCCTGTCGGCTAGGCGTGACCAACTCCCGGAAAGACTGGACCACCAGCGCTGAGAGATCGGCCAGATAGGTGTACCCGTCAATCGTCTTCTGGCCAAGCCACCCGACCACAGCCACAGGATTGCTCCTGTTCGATCCCCTGCATCTAGCACGAGGATGCGCGTTGCACGGAAGATCGTGGGAATTCTAGGAGAAACAAGGGGCGAAAGCAATGAACGAGGTTGGATTTCTGAAAAGGGTGCGCGCGGAAGACACTCACCGAGCCCTATTCATTTTCCTGTCTCTTGTCTGGTCTCTGCCAGGGGCGTAACATTTGGAGGTTGGTCCGCATTATTCATGACGGTTTGTCGCGATTGCGGCAGAAGCGTCCATGAATAATACGGAGAAGGTGAACCATGCGTGCCTGGCTCGGGTGCTTCGCTCTTCTTCTCGTGGTCGCCTCAGACGGTCCTGCAGTGCTTGAGGGCAAGGCACCGGAGCCTCGCCTGGCGGAGGGCGGTCCTGCGGAAGAACCGGTCTCGGAGGCGAGCTTGGAGGCGGAATTCCGCAGGACCCGTGAGGCGCTTCGGGCTTCTCCCGAGTTCAAGGGAGACGATGCCGAGTCACACTTCCGGCTCGGCGAGATGCTCCACCACCGAGGGGACCTGACCGGGGCGGCCGAGGACTATCGCGCCGCGATCCGGCTGAAGCCAGAGTTTGCCGAAGCCTACCGCGGACTCGGGGTAGTCCTGATGGACCGGCATGACTGGGCCGGCGCGGTGGAGGCCCTGCAGGCCACCACCCGGCTGCACGGGAACGATGGCGAGGCCTTTTACTGGCTGGGCCGCGCGCTGATGGCGCAAGGGGACTGGCCCCGCGCCGCCGCCGCGCTGCGTACGGCCACACTGCTGAAGCCGGATGATGCCGAAGCCTATGCGGATCTCGGTTTGGTGCGCATGGTGCAGCGCGATCTGACCGGAGCTGCCGAGGCGCTCCGTCTCGCCGTCCAGCTCAAGCCGGATAACGCCGACATCCACCATCTGCTTGAGACTCTCCAGGTGTTTCAACACGACCCGGAGCAAGTCGCCCGCGCCGCCCGCCGGATTCTGGAGATCCTGTTCGCTCGGGAATAGCGTCCCCAAGGCGTCATTCATCATTGGTCATTTGTCCTGCGCAGCGAGAATGGGGTTCAGTTCATCCTACACGAGTGACGAGTGACGGATGACGACGAACGGCCTACGTT
>JACQQM010000048.1 GCA_016207025.1 Nitrospirota bacterium | reverse complement strand
GATCCAGACGACCGCGATGAGGAATTGTTTCATTGTGTGATTGACGATTTGATGATCGGCGGAGATCGCCTCATGAGCGCTTCAATCCAGGAACTCAGTGCCGGAATGATTCAATCACTCAATGACCCGATGACCAAATCGCTCAACGGCTCAACGATTCAATCGTCAACGGCGCGCTGCGCCTCGGGCGAAGAAGCTCGGGGAGGCGCTCGCCGGGGGGTCGGGTGAGGCGCTCCAGCAGCATCAGCGCGACAAAGGAGATCAGCAAGACGAGGACCGAGACCGACGTGGCGCCGCGCGGGTTGTAACTTTCGATCTCGCCGTACACGTACACCGCAGCCACCTGTGTTTTCATAGGGATGTTGCCGGCGACGATGACGATGGACCCGAACTCGCCCAGCGCGCGGACAAAGGTCAGAAAGACGCCAGTCAGGAGGCCGGGCAGCACGCTCGGAACCGTGACCTTCCAGAAGGTCGTCCAGGCGCCGGCGCCCAGCGTATAGGCGGCTTCTTCCTGCTCCTTCTCAAGCTCCATCAGAACCGGCTGCAAGGCCCGGATCGTGAACGGCATCGTGACGAAGAGCATGGCGAGGATGATCCCGGGGGTGTCGTAGAGCACCTCGATCCCGCCGTGCTGCAGCCACGCGCCCAGCGGGCTGGTGGTCCCGTAAAACGCCGCAATCATCAGCCCGGCCACCAGCGTCGGAATAGCGAAGGGGAGGTCCACCAGCGCGTTCAGAAACCACCGTCCCGGGAACTTGTACCGGACCAAGACCACGGCGGAGAGGGTGCCGAACACGGCATTGATCACGGTCGTGACGAGCGCCGCTTCCACGGTCAAGACGAGGGCGGCAGCAGCCTGGGACTGCTGGATATCGTCCAGGAAACTGGCCAGGCCGCTTTCCAGCGATTGCTCGCCGATGACCACCAGCGGAAGCAACACCAGCCCGCACACATATCCGATGGCTGCCGACCGAAGCGCTAGATTGGCCAATGTGTGTCGCGTCATGACTTCTTTCGTTCCTCCGTCACTATCATTTCCCTCGTGCGAGTTCTTCGGTGATCCGTATCCAGAGGCCCTGGGGGCCAAAGAGCAGGGTCGCTACCTTGTCCCACCCTCCCAGCTCCGCAATCGTAAACAGATGGAGCGGGCGGGGGAATGAGGCGGACGCCTGAGCCCCCGAGCCTTTCTGCTCGGGCGGGCGGAAGCCGAGTTCGGCGAAGGTTTGTTGCGCCTCTTCGCCGTGCAGGAAGGCCACGAAGGCCTCGGCGACATCGCGGACGCGATGGCGATCCACGTTGCGGTCGATGATCGCGACGGGGTTTTCCACCAGGACGGTCTCGGACGGGATCACGAGTTCGTAGGGACGCCCGCTCTTGATGCGCGGCAGCAATTCGTTCTCGTAGGTCACGATCACGTCGCCGACGCCCCGTTCGAAGGTGGTGACCGACTCGCGGCCGCTCTTGTCCATGACTTTCACGTTGGCTTGGATGCGCTTGAGCAGCGACTTGGCATACGCCTCCGGCGTTATCGTTTGGGTTGGTTGCTGGGCCGCCAGCTTGAGCCCCGCGCCATAGATCGCGATGATGTCCCACATGGCGCCACCGGAGGTCTTTGGATTGGGGTACAGGACTTCGATCCCGGGATTGGCAAGATCCTCCCAAGTTTTAATGCCTTTGGGATTTCCTTTCCGGACGCCGAACGCCACAACGGAGGCGGTGATCATGCCGCGGTGAGGGCCGTTTCTCCAGGGGTGCGTGATCAGGCCGGCCTTTACCACCTGGTCGAGATCGCCCTCTACCGACAAGGCGGCGATGTCCGCTTCGAACCCGCCGATGATCGCCCGGGCCTGTGCGCCGGAGGCGCCATAGGAACTCCGGATGCGCACCTCCTGCCCAGAGCGCTGTTTCCAGTGCCGCTGGAACGCCGGCACGATCCGCTTCTCATAGGCCTCTTTGGGCACGCTGTAGGCGGCCAGGATCAACTCCCGCGTCTCGGCGGCACTGGCTGGATCACTCAGCCGCAGGAGCGCAGTCATGACCGAAAGCATCACGACCGCGAGCGCGCTGTGCATACACCGATGTCCGGGCCTGCCGCTCAGGTTGTCAGGATGACCGACGGTTTGCATCCGGTCCGTTTCTTGCCGTCTGACGGGCAAAATCGCTGAGGGTGTAGTTGTCGAGAATTTCCGCAATGGCATTGCGCACGCCGAGCATCACGTTCTGGATGGGGCAGTTGAGCTTGTCCGCATAGGGGCAATCGCTGCATTTCTGATAGGCGGTCTTGCTGACGCACCCAATGGGGGCGAGAGGGCCGTCCAACAGCCGGATCACCTGACCCAACGTGATCTCGTGCGGCGATTTGATGAGGCTATAGCCGCCGCTCACGCCGCGTTTGCTGGCGAGGAGGCCCGCGTTCTTGAGCGTCAACAGAATCTGTTCGAGAAACTCAACCGGGATGTGCTGGCGCTCGGCGATTTCTTGCCGTTGCAAGAGCGTCTTTCCGTACTGCGCCGTCAATTCGATGAGGGCGCGGAGTGCATACTCGCTTTTCTTGGAAAATTTCATGTGCGCACATTGTAATGTAAACTGAGTTACTAAATTTTAGCCACAATACGCTTTTCATGACGGTCAGTCAAGCTTCGCCCTATGATCCAAAACTAAATTAGATCATGTGAGTCAGCACGTGAACTTACTGAGAGAAACTTGAGAAGTCCATGATGGTATGCGCACTTGCGTCTTGACAGCGTGACGGTTTCTTGTTAGTTTGACGCCGCTTCTCGGAAGGTGATGGTGTGCCCTGGCTGTTTCCCCCCTCGGGCGGCAACCTGCCCTCGGGCACAAACTGCGCGACAACGGCAAGGACGATCTGTGACCCTCCAGGAGCTGATCCTCTCCCTCCACCGCTATTGGGCCGACCAGGGCTGCATCATTCATCAACCCTATGACCTGGAGATGGGAGCAGGCACCTTCCATCCGGCCACCTTTTTGCGCGCCTTGGGACCCGAGCCCTGGCGGGCCGCCTATCCACAGCCGTGCCGGCGTCCTACGGACGGCCGGTATGGCGACAATCCCAACCGGATGCAGCACTACTATCAGTACCAGGTTGTGCTGAAACCCTCGCCGGATGAGATTCAAACCTTGTACCTCGACAGTCTCGCCCATCTCGGAATCAATCCCACGCGGCACGATATCCGGTTTGTCCAGGATGACTGGGAGTCCCCGACGTTGGGTGCCTGGGGGGTGGGGTGGGAAGTGCGGTTGGACGGGATGGAGATCACCCAGTTCACCTATTTTCAGGAGGTGGGAGGGATTGAACTCAATCCGATCACGGTTGAGATCACGTACGGCACGGAGCGCATCGCAATGTATCTCCAGCAGGTGGACAACGTGTACAATCTGGCTTGGAGCGACACGGTGACCTATGGAGACGTCCACCACGAGACGGAAGTGCAGTTTTCGAAATACAATTTCGAGGCGGCGGATGTCGCGACGCTGACCGCCACCTTCCAGGCGTTCGAGTCGGAATGCAAGCGGCTGCTTGCAAGCGGGTTGACCTTGCCGGCATATGATTACTGCATCAAGACTTCTCACCTGTTCAATCTGCTGGACGCCCGTGGCGCGATCAGTGTGGCTGAACGGACGGGGTACATTGCCCGTGTCCGTTCGCTGGCCCGTCAGTGTGCCGAGGGCTATCTGGCGGAGCGCGAAGCTCGAGGGTACCCGTTGCTGAAATCGCGGGGCCACGCAAAGGGGCAGTCGAAGGGCAAGGTCGCCGCGCGATAGCGAGACTCGTTCCATGGCGGAGTCGCAGACGAGAGCCAAGAAAGGCGTGGCCATGCGCACCTCGGGCGAGCCGGCGTCCGCCGAGCTGCTCTTGGAGATCGGGACCGAGGAGTTGCCGTATTATTTCATTCAGCCGGCGCTCCGGGCGCTTGCCGACTCGGCGGAGCGTCTCCTGAAGGAACACCGCTTGTTGCATGGAACGATGCGGACATTCGGGACCCCGCGGCGTCTGGTGCTGGTGGTTGAGTCGCTGTCGGGCCGGCAGGCCTCCACGGTCAGAGAAGCGATGGGGCCGTCCAGGGCGGTGGCGTTCGATGCAGCTGGGCAGCCAACCAAGGCGGCGGTTGGATTCGCGGGCTCGCAGGGTGTGGCGGTCGGCGACCTGGAGATACGGCAGATTCGCAAAGGCGAGTACGTCTTCGCCGTCAAACGTGAGCCGGGACGTCAGTCGCCGGCTGTCCTCGCCGAGCTCCTGCCCGCGTTGATCAGTGGACTGTCGTTCCCCAAGTCCATGCGCTGGAATGCGTCCGGCATGCGGTTCGCTCGTCCGATCCGATGGTTGCTGGCGCTCTACGGCGGCAAGGTCGTTCAGTTCCAGGTGGGCGGAATCTCGGCCGGCAACCGTACCTGGGGGCATCGTTTTCTTCCCTCTTCAGGCACGAAAGCCCGGCGAGGCTTGCAGGTGGCGAACTTCAAGTCCTACGCACAGGCGCTGGAGCGCCACAGCGTCGTTTCGGACCAGGACCGTCGGCGCACGATGATTCTGTCCCAACTCGCCGCGCTGGCTCACTCCGCACGCGGTCATCTGCATCGCGACGAGGACCTGTTGGAGCAGGCCGTCTACACCGTCGAGTACCCACACGCAATCCTCGGCGAGTTCAACCCCCAATACCTGTCGTTGCCCAAAGACATTCTCATGACCGCCATGAAGGAGCATCAGGGGTATTTTTCGCTGATGCGGCCGGACGGCAGCCTGCTTCCGAAATTTATCTCGGTGACGAACATGAAGCTGGCGAACATGCGGCTGATCCGAGAGGGGAACGAGCGCGTGCTGGCGGCTCGCTTGGCCGACGCCAAATTCTTTTTCGATGAGGACCGGAAGGTGAAGCTGGCCGACCGGGTCAAGAAATTGGCGCAGGTCACTTTTCACCAGAAATTAGGCACGCTCCACCAGAAACAGGAGCGGGTGATCAAACTCGTTGGCCTCCTGGCCAAACAGCTTTCCGTAACGGACGAAACAAGTGCTGCATGTAGAAGGGCCGCCCAACTCTGTAAGGCCGACCTGTTGACCGGCATAGTGGGAGAGTTCCCAACCCTGCAGGGGATCATGGGAGGAGAGTATTCTCGACATGATGGGGAGCCGGAGGCAGTCAGCCTCGCGATCAGCGAGCAATACTTGCCGCCTTCGATGGAGGGCGAGTTGCCCAAGACGCTGGCGGGGAAAATCCTTTCTTTGGCCGATCGCCTGGATACCATCGCCGCGTTTTTCCATGTGGGGATTGTTCCAACCGGTTCGGAGGATCCCTTTGCCCTGAGACGGCACGCCACCGCCATTGTTCGGATTATCATCGAGGGAAACTTGCGTTTGAATCTTGGCAAGGCGGTCGATCATGCCTCCAATATTGTGAACGACGATGGCTTCAAAGCTGTCACTCTCCACGAGAAGGTTGCCAAACCACTCGATTTCATCGCCGAGAGGTTCCGATACTACGCCCGAACGGTCCACGGCTTGAGAGACGATGTGATAGAAACTTTGCTGAAGCGTTCAGACGAGGGGATCTACGACCTTATAGATCTTCTGTCTAGAATGAAGGCCTTGCAGGCGATCACCACAAGGCCGGAGTTTGATCCTCTGATGATTGGGTTCAAGCGAGCTCATCGTTTGGTGGAGAAGGAGAGCTGGGCTCGTGAGGACATTGAGGGGGCGCTCTTTCAGCATGCCTCGGAAAAAGAACTCCACAGGGCGTTGCATGAGGCCAGGCAACGCGTGCCGGCCGCGATCGCGCGGGGAGACTATGCCAAGGCGCTCGACGCGCTCGTGCAGTTGAAGCCCGCCATTGATGAGTTTTTCGTCGGGGTCATGGTCAATGCCGATGATCCGGCGCTGAGAGCGAATCGGTTGTCGTTGCTCTATGCGGTGGACCGGCTGTTTCTGTCGTATGCTGACTTCTCTCAGATTGTCGTAGCGGGCGACTGAGGGAGGATCGTCGATGTTGCCCGCAAATGCAGAATCCGCAATCTCCCGAGAGCCGGCAACCCAGGAACAACTGGACGGGGGGAAGGCACACCGGCTGCGACGTTACACGTACGGCGTGACCGCAGCTATGATCGTGCTGTGCAATGCGGTCTTCTTGCTCGGCGTGTGGGGCAGCGGCGTGAACCTGGATCGATTGATCAGGATGCCGGACCTGTTCGATCCGACAAAGGATATCTGCCTGCGCCTCAGCTGGCACAAGGTGGCCGGACTGGACCAACAAGTCCGGCTCTGTTCCGAGTGGATCAACCTCTCGGATCCTTCCGGCGACACGCATACGTTTCAGCGTGATACTACGGTGGTCCAAGGGGCGGATGGGAAACTGTATTTCGACCACGGCTCACGCGTGGACTACCGGCTGTTCCTGCTCGGGGCGTTCGTCGTGGCCGTGATTGCGTTCGGACTTATGTTGAAGCGGTATCTGATCGCTCGCTACCGGATGCGATTGGAGACTCCGGGCACCAAGGTATGATGCGTTCTCATTATTCATCATAGACCAGAGGAGAATACGGGCGTGGGCAAGAAGCGATATGTCTATTACTTCGGGGACGGAAAGGCCGAGGGGGGCGGCGACATGAAAGAGCTCCTCGGCGGAAAGGGTGCCGGTCTGGCCGAGATGACCAACCTGAACATCTCCGTGCCGCCCGGCTTCACGATCTCGACCGAGGCCTGCGTCGAATACTACCGACGAAGGAAGACCTATCCTCCGGGCATGTGGGAAGAAGCGCTGCACGCGCTGAAAAAGGTGGAGCGTTCGATGGGGGCCCGCTTCGGCGATCCCGCCAACCCGCTCTTGGTATCGGTCCGGTCCGGCGCGCGCGCATCCATGCCGGGCATGATGGATACGGTATTGAACGTGGGGCTGAATGCCCGGACGGTCGAGGGCTTGGCGGCGAAGACGCGCAATGAACGGTTTGCTCAGGACAGCTACCGCCGGTTCATTACCATGTTCGGCAGCGTGGTGGTGGGGGTGGGCCGCGAACGGTTCGAAGAGATTCTCACGCGGAAAAAGGCGGAACATGGTGTGACCCTGGACACCGAGCTGGACACGAAGGCCCTGAAAGAGCTGGTCGTGCAATTCAAGGCCTTGGTCCGTGAGGAGGCCGGACGCGAGTTCCCTGAGGACGCGTTGGAACAACTCACGATGGCCATCAACGCGGTCTTTTCGTCCTGGTACGGGGCGCGGGCCGTGACGTACCGCCGCCTCTACAATATTCCGGACACGTGGGGCACGGCCGTCAACGTCGTCGCGATGGTGTTCGGCAATATGGGGGAGACGAGCGGAACCGGCGTGGCGTTCACCCGGAATCCGGCCACCGGCGAGCGCACGTTCTTCGGCGAGTGTCTCTTGAACGCCCAAGGCGAAGACGTGGTGGCCGGCATCCGCACGCCGCTCCCGATCCACGCGTTGGCGAAGACTCTTCCTCGCGCCTACAAAGAGTTGGTGGCCACGCAAGAGAAATTGGAACGGCATTACCGCGATATGTTGGACCTGGAATTTACCATCCAGGAAGGCAAGCTCTACATGCTGCAGACCCGGGTGGGCAAACGAACCGGGATCGCGGCGGTACGCATCGCGATTGAAATGGCGAAGGAAGGGTTGATCAGCAAACGCGAGGCGGTGCTCCGCGTGGGGCCGGAGCAACTGTCCCAGTATTTGTACCCGATTTTTGACGCAGCGGCGGAGAGCACATGCCCAACGATCGGCAAGGGGTTGCCGGCCGGCCCCGGCGCGGCAGCCGGCAAGATTGCGCTGACGCCCGATCGAGCGGTCGAGATGCGCGGGCGTGGCGACCGAGTGATCCTGGTTCGCCAGGAAACCAGCCCGGACGATATTCATGGGATGAACGCGGCGGTCGGGTTCCTCACGGCCAAGGGTGGCATGACCTGCGTTGTCGGCGAAACGCGCATCCTAACTGACCGCGGCATGCTAACGGCTGAGATCGTCTTTGGCTTGCTGGAGAAAGACACAACTGTACGGATCCTCTCCTTTGATAGCCGTACTCTCCGGCCGGTCTGGCGCCAAATCATTGCCGCTGGACGCAGACCGGCTGAAGCGATCACCGTTGCCATATCGCAGACCGGCCGCGCCGAGCAGAATGTCCTTCGCCTCACGGCTGACCACAAGGTCTTCACCATTCAGAATCGCAGACTGACAAAGAAGCGCCTCGACGCTGTACTGGCTGACGAAGACTTCGTGACAGTCATCGACCAGATACCGCCGCTGGGCGAAACAGCAGCTTCGCCTGCCCTCGCGTATATTGCGGGTGCTATCTTGTCGGACGGCTACATTAACCTCATGTCAACTAAGGGCTCGGTGACTTTCGTCCAGAAGCCAACGCCAGAAAAGGCTGACTTCATCGCCGCCGTCGAGCGAGCATTCGAGCAGGTGTTTGCAGTACCTTTTAGCTATGTTCGTGAACGCAACACTGTTGGAGTGCTCAAGGATCGCCAGATTCATGGCAGCGTTGAAGATCGCATCTGTTACCATCGCGAGCCGGCTATGCGCTTGGCCGAGATCCGCGATCACTTGAACACCTGGGTACTTACGTTGGACCGTGCGGCACTGCTCCATTTCCTGGCAGGCTATGTGGATGGCGACGGCACTTACGCCGAGGAGTCCAGCGCGGTGCGGCTCCAAATCGTCGTCTCCCGGAACAAACCGGAGTTGCTTGAAGGTCTGGCGTTGGCATGTCTGCGACTGGGTATCGTGCCACAGATCACAAACAATCGCGACGCCTACCTTGTCCAGATCGCAGAGCAAGTTCAGGACATCCTCTCCTTTACACACCGCGTCAAAGCTGAGATACCAGCGCGCCAATATGAATCCAAGTGCTTCGCACTGCGAGCACTATTCGACGATGTGGTGGACCACGTCAACTTTATGGGCCGCGTGCGCGAGGGGGTCAAGCGAAACATCATGTTTGGTGCCGAGAAGATCCGCCGTGATATCCTCCCGCTCTGCCCTGGCGTGGTGTATCGCGAAGCCCAGTCGCTCCTTGACTCGCCGGTGCGCTCGTACCGCGTTACTCGATTTAGCGGCCCTGCCCCCACGCTGGTTTACAACTTCGAGGTAGACGCTGCTGATGAGATGGACAAGAACTTCGTGGTCTTCTCCAGCCGGATGACACCGGTCCTCGTGTCGAACAGTCACGCGGCAGTGGTGGCCCGTCAAATGGGAAAGGTCTGCGTGGCCGGCTGTGAAGCGGTGGACGTGGAAAGCGCGACCATGGTGCGGATCGGCTCGCTGGCTCTCAAGGAAGGCGACTCTCTCTCGATCAACGGATTTACCGGCAATGTGTATCAGGGCGATATCCCGGTGGTGGAGTCCGAGGTCATCCAGGTGATCCAGGGCAAGATGCCGGCGGATCGGTCGGAGAAATACCGGCACTTTTCGACCCTGCTGAAGTGGGCCGACGAGTTTCGGGTGCTGCGGGTTCGGGCCAACGCAGACGTGCCCGACCAAGCCAAGATCGCCCGCGGATTCGGGGCGGAGGGGATCGGCCTGTGTCGGACCGAGCACATGTTCTTTGCCGAGGATCGGGTTCCCATCATGCAGCGCATGATCCTGGCTCGGACCTCCGAAGAGCGAGAGCACTTTTTGGCGCAGTTGCTCCCGCTCCAGAAGCAGGACTTCATCGGGTTGTACCGGGAGATGAAGGGATTCCCCGTCACGATTCGCCTGCTGGATCCTCCGCTGCACGAATTCCTTCCCAAGCGGGAAGATCTCATGGTCGAGATCGCGCAACTGGAATTGACCGGAGGCGATCCAGCGGTCATCGAGGAGAAGCGCCGTCTGCTGGCGCGTGTAGAGGAGCTGCACGAATTCAACCCCATGCTGGGTCTACGCGGCTGCCGCCTCGGCATCACGATGCCGGAAATCACCCGGATGCAGACCCGCGCGATCATCGAAGCGGCGTGCCAGGTGGCTCGCGAGGGCAAGAAGATTGTGCCGGAAATCATGATTCCGCTGGTCGGCATGGTCTCGGAAATGAAGGCCCAGAAGGATCTCATCAAACAGGTCGCCGAGGAGACGATGCGGCGCAGCGGCGTCAAGCTCTCGTACTTGGTGGGGACGATGATCGAGTTGCCGCGGGCGGCCGTGACGGCTAAACGCATCGCCGAGGAAGCCGAATTCTTTTCCTTTGGGACCAACGATCTGACTCAGACCACCTTCGGGTTCTCACGGGACGACGCCGCCAAGTTTGTTGGGTTTTATACCGCCGAGCGCATTCTGGAGGCCGACCCTTTCGCGGTTCTCGACCGCGAAGGCGTCGGGGCCATGATGCGGATGGCCATCACGGAGGGGCGGCTCACCCGGCCAGACATCAAGCTGGGGATTTGCGGCGAGCATGGCGGGGAGCCAAGTTCGGTTGAGTTTTGCCATCAGCTCGGCCTGAACTACGTGAGCTGCTCGCCGTACCGGGTGGCGATTGCACGCCTCGCCGCAGCGCAGGCGGCATTGGCCGGGACCGGCGCCCGGGATACTGCCGGTAAACGATCCGGGAACAGAGCCACTCGTTCCGCAGGCCGGGCCGCCAGAGCGGGCCGTCAACGCCGAATTGCCCGCCGCTCGCACGGTTCTCGTACGCCGCGGTGAAGGGCGCCGACCGCGACACGGAATACATGGCGCTGGCCCTTCGGCTGGCCGCCAAGGGCCGGGGCTCCACCAGTCCCAACCCGATGGTCGGCGCGGTGGTGGTGGCGGGGAACCGGATCGTCGGGCAGGGCTATCATCGACAAGCCGGTGGACCGCACGCCGAGGTGGTAGCCCTTCAAGCCGCGGGCGCTCGGACAACTGGCGCCACCCTCTACGTCACGCTCGAGCCCTGCAGCCATACTCGCAAACGTACTCCTCCCTGCGTTCCGCTCGTGATTGCCTCCGGCCCCCGACGCGTCGTGGTGGCGATGCAAGATCCCAACCCTCGCGTCAGCGGACAAGGCATCCGGGCGCTGCGCAAGGCCGGGATCGAGGTGACGGTCGGCTGTCTGTGTGAGCAAGCCGAACAACTAAATGAGCGCTACTGCCACTGGGTGCGCACCGGTCGGCCGTTTGTGGTATTGAAGGCGGCGATGACGCTCGATGGCAAGATTGCTACCTCCGCTGGGGAGTCGCAGTGGATCACCAGTCAGGCGGCCAGGCGGGAGGGGCATCGTCTTCGCAGCGAGGTGGATGCCGTCATGGTGGGGATCGGCACGGTGCTGCGCGATGATCCGCAACTCACGGCGAGGCTCGTCGATAGGCGGTCCAATCAGCCCTCGCTTCGCCAACCGGTGCGGGTCGTCCTGGACAGCACGCTCCGGATTCCCTCGACGGCCCGTGTGCTGACGCCGGTCGCGGGAGCTGGCTCCGAAATCGGAACCATTGTCGCTACGACGGCCAAAGCTTCCCGCCTCCGCATCAGAAGACTGCGCGCACAGGGCGTCACGGTCCTGGTCCTTCCGGCTCAAAACGGACAAGTATCCCTGCGAGCATGCCTGGCTCGGTTGGGGCGCATGGGCATCAGCAGTGTGATGATCGAGGGGGGGAGCGAGCTGAATGCGTCCGCTCTGCGCGCGGGCGTGGTCAATCGGGTGCTGTTCTACGTGGCCCCCCTTCTGTTAGGAGGGCAAGACGCGAAAGCTGTCATCGGAGGGCGATCTCCCAAGTTGCTCGCTGCGGCCATTCCGTTGATGGAGAACCGCATTCGACGCATCGGCACTGACATCCTGATCGAGGGGACTCCTCAGACCCGAGGATCCGCCCGACGTACCTGAGAAGACAAAATTTTGCACGGTTTTGGACGCAGTCGCTTTCCATCCATTTTTAAATACCCTTGAAAATCAACGGCCTGCCTGATGTCCGACCAGGGCATTGGATTTGCTCATTCCACCGCTCATCCCATGTTTACCCTGTACGATATTGTGGAGAACGCCCCCGATTGGACCATCGAATCGATGGTCTCTGCCCTGGGTGCCGCGCTCAATGTGCGGGACCTCGACACGCACGCCCATTCGCAGCGCGTCATCTGCTATGCCCTGACGCTGGGTCGGATCTTGTGTGTCTCCGAGTCCGGACTCCTCACGCTCAAGCGGGGGGTGTACCTGCACGATGTGGGGAAGATTTATGTGCCGGACGAGATTTTAAAGAAAGCCGGTCAATTATCCGAGTCCGAGTGGTTGGTGATGAGACAGCACCCGATTATCGGCTACGGGATCGTGAACTCGATCCCCTCGCTGCACGATGCTGCCAGGATCGTGCTCACCCATCACGAATGGTTCGACGGAACCGGCTATCCGCAAGGCCTCAGAGGGGACGACATTCCTCTCGGTGCCAGAATCTTCTCGGTCGTGGACACGCTGGATGCCATCACGTCGGATCGTCCCTACCGGCAACCGGTGAGCTTTGAGGAAGCCAGGGACTATATCCGCTCTGAAAGCGGGACGCACTTTGATCCACTCGTCGTGGACGGGTTCTTGGCGATCCAGCCGGAAGAATGGCGGCGGATCAAGCTGGCGGTGTCCCGGACCGTAGACCTCCCGCATTAACCTCCGGTTGCTACAACCCTGATCCAACACCTCCCTTTTCGCTGAGCATTTTGACAACGCGAAAGTAAAGGTGCTACCGTGCTTCAGTGCGAGTTGCGTTGTTTCCTCGAAGGCCGATTGACGTTCCTATCCACCCACTGTCTTCCTTGCCCCCGTCCTCCTCGCGCTGGGTGCCAGTTCTTGTGACGTTGTGTTCCATCGGAACATTGCCCACGACGCCGTTCATTTCCGACGCCGCGGGCTCGCGTTCCTCTGTCATCGCCGCGGACGCCCGACCGCTTTCGCTCCTCATCCAGGACTACCTGAATGCCGATGATGCGGACAAAGCGCAGCGAGCGCTTGAGGACATCTTGCGAGACTCTCAGGCCACCCCGACGGCCGTCGAGACGATTCTCAAGGCGGGGCGTCCTTATGGCATGGAACCGGTCGGTCTCCAACCAGGGGTGCCGGTTCGGGTCGGGGAGCGCACCTTTCGCTATGGGCTCTATGTGCCGCCGTCCTACCGCCCCACAACAGACTATGCGTTGGTAGTTTGTTTGCACGGCGCCGGATTCACGGGTGATGCCTATTTAGAGCGTTGGCAGACACGCCTCGGCGATGACTATATCCTGGCCTGTCCCAGCCTGATTCAGGGGACGTGGTGGACGCGTCAGGGAGAGGAGCTGGTGCTGGCCACGATTCGCGCGGTCCAGGCGCGGTACCGCGTGGACCCGGATCGGATCTTTCTGACCGGGATGTCGAACGGTGGAATCGGGACGTATTTGATCGGCGTCCATCATGCGACGCTGTTTGCGGGACTCGCGCCGATGGCGAGCGGGCTGGATGAAGTGTTGTATCCGTTTCTGGATAACCTGCGGCATACTCCTGTCTACCTGATCCATGGCCTGAAGGACCAGGTGATGCCGGTTGAAATAAGCCGGTCCATCGTGAAGGAGTTGACGCGCCTCGGTTATGCGTTTGTGTACCGGGAGCATGATCGAGTCCATCCCGTCGCGGGCGGGCATTACTTCCCGCGTGAAGAACTGCCGGACCTCGTGGCCTGGTTCGGAGCCCAACGGCGTAATCCCTTGCCCAAGCGGCTGACGGTGGTGCGCGATGCGACGCATCTGACCTCATTCGGCTGGGTGCGGATCGACGCTACGGACCGGATCGCGGCATTCTCTGGCCAGCTCACGGACAGCCGGGATGAGTCCGTTGTCAACCGGATCTATGCCAAACTGGAAGCCGAGATCGTGGCTTCGAACCGGATCGAGGTGCGCACGCAGCGTGTGAGGCGCTACAGCCTGTTTTTGAATGCGGAGCTCGTGGATTTCGCCAAACCGATCACGATCGTGACGAACGGTCGGGTCAGCTATGAGGGCCCGGCGTCTCCCAGCGTGGAGACGTTGCTGCGCGACGCGCGCCTGCGTCGTGACCGACGGCAATTCTTTCCGGTTCTCATGACCGTGCCGGTGGACACTGCCCCATGAACGCGTCCCGACGCGAGGGCCTTCCAAAGAAATCCCGGGTGACGCGGTGGACAGGGATCGTCGTTGCGAGCCTGCTCCTGGCCTGGTCTGGCGATGCCTTTCCGGTTGAGAGTTGTGATGTGGCGGCGGAGCAGGGCGGAATGACCTTTCCGGTCGATCGGCTGGATCCGGTCTCGCGCTGCCTGATCGGAGACGTCGTCAACCGCCCGACCACGTCCGGAGCGATCGGTCCGGTCCGGATGCCGATTGCGCAGCAGCTTTACGAATTTTTGCTCGATCGCCCCTGGGTGATGGCGTCCCTCCTGCAACGTCTGGAGATGGGCACGTATCAGTTCGCGGTGCAGGGCCCGAATCGGTTCTGGGTCAACGATGGGGATGGGACCCAAGGCATGCTCTCGCTCATGTATCACGACCAGACCACGCGTATCTATCACATTGACGGCTTCCATGAAGGACATATCTTCCCGATGGTGAGGGCACGAGCGGCCGTCTTTCTCAGGATCGTCCCCGCGCTCTCTGAAACCGGACATCCCGCAGTCGAAACCTCCCTGATTTCGTACGCGCAACTCAACGATCCGGTGTTGGCAGCCCTGGTCTTCATCTTGAGGCCGCTTGTCGGGGAGGCGGTCACCCGAAAGCTGACGCGGGGCTTTGAAGCAACCACCCAATTAGGCGCGCTCATTGCGCAGGCTCCCAACCGCGTCCTTCAACTGGTGCCGTCGCTGCCGCTGGTCGACCCGGAGGATCAGCGGACGTTGATGACGCTGCTGGGGTCCGTGCCGCAAAACATGTCCCAGTTCCAACCTGCTCGTCCTTCCCCATGACGCAGCCACGCAGTTTTCTTCTCCTGTGCGGGATCGGCGTCTTCTGCTTTATCAGTTACAACCTGGTGCGGATGCCTGTCCTGGCCCTGTTTGCCCAGTCGCTGGGGGCCGGCCCGGAAAGCATCGGCCTCGTGGTGTCGGTGTCCACGCTGACCGGGGTGCTGCTGAAGCTCCCGGGCGGAGCGCTGTCGGATATATACGGTCGACGCACACTCATGCGTGTTGGCGTCGTCGCATTCGGGCTGCCGCCGTTCGTGTACCCGTTGGTCACCGATCTGGAAGTCTTGACCGGCTTGCGGTTTCTGCACGGCCTGGCGACCGCGGTCTTCGCGCCCAGCGCGCTGGCGACGGTCGCGGAGATGTACCAGGACCGGCGCGGCGCGGCGCTCGGCTGGTATACTGCTTCGACGCAGGCCGGGGCCTTGCTGGGCCCGGTCCTGGGGGGATGGTTGATGTATGCGGCAGGATTCCCGATCACGTTCGTCACGGCTGGAGTCTTTGGCTGCATCGGTCTGCTGTTTTTCTTCATCCTTCGGTTAAATCCGCCTCCACCGCGAGGCGACAAAGGCCTGAAACTGGTACTGGCCGAAATGTGGAGGGGGTTTCGTGTGGTCGCTCGGAACGCGCGGGTGCTTGTCACCAGCGCCACGGATGCCGCGAAGATGATCGCCAATGGGGCGCTCATGGCATTCCTGCCGATCTATGGCGTCTCGATCGGTTTGAATCCCGGCGAGGTGGGCCTCTTGTTCGGCATCCAGGGCATCACCTCGTTTCTCTCAAAGCCGGTGATGGGACGGGCCTCTGACCGGTTTGGGCGCCGGCCGCTCATTCTCCTCGGGTTGCTGATTTGCGCTGGCACGTTTGCGATGATCCCGCACGTGTCGGGGTTCCCGATTTTGCTGGCGCTGGCCGCCGGGTTCGGATTCGGCGAGGCGGTGGTCTCCTCCTCAACCGCCGCCCTGGTGGCGGACCTCTCCGAACTGAAGACGCTGGGCGCCGGGATGGGCATGCAAGGGACCATTATGGACATCGGCCATGCCAGCGGGCCGTTGCTCGCCGGTGTCCTGATTGCCCACTTGAGTTACCAAGGCGCGTTCGGCGTGATCGCCTGTGCCCAATTGGTCGCCGCGGCTGTCTTCTGGGCCGTCGTGAAGAAATAGCGATCGGCGCCTGAGCACAACGACTCGTCGGTGCTATAATATCGCTGGCCGTTTCGTCTTCTAGCGGGATTGCAATAGAAGTAAGAGTTCAATCAAGTTCGAGATCAATTCGAGCTAGCTTATACAAGCCATTCATATGTTTACAGGAATTGTCGAAGAAATGGGCGTGGTGAAATCGCTGGAAAAGAACGCGGCCGGCAACCGGCTGCTCATTCTGGCTTCAGCGATTCTGGATGATTTGGAGATCGGCGCGAGTGTCAGCGTCAGCGGGGCCTGCCTCACCGTGGTGGCGGTCGGTGAGCGGGAGTTCGCGGTGGACGTGTCCCCTGAGACCCTTTCCGTCACGACGCTTGGGGGGATGGGGGCGGGCGCTCCGGTCAATCTTGAGCGGGCGATGAAACTGAATGAACGGATCGGCGGCCATTTGGTGGCCGGCCATGTGGATGCGGTCGGCTCAATCCGGCAACGACGGCAGGAGGGGAATTCGATCGTGTTGACGATTGAGGCTCCGAAGGAAGTCCTGCGCTACTGCGTGCCCAAAGGGTCGATCACCGTGGATGGAATCAGCATGACCACCAATCATGTGACCGACCGGACCTTCAGCGTGGTGGTGATCCCGCACACAGCGAAGGTTACGACGTTGGGACTCAAAAACCCGGGGGATACCGTGAACCTGGAATGCGACTTGATCGGGAAATACGTCGAACGCCTGCTCCAAGAGCGCGGCCAGCTTCCTCCGAACCCCGCTCCGGTGATTGACCGCGATTATCTTCAGAAGCGCGGGTTGATCTGACTTATTCTTCGATCGTGGAGATGTCGCCCGGATCCTGGCCGAGTTCCTTGGCCTTGAGCACTCGGCGCATGATCTTGCCGGATCGGGTCTTAGGCAGCGAGGAGACAATGTCAATCTCGTGCGGAACCGCGATCTTGCCCAACTCCTTCAACACGTGGTCCTTCATCGACTGGATCAAGTCGCGGCTCTCGTGGTGGCCCTGTTTCAAAATCACAAAGGCCTTGATCGCTTCTCCGACCGTTTTGTGAGGTTTTCCGATCACCGCCGCCTCGGCCACGGCTGGGTGGCTGACCAGCGCGCTTTCCACCTCCGCAGTGCCGATCCGGTTACCTGCCACCTTGATGACGTCATCCGCTCGCCCCATGAACCAGAGGTACCCATCCTCGTCTTTGCGGCAGACGTCGCCCGCAGTGTAGCAATCGGGGATGGTGTTCCAGTACACCTTGTAGCGGTCGGGATCCTTGTAGATCGTCCGCATCATGGATGGCCACGGCTTCCTGATGATCGCGAACCCGCCGGCATTCGGCGGGAGACTGTTGCCCTGACGATCCACGACATCCGCCTCGATGCCCAGGAAGGGCCGGGTCGCCGACCCGGGCTTGAGCGGCATGCAGGGCAGGGGCGTCACCAGGATCATGCCGGTCTCGGTCTGCCACCAGGTGTCCATGATCGGTCGCGTACCCCCCGTGACGCGGTGGTACCACTCCCAGGCCTCCGGGTTAATCGGCTCGCCGACAGTGCCGAGG
>JACQQM010000050.1 GCA_016207025.1 Nitrospirota bacterium | reverse complement strand
GGGACGCGGATCGTGCTGGACATCCCCGTGGAGCGCGCGCATGCCCCGGCGTGAAGCCAAGCCGATCCGGCTCCTGCTGGTGGACGATCACAAGGTGGTGCGCGTTGGCCTGCGCACGCTGCTCGGCAGGGCGATCGGCATCCAGGTTGTCGGCGAAGCGGGGACGATGGCTGCCGCTGTGTCCGAGGCGGCCCGTCTCAAGCCCGATGTGGTGCTGATGGATGTTCGCCTTCCGGATGGGAGCGGCGTCGAGGCTTGCCGCGAGATTCGGACGGCGCATCCGGGCACACGGGTGTTATTTTTGACCTCCTTTGCGGATGATGACGCCGTGCTGGCGACCATGTTCGCCGGGGCGGACGGATATTTATTAAAGGAGATCGATGAAGAAGCATTGGTTCGTGCGATCGAGACCGTGGCGGGGGGCCAGTCCATCCTTGACCCTGCCGTGACGCAGCGGATGCTGACCCGGATGAAGTCCCTGTCCGATCCGGCCAGCGCGGACAAGCGCGAGGAATTGTCGCCCCAGGAGCAACGCGTCCTGGCACTGGTCGCCGAAGGGCAGACCAATAAAGAAATCGCTGCAACCCTGGGGCTGAGTGACAAGACCGTGAGAAATTACCTCGGTCACGTCTTTCAGAAACTGCAAGTCACTCGCCGATCGCAGGCCGCTGCTCTGTTCGCCCGTCGAACCAAAAACGAAAACCGATAGGGTCATTCGACCCTAGCCCGGCAGGGACAAGAAACGCGAGGCAGGGGCCTGCTTGTACCTTCTCCCACCACCGTTGCGTCAAGTAGAATGCGTGCAGTGTTGGGACAGGAATTTCGGGCTTCCAAGCTATCACCACAAGGAGGGAATCATGTCCACCAGTGTCATACAAAATCGGCTGTTCGTTTCCGTGCTGGCCGTCGCCTCAATCGCGGCGTTGCCATTTCTCTTCAACCCCGGTTGGCTCCAGGCCGAGGAGATGCCCGACAAGGGAAAAGTGAAGGTCCTCTACCATGTGGACGGCAAAGATCCGGAGGTGGCGAAGTACGCCCTGGCGCTCATCAACAAGCACATCGAAGCCGAGGGCGGGCCGGACAAGATCGATGTGGAGCTGATTGTTCACGGACCGGCGCTGGAACTCTTTGAACAGGACAAGATGGACCCGGAGATGAAGAAACGGTTCGATCAGATCATTGAGAAAGGTGTTCACGCGGAGATGTGTCAGGTTACGATGAAACTCTTCGGCAAACCGCTGGAGAAACTGGCGAAGGGGTTTGTCGCTACGTTGCATCCGGTCGCGGTCAAGCGGATCGCGGATCTTCAGCGAGAAGGCTATCTCTACATTAAGCCCTGAAGAGGAGGGGTGTCGTCATGCGTGGTATCGGCAGGGGTGTGCTCGGTGCGATCATCGCCCTGTTCAGCCTGATAGGATCAATGACATGGGTCAGCGAGGCAATGGCTGGGGCTGCCAGCTCGGCGGCGCCGGCCTTCGAGTTGGTCACCTTTGCGGGCGAAGCTTACAGCAATGACTCGCTGAAAGGCCGACCGACCCTGCTGGTGTTTTGGGCCCCTTGGTGTAAGGTCTGCCAGCGTGAGTTGCCGCTGCTGGCTCAATTCTATGAGCAGAGCAAACCGACGCAGCTCCGTGTGCTTTCGATCGGGTTCGCGGACATCAGAACGAACGTCGAAGAATTTGTGAAGGCGCGGTCCAGCACGTTTATCTTCCCGAGCGCCTATGACGACGAACGGTGGGTCGCCCAAGCCTTCAAGGTGAACGCGACTCCGACGTACGTTCTGGTGGATGCACAGGGAAGCATTGTGCTGGTCCATCGCGGGGCCGGAATTCTCCAGAACGTCAAGTTCCGAGAATTCCTGTCGACGCTGAAAGGATGATGAGCGTCGCGGGGGTGGAGGCACAAGGATCCTCTCCCCCGCGTCCGCTAGCGGCGAGGATCATGATCGAGTCCCTCCAACAGACCTCTCTCATGGCTGCCTTTCTAGCGGGGCTCCTTTCTTTCGTTTCTCCCTGCGTGCTCCCGCTGGTGCCGTCCTATATCTCGTATGTCACCGGTTTATCCGTCGATCAACTTGCGGATGCCGCCGAGCGGCACAGGTTTCGAGAGTCGATCGTTCTCAACTCGTTGCTCTTCATTGCCGGCTTTTCTGGCGTGTTCATCGCGTTCGGAGCTTCGGCCAGCCTGATCGGCCAGGTGCTGATCAGTTACCAGGACTATCTGCGGAAGATCGGGGGCGTCCTTATCATTCTCTTCGGGCTGTATCTGCTCGGGGTGCTCGACCTCAACTTTTTGACCACAGAAAAGCGCCTGCATTTTCGGAGCCGCCCGGCCGGTTACCTGGGATCCTTCCTCATCGGGGTGGCATTTGCAGCGGGCTGGACTCCGTGCGTGGGTCCGGTGCTGGGGACAATTCTGCTGTACGCCAGCACCACCGACGCGCTGACGGATGGCGTCACGCTGCTCATCTCCTATTCGCTGGGACTGGGGCTGCCGATGTTTGCGACCGCATTGGGGGTGGATCGCTTCCTTAGCTATTTCAAACAGGTCCGGTCTTACCTGCGGTGGGTCTCGATCGTGAGCGGGGGCTTGTTGCTGGTAGTTGGCGCTATGATCTATGCGAATTCACTTGCCCTGCTCACGGGCTACCTGGATCGGTATAGTATCGGGTGGTATCTCGGACAATAGAAGCTTCTCGTCGTAAAATTCACACCATCTCTACCGGATCCACGTCCACTTCGAATTTCAGCCCGCTCTTCCCCTTGCTCTTTTCGAGTTCTTCCAGCGTAGCCCTGACCGTTTGGCGGCCGGCTTCGGCGTTGACCGATTTGACCAGGAGTTGCCAGCGGTGTCGCCCTCGGAGCTGCGCCACGGCGGACGGGATTGGCCCCAGGATGGTCACCTCGTCCGTCAAGTGATCGCCACCTGCCGGTACGGCTTTCGTACGCCCGCCGCGAGCAACGGCGGCCTTCAGCATGTCGGCCCACCGCTCGGCGGTCTCTCTCACACGCTCGCTGTTCTTGCCGGTGACGCGCAAGCTGATCAGGTGAGAATACGGGGGGTAGCGGATGGCCTTGCGGAAGACCAGTTCCTGGTCGTGGAAGCTTGACGCATTAGCGTGTGCCACGGCGGTGATGGCGTGATGGGTCGGCAGGTATGTCTGCAGCAGGACCCTCCCGCCTTCGTCGCCCGGCCGAGCCAACGCCACGGTATCCAGCAATGAATGGTAGGTCCGCTCGGCCGACCGAAAGTCCGGCAGATGCAAGCCTGCGTCGGCGTGGGGAAGGCCAACGAATCCAACCGTGGGTAGTGAATCTCCCTGGAACAGCATTTGGGTGCCGATCAGGATGTCCAACTCGCCGGCCACGGCCTGTCGGCGAATGGCTTCGGCCTGTGCAGGGGTGCGCGCATTCTCGCGGTCGAGTCGGCCGATCCTTGCCTGGGGGAACCGGCGCCGGACTTCTTCCTCGAGTCGCTCGGTCCCGAACCCGATGGGGTCCAGCCTCGCCGCGCGGCAGGAGGGGCAGGTATCCGGGAGAGGCAGCGTGGTGCCGCAATAGTGACAGGCTAGGCGACTGGCCCTCTTGTAGAACGTCAGCGTCACACTGCACTGCGGGCAGTGCGGGGTCTCGCCGCAGTCCCGGCAGAGCAGCGAGGGGGCAAAGCCTTTGCGGTTCAGGAACAGGATAGCTCCCAATTGACCCGCGCGGACTGCAAGCGCAGCGGTGATCCCGACGATCATGGGTTCCGAAAGCAACGTTCCGTAGGGCGTATGGCGGAGGTCCACTGTTTGAATCTCAGGGAGCGACGCGGGCTGGCCTCCCGTGGGCGGCTTGTCCAGCGTGACCTTTTCCAGCCTTGTCTGAGTCAAAGACTCCAACGAAGGATGGGCGGAGCCGAGCAGCAGCACGGCATCATTCTGACGGGCGCGCATCCAGGCCACCTCGCGAGCATGGTAGCGCGGCTCCGATTCCTCTTTCAGAGCAGGGTCTTCTTCCTCGTCGACGCCGATGAGCCCGATGGACGCGAGGGGCGCGAAGACCGCTGACCGCGTGCCTACCGCGATGGCAGCGGCCCCTGTGCGGATGCGGCGCCAGGCGTCGTCGCGTGCGCGCAGTGACAGTCCACTGTGCAGGAGTTCAACCCGGTCGCTCCAGCGTGTTCTGGCAAGTGCGGCGATGGCGGAGGCTCTGGCGATTTCCGGGACGACGATCAGGACCGTTCTATCTCGCGCGAGGGTTTCACCGGCGGCTTCGATCAGGCAGGCGAATCGCTGGGCTGCGGGAGCCTGCAGCAAAAACGCTGAATGGCATGCGGAGTCGAGCGCGAGCTGGAGGCGGTCCCACCACGTCGGTTTCAGAGTGGGGGAGACGGTGAGTTCACGGTACCGATCTACCCGTAGCGGCTCGCTGGCCTCCACTCGGCGGCTGGCCGTGGATCGGCCGTGGCCGGTTATCCTGCGCTGATCATCCCCCTGATCCAGCCCGATTTCGCGGACCCAGCCTCGGTGTCTCAGGGATGCTAAGACGGGGGCGACCGAGGTGGCGCTTGTGCGTTGGAGAGAGGCCAGGGTCAGCCCCTTGGGTGATACGGCAAGCCGCTGCAGCAGCGCGCGGGTGACCGACGAGAGTCGTCCGCCCCCGCGCTCGATTTTCCGACCCGCATCCGTGATGAAATAGCGCAGCGACCGCTTCGGGGGTGTCGAAGCCGGCAGGATCAACCGCAGGCATTGGCCCCATGGAGCCAGGTAACGCTCGGAGACGAGGCGGGTCAGCTCCAGCAGGTCTGGGGCTACTGTGGTCTCAGGCGTATCATCCAGCAGCGCGAGGACTTCGCGCAAGCCTTTAGTCGTAGGCCCGACTCGCTCAGCCGTGTCGGTCAGCCGAGCTGACACGGAGACCACCACACCCTGAAGGGTGATCGGGCCGAAGGGAACCCGGACCCGACTCCCCGCATGGAGTCGGTCTTGCAACCGAGCCGGAATCAGATAGGTGAATGCGCGGTTCAGATGCCGGGGGATAATCACGTCCGCAAAGGAGGGCACTTCGGCACGGGGGGAAGAGGGTGGAACGGGTGAGTCGGACTCCGGGGCACGTAGTGCGTCACGCATGCACGGCATTGTACCAGGCATGTAAGGGGGCCACAATCAGGCGCCTTGAGGTACTCGACAAACCTGGTGCTGCGCGTTGATCCTGCCTTGACCGAACGGGCAGAGGCTCCCGATGGAAAGGGCTCTTTCTAATCTAGAGGATGACGAAGGCGTGCAAACGAAGACTGTTACGGGGCTGAGGCCGGCCCTTCGCCGGGTGCGAGCGGTAGGGGCGTGTTCCCGGAATCCGCTCTGCTCGTGGTCTTGCCCTGGGCGCTCTCTGATGGCTCTTTGGGAAGCAGCACGATTTCAATACGGCGATTTCTCTTGCGGCCTTCTTCCGACTTGTTGCTTGCGATCGGTCGGGTATCTGCGTACTCAACCGCGGACAGATTGGCGGCGTCCACCCCGCCTTCCTCGACGAGATAGCGAACCACATTGACCGCGCGAGCCTTGGACAGCTCCTTGTTGGTTGCAAACTGTGGCTTGAGCGATGGGCCGATCGGCATATCGTCGGCGTGACCCTCAATGCGGATCTCCTTGTCGGTCACGTTCTTGAGAATATCGCCGATTTGCTTGAGGACATTCTGGTCTTCAGGCTTAACTTCGACCTGCCCCGGCTCGTATTGAAGCTGGCTTGCCAGGGACGCCAGCAGTCGCACTCCGTCCTGCTGAAGACCAATGTTGGCAACAGCGGAAGCGGCCTCCTGCGTCTGAGTCATCTCCGTACTGGGTTTCGCCACAGGGGGGGCTTCGGCTTCCGCGGCCTTCACATGCTCTTCGGCTTGCGGATGGGGAGTTTCCTTGAAAATGAAGCGGTCGCCTCGTATCAGCGTAGCGGTCGAACGTGTGATCACCGCCGTGGCGGTGTTGTCTTCCAGCGCGATCACCTGCAATTCACCGATCACCCGCATGGGCAGTCCTGACGCGACCCGGAACACCTCCAGTTGGTCTCCGACCAGGAGCCCATCTTCACGCCCCCAGTCAATGTACACCACATTTCTTTGCCCGATCAGCGTCCGCTGGGGAGGCAGATCCACGATCATGCCCGGGCTGCTGGGCAGCATCCGCCCTACCGCGACGGTTTCCTCATCAGGAGGAGGGACAAATCGCATCGCGGTGTCACCAGGCACGACGGAGTCATACGCGCGTACGACGCGGACGGTGGCGAGGTCCTGGTTCATCTTGACGACGCTGACGATTGCGACCACCTGGATCAAGTTGCCCAGATAGCTTCCGCTAGCAGGGTGGAACACCTTGTGAACGACTCGGTAGAGCGTATAGGCATCCCCCGGCGATACCTCGTCGGGATTAAACATCTTCATGAACAATTGGTCGCCTGTCCCTAAGAGCCGTCTGTTGTCGCCTGTTGATTGAGTGCCAGTCGTGAGGCTGACGTTTCCGTCAACGGGGATGTCCTTCCGGATGAAGCCGGCCGAGAAAGCGAATGCCGCCTTTCCGAACCGGACGCTCTCCACGCCGGGAGCAGCCGGGAGCGCGCTGGGGGGCCAGAGGAAGGCTCCCACCAAGAGTAGCAGCAGGAGCGTCATTGGACGGATCATTTGCATCGCTGAATCACTCTCTTGTCGTTCCGTCGTAACCATAACAAATCATTGCAAATTGTCAAGCTAAGGTTCGCATGTTTGGGATGTTTGACAGGCCGTTCACCAGGGTGATAGTGTTGAAGAGTTGGAAGGTTCAAGCGACGCCGGTTCTGTAGCATGATCTGCTACCGGGAGGTTCACCGGTGAGTGAGCCCACGCGACCGCGGGATCAAGGTCAAGCGTCTGCAGATCGCCCGAAGCGGCGCATCGAGACCCAAATCCATCGTCGGAAGAAAGCCAAAGCGGTGTTCCCACTCGAAGCCGAATGGGATGTGGAGTCCGGACGCCAACCGGCGGGCCTCCGGATGCCCTCGGAGAAAATGAACACATCCAGCCAAACCAAATAATTAGTCCCTCCCTGCCCCGCTCCACGGGCGCGCTTACTCGCTTGGTTTCCTCTAGCATTCCTTGGCCTTGGCTGTTCGCCCTCGGTTCAGCCAACCAACCAGAAAACAAGGTACTTGTGAAGTTGGAGAAGGAGGAGGCTGGGGCTTTCGGGAGGGATCGGTTAGGTCCTTTGTGCGCTTGAATTCGCTTGTGAGGCGGGGCTAAAATGACCGAATCTGCATTGGAAGTCAAGGCCTTGGTGAGAGGTTTCTGTGAGCGGCTCTGAGCTATTGCTTGACTATTTAGCACGGTATTTCCCGGTTCTGTTGTTCATCGGGGTCGCGCTGGCGTTCGGCGTGGTGACCCTGGCGATCAGCTATCTGGTGCAGCCCAAGTATCCGGAGACGGAGAAGCTCAGCCCCTACGAATGCGGAAGTGAGCCGTTTTCCGACGCGCGCATGCCCTTCCCGGTTCGATACTACATTTTCGCCATGCTGTTCGTCATCTTCGACATCGAAGTGATCTTCCTCTATCCATGGGCGGTCGTGTTCGACAATATCGGCCTGATCGGGTTGGTCGAGATGTTGGTGTTCATCGGTTTGTTTGTGGTGGCCTATGTGTATGCCTGGAGAAAAGGGGCGTTGGAGTGGGACTGATCCGGAAGAAAGTGGTTGGTGGGTGGTGGTCAGTGACTTTGGAACAGTGTGAGCCGATGGTCTTCACTGATCACCAACCCCTGACCCCTAACCCCTAGAGGTTTCACCGTGGGTCTCGTACAGATCGGACGGCATGAAAAGGACGGGGAGCTGGACGTCATCACGACGACGCTCGAAAAGGCCGTCAACTGGGCCCGGAAAGGCTCGCTCTGGCCGATGACGTTCGGGCTGGCTTGCTGCGCCATTGAGATGATCGCGGCGGTCTCCTCGCGCTATGACATGGACCGGTATGGGGCCGGCGTATTCCGCGCGTCGCCTCGTCAGTCCGATCTCATGATTGTGGCCGGAACCGTCTGCCGACGCATGGCGCCTGTGATCAGAAAGATCTACGACCAGATGCCCGAGCCCAAGTATGTGATCGCCATGGGGTCGTGCGCGACCTCCGGCAATATCTATGACAGCTATAGCGTGGTGCAGGGGGTGGACCGGTTCGTGCCGGTCGATATCTATGTGCCGGGTTGCCCGCCGACGCCCGAGGCGTTGTTTGACGGGATCTTGAAGCTGCAGGAACGCATCATGCAGAGGCGGGTGTTTACCAAACAGCCGGAACAAGTGAAAGCGTAAGACCGCAATTTTAAATTT
>JACQQM010000044.1 GCA_016207025.1 Nitrospirota bacterium | reverse complement strand
GTCGAGAGCGATGCGACTGTCGGTGCGCCGTTCCCTTAATCTTCAGATTTCCCTGGGCATCCCGCCAGCGGGGCGTCCAAGCCAGCGCCGCCAGCTTCACCCAACAAGAACAACAATCCTATATGGGCTTGCTCAGCACTAACTTGCCGTTTTCGATCCTGCGGGTCTTGATGCGGTGCCGATCAACTTCCCCTCTGATGGTCTCCACCATATCCAGGGTGAACACTGGATCGCCGAAGTACCATGAATGGGCAAAAACAGAACCTTCAACTTTGGTTGCTTGGTTCTCATCGAGCTTCACCCAATAATTCCCGCAATCAATGTAGACACTTTTGGGGTGAGGCTCGCCTTCACCCTCCTGCGGCGGACCGACGCGGCCTGCGCGCGGTGCAAGTCCTAATCGCTTTGCGCCAGAAGCGCTCAAGACGTAATCATTCCCGTTATAGTAGTTGGTCAGTCTTATGCAATGGCGGAACAGTGATTCACTTGCGGAATTGCCCGCCGCCAGCAACTCACTTGATATATCCGCACCAATCAGCATCATCTGGCTGGTTATCCAATTTGTCCTGGAAATCCTCCCATTGTCATCTGCCTTGTCAAACGCTTCCCTGATGACATAGGCACCGGTCGAGTGGGCAAGCACGTGCACGTTGATCCGACACCCTGCTTGTTGCTGAATTGACAAAGGCAGAATACAGCTTTTCACAAGGTGAAGGGCGGTCTGCGTCGCATCGCTTCGATCTTCAAGATAGTTCCATCGAGACCCTGCACTCGGCCAAGCGAAGGTCACCAACGCCCCTTTGAAGCCCCGTCGCGCGAGGTCGTCTCGCAACAAGCGATGCGCATTCATCATCTTTTTTAAGTCGGTGTTATAGCCGTGTACAAACACAAGGAGGTCACCAGTGGGACTAAGATCCCTTTCAAGGAGCTCAGGTGGGGAGTCTGGCCTGATGTCTGTCCGAGTCCAGGCCTTTCCTATAACCGCATCGAACCATTGCGTCCAAGGTACAGTTTGACTCGGATGTGGCACTTCCCCATCGGGCACTAGTAGGTACCTTGGATCTCCAGGCTCTTCCCCAAATGTCCCATCCTTTTCTTTATTGCGCACGCAGACGATGAAATTGTCGCCCATGACTCGCCTCCTCTTGGCTAAGTATGGCCGTCAACGACAAAGGGCCATAGCAGGGACTTCGCTGTGCGAGGCTGTGAGCGCCTCGGACGGAAGGGATGGGCAGTTCGGGGTTCACGATAGCGGGAGATGGAGGCCACCTTATATCCTAGCCTCCCTCAGCACCTGCCCGGTATAGGATCGCGTGACGCGCGCCAGATCGGCCGGCCGGCCCTCCGCCACGATCTCACCGCCCCGATCCCCGCCTTCGGGCCCCAGATCAATGATCCAGTCGGCGTTCTTGATCACGTCCAGATTGTGCTCGATCACCAGCACGGTATTGCCGGCCTCCACCAGGCGATTGAGCACGTCCAGCAGCCGCTGGATATCGGCAAAATGCAAGCCTGTGGTGGGCTCATCCAGGATATAGAGCGTCCGCCCCGTCGCGCGCTTGGACAGCTCGCGCGACAGCTTGATTCGCTGGGCTTCCCCGCCGGAGAGCGTGGTGGCGGACTGCCCCAGCTTGATGTAGTGCAGGCCGACGTCATGCAAGGTCTTGAGCTTGGCCTTGATCAGAGGAATATGCTCGAAGAATTCCAGCGCTTCCTCGACCGTCATGCTCAGGATGTCGGCGATGCTCCGGTCCTTGTGTTTGATCTCCAGCGTCTCGCGGTTATACCGCTGGCCCTTGCAGACCTCGCAGGTCACGTAGATGTCCGGCAGGAAATGCATCTCGATCTTGATCAGGCCGTCTCCCTGGCAGGCCTCGCAACGGCCTCCTTTGACGTTGAAGCTGTAGCGCCCGGGCTTGTACCCGCGGACCCTCGATTCCGGCAGCTTGGCGAACAGATCCCGGATGAATGTGAACAGACCGGTGTAGGTGGCCGGGTTCGACCGAGGCGTCCGGCCGATCGGCGACTGGTCAATATCAATGACCTTGTCCAGCGCCTCCACCCCCACCAACTCCTTGCAGCCGTCAAAGGGGGACTGGCTCCGTCGCTGGAAACTGGCTCCGCCGAAGGCGGTGCCTGTCCCTTTTTTGCCAGACCCGGCGGTGCCTGTCCCCCTTCTTGACAAAGCCTGCGACAGCGAGTGGAACAGCACTTCCAGCACCAGCGTGCTCTTGCCTGACCCGGATACGCCGGTCACGCAGGTGAACAGCCCGAGCGGGAGGCGGGCTGTGATGCCTTTCAGGTTGTGTTTTCTCGCCCCGACGACGCTCACGTATCCCTTGGGCTTGCGGGTCCGTCCGGGCAGCGTGACGGCCAGATCGCCGCGGAGGTACCGGCCAGTCAGAGAGGTCGGATGGACCTTGATCTCCCCTGGCGTCCCCTGCGCGATGATGCGGCCCCCGTGGGCGCCGGCCCCCGGCCCCAAATCCACAATGTGGTCCGCCGCCAGCATCGTCTCGGCATCGTGCTCCACCACCACGACGGTGTTGCCCATGTCGCGCAGCCGGAGCAACGTCCGGAGGAGCCGCCGGTTGTCCCGCTGGTGCAACCCGATGGAGGGCTCGTCCAGGATGTAGAGCACACCGACCAACCCGGACCCGATCTGCGTGGCCAGGCGGATGCGCTGCCCTTCTCCCCCCGACAACGTGGCAGCCGGCCGGTCCAGCGTCAAGTAGTCCAGCCCCACGTTCACCAGAAATCCCAGACGCTCGCGAATCTCTTTCAGGATGCGCTGCGCGATGAAGCTCTCCCGCTCGGTCAATTTCAGCGAGCCGAACAAGTCCGCCGCTGCCCGGACCGACAGGCTCGTGACCTCCGCGATGGACTGCCGTCCCACCTTCACCGAGAGGCTCTCCGGTTTCAGTCGCGCGCCTTTGCAGACGGGGCAGAGGTCCAGCATCGTGAAGTCCTCTTCCATTTCACCTTGCGGGCAGCCCGGCGTCATCGCATAGCCGATCCCGTCGCAGGACGGACAGGCGCCATGGGGGCTGTTGAAGGAAAAGACGCGGGGGGTGATCTCCGGATAACTGACGCCGCACCTGACGCAGGCCAGCTTTTCACTGTAGAGAACCGACTTGCCGCTTTCCGTCAGCACGCCCATGAGCCCGCCGGCCAGCTTCAGCGAGGTCTCAATCGAATCGGCCAGCCGCCGGGCCAGCGCGTCACCCGGTTCCCCCGGTTTCATCACCAGCCGGTCCACGACCACCTCGATTGTGTGTTTCCGCTGCTTGTCTAACAGGATGTCCTCGCCGAGATCCACCATCTGGTCGTCGATCCGGGCCCGCACGTACCCGGCCCGACGCATGTCGAGCAGCTCCTTCCGGTATTCGCCCTTCCGCCCCCGCACAATCGGGGCCAGGACCTGGAACTTGGTTCCCTCGGGGAGCGTCCGGATCGCATCCACCATCTGCTGGACGGTCTGCGCCGTGATCTCCTCGCCGCAGTTGTAGCAGAACGGGCGGCCGATCCGGGCG
>JACQQM010000043.1 GCA_016207025.1 Nitrospirota bacterium | reverse complement strand
TTATAATGCCCGCCGGGGCGCCGTACCCAAGTGGCTAAGGGAGCAGTCTGCAAAACTGCGATGCAGCGGTTCGAACCCGCTCGGCGCCTCCACTGCTTCTACACTCGAAATCATGTGACAGTGCGATCAGACCAAAAGATATAGTAAAAGCACCAGTTCTAGCTTCACGCAATCTCATCTAGTTCTACACTGCTCAGCCACCCTCAGCTAATCTTCACCCAGTGTTTCTCCTCCTTCTGGAGTCAGTCCAGCCAGATCGCGCAGGGTCGGAACGAGATCGGCATAATACCGTAAAATGTCCGCGACCGAGAGAACCCCCATGATGGTCCCGTCGACGGTCACTCCCAGGTGTCGGATAGCGCTGTTTTTCATCAAATCGACAGCCGCTGTCATGGGCTCACTGTCTTCGATAGTCATGATCGGTTTGGCCATGCATCTGCTGACCGTCGTGGACGACGGATCAAGGCCTCGCGCCGCTCCTTTCCGGCTCAGATCCGTGTCGGTGATGATCCCCACATACCGCCGCCCGTCATCAACCAGCAATGAGCCGACTTTCCACTTCTTAAGCAAGTTGCCGACCTCCTTCAGGGTCGCATCAATGTGCACGCTGCGAATCTCCGTTGACATGTAGTTTGCCACTTGCCCGGCAGTCATTCTGGTATTGCGAATGTCTTCAAGTGTGGAGAGGCAGCTTTCGAGGATGCGTTTCCGCTGTTGCAGGCTCTCTCGTTCGATGTCCTGAGCCCCGCTTTCCTGAGCCTCCTCCGGTAAATTCACGAGGCTCGCTGCTTCACCCAGCTTGGCATATCCATAAGCCTGTAACAGCTCCGACGATTCTCCGAAAACCCGGCTGATCAATCGCTCGGTGTCGGCGTCAAACTCCTCAAGTGACGTTGAGGCCTTCCGCCGAGAGAGGAAAGGCTGAAATCGGAAAAGCTGCTGTCGCAACAGTTCGGTGTCCCGATCCAAAAACAGCCTTCGCGCCAGTCGTGTGTTGGTGCGTATCTGCATCACTCCCTTCTCCTTTTCACTCTCCATCATTCTCTGCACTGGGTTAAAGCTATAAGACCTCTGAGGAGGAAGGCCACAGAGTAACTGCCGGAAGAGCCTTCCAAATCCCCAAGGTCTGAAGCTGGACCATGGGGGGCCTCAACACCCTTAAATAGCTCAATCCTGGCTCTTTCTGCAAGATGGCTTACTGGCTGTGACAGAATCAGGATGGGGTCACTGTCTAGTTGATTAGATAAAAGGAGAACGCCGCTGCCGCTCAATTTATCCGGATCGGCCAGAACCCGCCTATCCCCACGCTGGAAGCACATACATAATTGTGGGGGACCACAACCTAGTTCAAAACGATACTGGCTATGGGCCAAATGGCCTATGCTGTCCCAAGGTCATGGGTCTTTTGTTATTACAAGATGCCCTTTCGATGGATAGCCAAGGCGACTTGCCAGTGTTAAAGTCTGAACACTGCTAACAGGTACATTGATCGGAAAGTGATTGATAGCTGTCAGTCCTCTCCTGACCGTTGATCACCACCATACACTGATCAAACCCCAAGGCAAGAGGAAATCTAGCGTGGCGGCAAAGACCAGAAAGAGGTCACGTGTGCTCTCTGGGCAAATCGGGGACCGGCCAGAGAAGAAGCCGGGAGTTCCGGCTACAACAAGAGAAGAGTCCCGTACCCTGTCTGACAAGTCAGGTAACCAACCAACGAGGAGGTCCATGATGGTAGCTGAACAAGCGAAGGCGAAAGCGGCGGGTGTTGATTTCACTGGGATTGCCAAGGTCTGGAAAGAAGCCTATCTGAGTGGGCTCGAAGCCAGCCTGAAATGGCAAGAGGAGAATGAGCAGGCGACGAAGAGCATGATCGAACAGGGGATTTCGGGCTCCCAGCAGTGGCTGAATGTGTATGAGACCTGGCTTGATAGGTCCTTAGAGCAGCTTGAAGGACAGTCGAACGCAAAACCGTTCGTCGCTCTATCCCGCCAACTGATTCAAGCCTCCCATGCTGTGGCCGAACCGGTGTTCAAGACCGGAGCAACGGTCTACGAGACAACTGTCAACACGTATGAGACAGCATTGGCCGGTCCGGTCCGGAAGTCTGTGCTCGAAATCAACAAGAAAGTGATGGACACCATCATCCCCAATTAAGTTCCTAGGGGGCAGCGAGTGCTGAGGGAGGAGTTGAGTATCTCCTTCCTCAGTTCTCCATGTTCCGCATGCACTGGTCATCTCACCCATGTCAGACTGGTGGCACATGGAGAGTTCCTTTCCCAAAATTCTGAGGCGGATTTCTCTAAGGACGACCTAGTCCTGCCATCATTTCCCCGCAGCCAGACTCTCTGTATCTGACATCTTGATGAAGGATTTGATGCGGCAATCGATTGAATCTCCCACAGGCTAAAGGGTTCCCCAGTTTCTAGACTATTGACGGAGGACCGATTTTTTGGGGGAAAAGCCACGCCCATTACCTCTTCCTTACAGCTCTATGGTTGAATTAGAATTATGTGTCTTTAGACAAACTATAGAGGCCTTTACCTTTAGACTCATATTTCTGAGTAATTGACATCCAACGCATGCCGCAAGTCCACGAGTATTCTGCGTGTCATATGCCGAGCGGTAAAGCCTGGTTATTGGGAGGTGCATCATGAGACAAGTGGTGATAGCTGGGGCGGTGCGAACCCCGGTTGGCAACCTGAACGGGGTGTTGAGCCCTCTGAGCGCCACAGCCCTGGGAAGCTGCGTGATCAAGGAGGCGTTACACCGGGCGAATGTCCATCCTGAGGCCGTTGACGAAGTGATCATGGGAAATGTGCTCTCGGCTGGCCTTGGTCAGGCTCCTGCCCGCCAAGCCGCGAAAGGGGCGGGACTGCCGGATACAGTGAACGCCGCCACGATCAACAAGGTCTGTGGGTCAGGTCTGAAGGCTGTCATGATGGCTTGCCAGGCCATTCAAGCAGGCGATGCCGAAGTCGTAGTGGCTGGAGGGATGGAGAGCATGAGCGGGGCTCCCTACCTCCTGGAAAAGGCCCGGGAAGGGTATCGCATGGGCCATGGGGAGCTGATTGACAGCATGATCAAAGACGGACTCTGGGATGCGTACGGGAATGTGTCGATGGGTGCGTGCGGCGAGCTCTGCGCGGAAAAGTTTCAGTTCTCTCGGGAAGCCCAGGATGACTTTGCCGTTGAAAGTTATACCAGGGCTTTGAAGGCTCAGCGGGCGGGTTGGTTTCGCGAAGAGATCGTTGAGGTTGAGGTCCCAGCCAAACCCAAACCACTGAGCGTCCGGGAAGATGAACGGTTGGGGCGTTTTGATGAAGTCAAGTTGCGTCGCCTCTCCCCAGCCTTCCGGCCTGATGGCACCATTACAGCCGGCAACGCTTCCGGCATGAACGATGGCGCGGCTGCGATGGTGGTTCTCTCTGAAGAGCGGGCTGACACGTTGGGGGTGACACCAATAGCGAGAATCCTGGGGTTTGCCCAGAAAGCGGTGGCTCCGGAATGGTTCACCATCGCGCCGATCCAAGCGATTGCGGCTCTTTTGCGCAAGCTAGGAGCGGAGGCCCACCACATCGATCTCTACGAAGTGAACGAAGCCTTTGCGGTGGTCACCATGGCCGCGATCAAAGAACTTGGGCTGAGTCCTGACCGGGTCAATGTCAACGGTGGGGCCGTGGCTCTGGGTCACCCGATCGGGGCGAGCGGCGCAAGAATCCTCACCACTCTGCTGTACGCACTCAAGCGGACAGGGGGCAAACGCGGGATCGCAAGCCCTTGTATCGGCGGGGGCGAGTCGGTTGCCTTGGCAGTCGAGATGATGGACTGAAGCCAATTGGGTTTTGGGCGTATTGCTGTAAGGGAGTGCGCTGGTTACCGCAGGAGGAAACTCAACCAGGGTTGGTCGGATTGAGTTGAAAAAGAAATAGGAGACTGAGAAATGGGAGAAAGCTTAAAAGATCGGGTGGCTCTGGTCACCGGGGCAGTCGGAGGAATCGGACAGGCAATCTCGATGGTTTTAGCTCAGGAGGGAGCCTCTGTCGGTCTCAATTATCTTGTCGAGCCGGATGAATATGCCCAAGAATTCTTGAAAGAATTCACCGAACATGGTTATAACGGCAGGCTTTATAAGGCTGATGTCTCCAGATATCAAGACACCACCCACATGATTGAGAAGGTCATAAAGGATTTCGGCAAAGTAGACATTCTCGTGAATAATGCCGGGATTACAATGGATAAGACACTCAAGAAAATGGCCGTCGAACAGTGGGAAAAAGTCATTGCGGTAGATCTTTCTTCAGTCTTCAACTGTTCAAAAGCATTGATTGAGCATATGCTTGACCGGAGCTATGGGAGGATCATTAGCATCAGCTCAGTTGTCGGGCAGAAAGGAAATTATGGACAGACCAATTACGCTGCAGCAAAAGCTGCCATAATCGGGTTTACGAAGTCCCTTGCTTTGGAAACAGCGAAAAAAGGAATTACCGTCAATGCTGTTGCGCCAGGATTCGTGAGAACCGCGATGACGGAGCAAATGCCCAAAGATGTTCTTCAGAAAATAGTAGACAGTGTTCCGGTCGGGCGAATGGCCGAACCGTGGGAGGTAGCCCGAGCGGTTCTCTTCTTAGCGGATGAGAAATCTTCTTATATGACCGGTCAGGTCCTAAGTGTCAACGGTGGACTGTACATGTAAAGAGTGGTGCTTTATGTGCTGGTCCAGCTCTTCGAAAAACTGGAGGAGATACCTCGAGCGGGGCCTCGCTGCTGCCTCGTCCAGAGAGCCAGCCATGCTGTCGGTGGAAGGTTAGAATCCGTGGTTGGCAGCACACCTGCGGTCAGGAGATTTTGGATCTTCGGGAGACAGCCATTCATAAGACCTTGAAGGCGCAGAACGAGTGGCTGCGGACTTGGCAAACATTATCGGCATGGCAAGAAAATCCGGATTAAGGATGAAAAGGAGAGGTGGCAACATGGAATGGACTCAGCAAGCTGAACAGATGTTTAAGACCTGGACAGAGATCCAGCAGAAGATGTGGGATGACTGGTTTAAGGCCACGCAAGGGTTCGGGAGAACTCAGGCTACCGACGTATGGAGGAAGACCGTTGAAGCCTGGGAAGAATCCCTCAAAAAGACCCTGCATGCTCAGATGGAATGGACCAGGATCTGGGCCGAAAGTTTCGCTACCGGCACCGGTGCGCCCAAAGAGATGGTTGAGTGGGCGCGACAAGGTCAGGACATGATTAAGCGGTGGGCCGAGACCCAGATTCAGCTTTGGGAGGGCTGGTTTGGGATTGTCAAGAAACTCGACCCGTCCATCCTGGGTGGGAACTGGGAGCAAGAGAGTCAAAAAGTCTTGCAGATCTGGCAAGAGGCTGTCAAGAATGCCCGCGATGCCCAGATAGAGTGGGGCCGTCTCTGGACCGCAGAGCAAGCCAGCAAAAAGCCCAAAGAGCAGACGAAGGCGTAGGCGTCGCTGACCACGAGGGGATGAGAAGCCATGTCTTGGAGCGAGCAGACCGAAACCCTGATGAAGGCCCTCACCGAAGCCCAGATGCAGATGTGGAAAAGCTGGTGCGGCCTGATACAGACCGCGCCCACTCCGCCTTATCCAGGTTTTGTTGACCAGTGGCGTGCATTGGCAAATCAAGGGCTGATGGGCTGGACCGCCGATTCTGAACAAATCGTCAAGGACGTTGCCAAGCGACTCCTCGGTGCTCAGGATGCCATGACCCGCTTCCTTGAGCTTTCAGTCAATGCTTGGAAGACTATGGCCCCAATGGCCGAGTCTGGAGTGGACTGGGAGACCACCCTGAAGAAGTATACGGGGCAACTCCGCGAACAACTTCTTCAGTCTCCGGAAGCGATAGCCAGGACTGTCCAGGACACCGGTGAGCTATGGCGGCTGTATCTGGAAGAGTGGCAAAAGCTGACCCAGCCGTGGGCGGAGTCCTTGCGACGGGCTTCATGGCAGGTCGGTCGGGCAGCGACCGGCGACGGGTCAGCCCTGATCGAGTTAACGAATCTTTATTGGGATGCGTACGAACGGACCTTCGGCCGCCTGCTTGAAAGTCCAAGCCTGGGGCATACCCGCGAGCTTAACGAGGAACTGCTGAAGGGCTTCGACGCCTGGCTGGAATTCCGTCGAGCCGGTTTTGAGTACCAGGTGAAACTGGCCGAGGCGTGGGCTCAGGGGTTCGAACAGTTTATGCAGAAATTGGTGTCACTCGCAGAGGCGGGCGAACCTGTCGAGGGCTTGCGCCAGTTACTGTCCCTATGGATTGACACAGTGGACGAGGCTTTCCTGGCGGTGTTCAGTTCGGAAGAGTACGCCAGGTTACAGGGTCATTTAGTGAATACTGCGATGGCATACAGGATCCACGAACGGCAAATCGTTGAAGAGCTTTTGAAGATCAGTCATGTGCCGTCTCGAAGCGAGTTGGATGAGACCCATCGCAGGATCTACGAATTGCGCAAAGAACTCAGAGAACTCAAGAAGGCGGTCCTGGAAATGAGAGCGGGACGTTCTGCGCACAAGGACACGGAGCCAGAGAGCAGCGGACTGCCGGTCAAGCCCGAACCAAGCGCAGGACATAAACCAACTGAGGAAGGGGGTTGAGATGGTGCCTTTTCCTTTCGGTCTTAAACCCGAAGAGACTCTCCGTCAGCTCATCGAACTGAACCGCAAGGTGGCCACAGGGATCGAAAGCCTCAGTCGCATCCGACATGAGGACATCCGCGTTGGCACCGCTCCCAAGCAAGAGATCCACCGGGAGGACAATATCGTCCTCTACCGCTATAGCCCGATGGTGGAGCAGCCGTTCCAAGTTCCCATCCTCATTGTATACGCATTGGTCAATCGCCCCTACATGGTCGATCTGCAGGAAGACAGATCGTTGGTGCGCAACCTCCTCAAACTGGGAATGGATGTCTACCTGATCGACTGGGGCTATCCTGGCCGGGGTGACCGCTGGCTGACTCTCGACGACTACATTAACGGCTATGTCAACAACTGTGTTGATGTTGTGCGTCAACGACACGGGATAGACAAAATCAACCTCCTGGGAATCTGCCAAGGAGGCACCTTCAGCCTCTGTTACAGCGCACTCTATCCAGAGAAAGTCAAAAACCTCATCACGATGGTCACCCCGGTAGACTTTCACGTAGAAGAGGGATTGCTTAACCGCTGGGCAGGTTGCGGTCCTGGGAATGAGAATATGGATGTGGACCTCTTGGTAGATGCCTTTGGGAATATCCCCGGGGAGTTTATGAATTTTGGGTTCTTGGTGTTGAAGCCTTTCCAGTTGGGTATTCGCAAATATATCGAGTTGATCGATATTCTGGACAATAGGCAGAAGTTGCTGAACTTCCTACGCATGGAAGAATGGATCTTTGACAGCCCTGATCAGGCTGGAGAAACCTACCGGCAGTTCATGAAAGACTTTTACCAAGGAAACAAGTTGATCAAGGGTCAGGTGAAGATCGGAAATAAGCCGGTCGACCTGCGCAACGTGAGGATGCCCGTATTAAACGTCTACGCCGAGCAGGATCATCTTGTACCGCCCGCTTCTTCAACCGCGCTTGAAAGATACATAGGGAGCAAGGATTACACGGCACGTTCCTTTCCAGTCGGACATATTGGGATGTATGTCAGTGGCAAAGTGCAGCAGGATCTGCCACCCACCATTGTGACATGGATCAAGGAGCGAGGCTTGCTCTGATCCTTGTCGGTACTGATCGGTGTTGATTCCTTCGGAACGATTCCTGTGAAAAGGGGATTCCGCGACACAAATGTAGCCGAACACGTAACCCTGCAAGCAGCACCAACTGCCGTAGTATTTCTCGCCAAAGGTACGCTTCAATCCTGATCAGGAACGAGGGAAAAGCGCGTTTACCTGCCCAGTCAAGGAGGTGTGTCTGAAGACTGGTAATCGCCAGATGTTATCTGCGCTCCTCTTTATTTTTGCCTTTCTGTTGTTGTCTGGGGGAAAAGCTGTGGCCGCGCATCAGGTGGCCCACTGCCGGCCGGTTCCTGCCGATGTCGCGCTTCCACCTGACTTTCCGAACCTGCAGGACCGGGAATGGGGCTACCGCATTGGAGGATGGGGTGGCCTTGCCAAGGGGCATCCCTTGCAACACCACCCCGTCATCTTTGTGCACGGCAATACCCGTGATGCAGGTGATTGGGATGAACCGGGGAGAAGTGTGAAGCAGCGCTTCTTGGACGCGGGCTATTCCTTACAGGAACTCTGGGCCCTTTCGTACAACGGGAAGTCCACAAAGAGATTCCCTCCAGCTTCACAGTGTCGGACAGCCAATAGCTCCAATGTGTACGACCTTGCTGCCTTTGTGAAGGCCGTTCTGGCCTATACCGGCTCGTCAAAAGTGGATCTTGTAGCCCATTCCTTAGGCGTCACGATCGCACGGAGCATGCTGGTTCAAGATCCCGATCTGTTACGCGCCATCGAAGATTTTGTGGCCATTGCTGGCCCCAATCATGGGACCACAGTCTGCCGCCGTACTTGGTTGATCTGGCTCATCGGATGGAAGGATTTCATTGGATGCGATGAGTTGACCCCTGGGTCAGCCTGGTTACGGCACCTCAACGGTCCTTCCGGTGAGCAGGAAACCCGTGGGCCGACACGGTATATGACTATTTACGATGGGACAGGAGTCGACTCGTTCTATCTGCCGTGGTTGTTTTGGTTGCCTGTGAGGGATCAGGACAGTCCGGCCCTTAAGGGCGCAGAGAACCGGCAATTGCCTGGATTGAGTCACGATGAGCTAAGGACACATGAAGACGCCATTTCTCTCTACCTGCACTTTGTTCAGGCCCAGAACGACCTAAGCAGGCAAAACTAGAAGTTCTGCAAAACTGCGATGCGGCGGTTCGGTACCCTACCGGCTCACCGTCTCGCCGGTGTGCGCAGACCGGGTACCCGCTTTGCGGGTGAATCCTTCTTCGTCGCGTCGCGCACCACGCCCGGCGCCTCCACCGAGTTCGTCCAGAGATTCAGAACTTTCTGAATGATCGCCACTTGTACCTAACGGGGGGCGGGTTGTCCTCATTCCCGGCTTTGGTTACCATTACCCCATCTGCTGTATAATTCTCATCAGTTTTTGGACGCAGAGGAAAAGCCCAAGGAGGCTGCCATGCCGAAAGCAACCTGGAATGGAGCGGTGCTGGCAGAAAGCGATCAATGCGAACAGGTGGAAGGTAACCACTATTTTCCGCCAAACTCGATCAGGCGCCAGTACTTCAAGGAAAGCGCGACGCATACCACATGCTCGTGGAAGGGCGAGGCGAGTTACTACGATATTGTGGTAAATGGGCAGGTCAACAAGGATGCGGCCTGGTACTACCCGTCTCCGAAGGAGGCGGCCAAACACATTGCCGGGCATGTGGCCTTCTGGAAAGGGGTCAGGGTCGAGCCGTAACGCGCATTCCACAGTGATCGCTGGTTTCCTCTGACTCGCTCCGAAAATCTCATTTGACGCTTCGATTGCCAGGGTGTTAGAATCGCCTGCAATCGAATTGCGCATGCAGTGCATGAATCCGGCGGCCTGCGGCCGCCGTTGTTTATAAAGGGGAAAGAAAGAGGGATGGCTGTTCCGCTTTCCCAGATGTACACGGTTGCCAAGTACGTCCTTACCCAAAAGATTAAGGGCGTGAAGCGTTATCCGCTCGTGCTGATGCTCGAGCCGCTCTTTCGTTGTAACCTCGCGTGTGCGGGCTGCGGCAAGATCCAGTACCCTGACCACGTGTTGGACAAGCGTCTCACGCCGGAACAGTGCTGGGCCGCGGCCGAAGAATGCGGCGCGCCGATGGTGAGCATTCCAGGAGGAGAGCCCCTCATCCATCCTGCGATGCCCGAGATTGTGCGAGGGCTGGTCGAGCGGAAGAAATACGTCTATCTGTGCACCAATGCCATCCTGCTGGAACGGAAGCTGGACGATTACACCCCCTCCAAGTACCTGACCTTCAGCATCCACATGGACGGACTCCAAGAGGAGCACGATCTGGCGGTCTGCCGGGACGGGGTCTACGATGTCGCGGTCAGGGCCATCCGCGTTGCGCTCAAGCGGGGGTTCCGCGTCACGACCAACACGACGCTGTTCGATGATGCCAATCCGGGGCGCGTGCGAAAATTTTTCGATGCGATGATGGAGCTGGGGGTCGAGGGGATGATGATTTCCCCAGGCTACAGCTACCAGAAGGCCCCGGATCAGAAGAATTTCCTCAAGCGGAACAAGACCCGCGAGCTGTTCGCCCGGATTCTGAGCGATCGCAAGCGCGCCTGGCGTTTCAATCAATCGCCCCTGTTTCTCGAGTTCTTGATGGGCAAGCGTGAGTACCAGTGCACCCCCTGGGGGAACCCGACCTACAATATCTTCGGCTGGCAGAAGCCCTGCTACCTGCTGCAGGACGGTTACGCCAAGACGTTCCAGGAGCTGCTGAACGGTACCGAGTGGGGCAATTACGGGACCGGGCGAAACGAGAAATGCGCCGACTGTATGGTCCATTGCGGCTATGAGGCTTCCGCCGTCGAGGATACCTTCGGCTCCTGGTCCGGCTTCGGCCGTACCGTCAAAGCTACGCTGATGCCGAATGCCCGCTAGAACTGTTTCTGTCTCCAAGCACACGTGCAAATACTCAAGAGCCAGCCGCCTCACCGTCTCATCACCCATTGCACGTTTGACCCATTGCATGGAGCCAAGCAATGGGTACCCGCCCGACGGGTGCTCGTCGCGCCGTGCGCCCATGACCGATTCCAAATACCACGAACCTGAAGCCGGGTCTCTCGAAGGATGTGTGTTTCGCCCCACGACGCTCAAGGAACTTGCGGAGGCGGTGGAGCAGGCGTTCGACTATCGGGGCGATGTCACGCTCGAGCTGACATCCGGGGCGAAGATCGAGGGATACATCTTCAACCGGACTCCCACCGGTTCCCGACCTTTTCTCCAGTTGTTTCCCAAAGGAGAGGCTGGTGAGTGCGTGATCCCGTATGCGGACGTGGCCTCGATTGCCTTCACCGGCAAGGACACTGCCTCAGGAAAATCCTGGGAAGCCTGGGTCGCCAAAAAAGAGTCGCAGCGTCGCGCCGAAGCCGACCAAGCGGCCGCGGAGGCGAAGGCGCGCGGGCATCTTTGAGCCGCCTTTCCAATTTCTCTGCCGACGTTGGCCGCTTCGTTTCCCCCTCTTCTCACGCGCTCGTCTCTGCAAACGCGCTAGTGGAAAGCAGTTCTGAATGCGTCCGCGTGGGCAGCCGGAATCCCTTGTGAATATCGGAGGATTGCCCTGTCAGGAGTGGCCTGAGAGATTATTGACAAAGACCATAGCCTATGCTAAAAAGGTCGCGCCCAACGCCCGGGGTGCGGTGTTTTGTGAGATTTCACAAGGGTTGAAACGCCGCTCAGCAGAGTGGAAACCAGACGCGGCGGCACGCACGCCGAGGTACATGCGGCACGGGCAGAGGGGCGGAGCGAGCGCGATCAGTTTCGTGAAGGCACTGAGTTTCGGAATAGCGGGGCTCTGGTCGCTTGCCTACTTTACCCCCACCGCGTTGGCGATGCATGAGGTGGACCACCGGTTCACTGTTGAGGGCCATGTTTGTGGGGCGGATGGTCAGCCGGTTCCGGACACCCAGGTGATCGCGAAGGATGTGCGGGTTTCCGTCAATGCGACCGGATATACGAATAGCCGCGGGTACTACAAGGCAACACTCCATCTTCACAATGATAATCGAGGCGATCCCATCGTTGTCACCGCCCTCAATCAAGAACAGCGGGTGACCGCCCAGTTCGACGCCAAAGATGTTCATACGGAACGCCACGTCACGGTCAATTTTGGGTCGGGATGCGACGCCTCAGCCGGAGGGCCCGACTGGATCTATTACGGTGCCGGGATCGGTCTTGCCGCAGTGGCTGCGTTCGCAGGGGTCAGGTTGATCAGGAACCGACAACGGTCTCGGAAGCGAGGCAAAGGGCAACGCAAATAGCTCAAGTCAGATAAATCGTCCGCGGGTCGTCCGATCGCTTCGCCGAATCGGAATTAGGAGCAGGCGATGCGGGGCGGGCCGCCGCATGTCATCCGGGCGATCTGGGCAGGTGGCGCTTTCGCTCCAGGCCGGGGGCCTGAGTGAAAGCGTCTTTTTTGTCAGGGGACTTATTGAATTTATCATGGATTCCTTACAGGTATGTAGGAAGCAGGTTAGGATCAAAGGGGATTCAAGAGAAAGGAATAGGTGGAAACATTATGAAGCGTATGGCGTGGGGAAAGACGGCGCTCTTTGTTGGTATGGCGGGGGTCTTTACAGCGATCGCGGGGTGTGAAGCAGGCGAAGGGCCGATCGTGGCACCACCTCCACCTCCGGCGGAATATGCGGACAAGCATATGCCGGCTGGATGGTGGGCAGATGACAAGATAGTAGAAGAGGGACGGCAGATCTTTATCGGCGCCAATAACCCTGATGTGAACTGCGCCAGTTGCCACGGGAAAGACGGTAAGCCGGTCAAAGCCGGGGCTCGTGATATGCGGAACACCGAACGGATGAAACTGTATTCGGACTCGGTCTGGTTCTGGCGGATCTCTGAAGGGGTTCCCAAAACCAAGATGAAGCCTTGGAAAAGCAAGCTGTCCGAGGAGGACCGCTGGAAGCTGGTGGCGTTTGAGCGCACGTTCGGGCTCAAGGGGCAGGAGTGGGATCCGGTCAAATTGGTGTGGATCCCGATAGGGACCGCATCCGCGGCGGGGAGCGCCCCGGCTTCGACGGGAGACAAGGCAGCCGGGGAGAAGAAAGAGGGTGCGGCGCCTGCTACAACCCCAACCGGCGGAGCCACTGCACCAGCCCCCGCCACACCGAAGGGTGCCTCCGCGGGTAAGCGCGGGACGTGACCACCAAGGGGCAGCGAATCATGAAAAGCTGGCAGCGTCGCCTCTTCGTTCTCTTTGGTCTGTTGGGTCTGTTGACGGTGTTCGGGACCACGGCTTACGCTCAGGTCCCAGCTCCACCACCGCCGGGACAGTTCCCATACACGGGGAATCGGACCGCGGTTTGGATCGTGGGCCAGCTCCATATCCTGTTCGCCGCATTTATCCTGGGGGCTCCGATCTTTGTAGTCATTTCGGAATGGCTGGGGTATCGGAAGCAGGACCCGCGCTACGACCGGCTGGCCAGGGAAGTCACGAAGGTCACGGTGATTCTTTACAGCATGACCGCGTTGACGGGCGGGTTGTTCATCTTCGTGTTGTTGGCCACCTATCCCCAGTTCACCACCTGGCTGATCAATCACTTCTTCATGATTTTCGCAGTGATCTACCCCCTCCTGTTCATTGCAGAGACGATTGTCCTGTACGTGTACTTCTATACGTGGGATGCGCTGAAGGGGGAGAAGAAGGGGCGACATATCGCACTTGGCGTGCTGCTCAACCTCATTGGAACAATCACGCTGTTCGTAATTGATGGGCCCACCTCCTTCATGAACACTCCGGCCAAGGCGGAAGGCGTTTCCCTGGTTGAGTACATGCAGACAGCAACTCTGTGGGACAAGGTCAACAATTTCAGTTGGATGCCTCTCAACCTGCACCGGCTGGTGGGCAACGTGACCTTCGGCGGCTTTATTACAGGACTGATCGCGGCCTACATGTATATGGGGGCCAGGAGCGACGAGGAACGAGCCTACTACGACTGGATGGGGTTTGTGGGCAATCTGATCGGGGTCGGTGCGAGCCTGTTCCTTCCGTTCATGGGTTATGTACTCAGCTACGAGCAGTGTGACTATGACGCCTCGATGTGCCCGTATATGATGGCTGATCACCTCTCCATGTTCTTTGAGATGCAAGGGGTCATGGTGGGGCTAATCTTCCTGGCCAGTAACTACTATATCTGGCTCAGCATGAAGCGCATCGAAGGTGTTGAGCAAGTCAGGATGTCGTTTCTCACGTTGCTGGTCCTGGTAGCCCTGCCCGTGGTTATGACCTACGTCTGGACAATCTTCCCCGTTCCGGACCCCGCGTCACTGGCGGTCCTGATCCCGATGCTGTTGGCTCCCGCGATCCTTAACAGGGTCATTCCTCCGCTCCGGCGCCTGACCGTGTCCTCTCGGACGGTGATCAAGGTCGGCTTTCTCATGATCGTAATCGGGAACGCGATCTGGATGACACCCCATGCGTTTGTGGCCACGCAAGCTCTCGCAACCGAGGAGCTGGAGCTCCCCTCCGACTGGGGGTTCCTTGCCCTGATGCCGGCGAAGAACTCTGCGGCCTTCACGCTGGTGTTTGTGACCGTCATCAACTACATCCTCTATAACCGAGCCATCAAGCGTGGGACAATCAAGTGGGGCCAGATCGACTTCGCTTCTCAATTTGCCTTGATCTTCCTGGCCTTTAGCGCCATCTGGACGATGGGGCTTATGGGGGCGGTACGCTCGCTGCTGAAGAAATATTTCCATGTCTATAATCTGGTGCCTGATTTCACTGCGGAGTCATTTACCCCGACTTTGGCTTACTCGGCCTGGTGGGTTACGGGTATCACCCTTGTGTTTTACATCATCGTCAGTTTTGGAATCGTGGTCACGCTATGGCCCGCCAAGGATAAGGAGCAGGTGGCGGCGGTGAAGACGGCTCCAGCGGGGGCTGAGTAACCACAGCGGGGGAGAGGTGGCGGGGAGCAAGGTGGAGCGGAAGAAGGAAGATGTCTGACCGGTTAAGGTTTCTCAAGAGCATCGGCGTGAAACTCCTGGGCGGCGGCGTCGTTGGGATTATTCTGGTCGGGGTCGCCAAAGGACTCTCGTTCCCGCCAGTCTTTCAAGCGATGTTCTTTATCTATGGGATGCTGGGCGCCGCAGTATACATCCTGCTGGATGCGCCTGCACTCAGGCCGCTGAGCGGTCTCCCTGCGCTGATGGCCCTTGTGGCCTTCTATGTGATCATCTCGGGAGTCTATATCACGGGGGCCAGCTTGCTGCCTCAGTACGATCCAGAGGATGAGAAGGGCAAAATTGACAAGTTGCTCAAGGCGAAGCGTGCGGCCACGGAGCAAGGGAAGGCGGAGGAGTTACTCGCTCGCACCAAGGCCCTTTCCGAGAAGGCCGAGGCGATCATGCAGCGCCTGCAAGCCCTGGGGGGAAGCGCCATTGCGGTCGCCCCGCCTGGAGCTGACAGTGCGAAGCCATCCGGCATGCCGTCCACGGCCAGCGCAGATCTGGTCGCCCTGGGCAAGGAGCAGTGGGAACTGCAGGAATGCTATAACTGCCATAAGCTGTTCGGACAAGGCGGGAAGAAACGTGGGCCTGAAATGGACAACATCGGGAACATGATGAGTCCCGAACAGATGCGAGAAAAAATCCTGGATCCTATGAGCTGGATGACAGAGGGGTTCGAGAAGGAGTTTCGCAAGAAGAAGATGCCGGATAAGTACAAGGAGCTGATGGACGAGAAAGAGATCATGGCGGTGGTGGCGTATCTGTCCACGCTCAAGGATCCCTCGGTGAACACCCCGAAGTCGGTCAAGCCGAACTAGACTATGCAGCCGAAGTTGAAGTCGAAAGTCAAGTTTGCCGACCGCGAAGTCGGCGAGGTGACGCGGATCATCGTGGACCCCTTCTCGCGTGAGGTGAGCCACATCGTGGTGGGGGGGAACGGGGTTGGTCCGGTAGAGCGTCAGATTCCGACGGACCGGATCAAGATGGTAACCGAGGACACTGTCGAGCTCGGTGCCGCCTCGAGCGAGCTGGAGCGGTTCCCGCTCTTCAGGCGCGACGAATATGTGACCATCCGGGAAATTGAGATCGCGCACTTGGAGGATCACCTGAATGTTGAGCCGGGAGAGGTGCTGGTCCCGGTGCCCGAGCTGGAGCGCGACGTCAAGCGCCGGACCTTCTTTACCTACCTGACGCACGTTATCAGCGTCCTGCTCGCGCTCCCGCTCGTGTTCCCCGTCCTCAAGTTTCTGATGAAGCCGATGTACGCGCCGTATGACAACCGGTGGATTCGCGTTGGAAACGTCAGCAGGCTCAAGAAAGAGGATGTGGGCGCCCAGTTCAAGTTCAAGCGAAAGCAGAAGGAGGCGTTCATGCCGGAGACCGAGGTCGACAAAAATGTGTGGGTGATCAAAGCTTCACCGGCGGTGCTCGACTCGGTCTATAAGGGAAAAGAAATGAAGTTCCTGGACCACAAAGGCGACGTGATCTGGGTGAACAAGCCCACCGTCCCGTATATCGCCTATTCGGGGAAATGCCCTCATCTCGGCTGCGGGTACAAGTGGCGCAACGTCCGGAAGCTTGGCAAAGAACTGTTCCTGTGCCCGTGTCATCTGAGCTTCTTCAGTGTGTCGGGGGAGGTGATGGGCGGGCCGGCACCCCGCCCGCTCGATGTGCTGCCGATCCAGGTCGCCGAGAGCGGCGACATCCAGGTGATCGACATCGAATACAAAGCAGGCGTCAAGGAACGAGTTCGACTCGTTTGACCAACACACCAAGGGGGCAATCATGAGCAGCGGTAGTTGGTTAAAAGCTCTCTGTCTTGCGCTCTTAGTCGTCATTGTGACCGACATCGGATTCATTGTTCGGGCGGATTCCTTATCCAGAGAGGCCTGTTTCACACTGGCTGCCATGACCGCCGTTGCAGGCTTGGTTCCGGTTGTGTTTGCCGTCTATCTCATCCGCCCCGCACGCCGCACCCTCTGATGGGACAGAGTTTGCCGGTAGAAGCCATAGCTATAAACCACAGAAAGGTAGGGTCATGACAGACCTTGGCGCAATAGCGATCGGAATGGGGCTTGCCGCATTCGGCTTTTTCGGGGCGGCGCTTGGTATCGGATGGATCTTCTCGACCATGATTGCAACGCTCGGCCGGCAGCCGGAAGCAGAAGGGCGTGTTGCCAAGTACATGTGGATTGGATTTGCGCTGGTGGAGGCGATTGCGCTGTACGGATTAGTGATCGCGTTCATCATCATGGGGCTCCGCCCTCGGTGAGACCCTGACGAGGACAGAGTCCGTGGATACATCACCGGCTTCTGTTCTTATTCTTATTGGGAGAAGTTAGGTGGGGGCTCGAGAGGAGGACAACTTCTCTGAGCCCTGTTCATGAGTGACTTGCCCGATGAATGGCTTTCTTGAAAGAGTGGTGGCCTTCGTTGACGAACGGGTGGGCCTGAAGACCCTCCAGGCCAAGATGCTCAACGAGCCGGTGCCTGGCGGCTCGCGATGGGCCTATGTGTACGGTTCGGTCCTCCTGTTCATCTTCATCATGCAGGCGGTGACCGGCGTGCTGTTGATGTTCTATTACGTCCCGAGCGCCGATCATGCCTATGAGAGCACCCAGTACATCCTGCATGAAGTCGACTACGGGTGGTTCATCCTGAGCTACCACTTCTGGGGCTCATCGGCGATGGTGGTGGTGGTGGTGCTCCATATGTCCCAGGTGTTCCTGTGGGGCGCGTACAAAAAGCCGAGGGAGCTGATCTGGCTGGCTGGCCTTGGCCTGTTCGGCCTCGTCATGGCTTTTGGTTTCACCGGGTATCTCTTGCCCTGGGACCAGCGTGCCTATTGGGCGACCACAGTCGGCGTAGAGATCATGGACAAGATCCCGATCTTGGGAGACTTCCTTGCGCGGTTTCTGAAAGGAGGTCCCACGCCGGGACAGATGACGTTAAGCCGGTTCTTCGTGATCCATGTCATGATCCTGCCAGCCGGACTCATGGCGCTCGCGGGCTTGCATCTCTTTCTGTTTCGAAAGGCCGGTCCGGCCGGGCCGTACCGGGCGAGCGAAGAGGAGCTGAAAGCCAAGACCGATTATTTCTTCCCGCGCCAGGTCTGGAAGGACATCGTGGCGATGGGGGTTGTCTTTCTTACCATCTGCGGTCTCGCGTTCATCGAGCCGGTGGTGTTGCTGGAAGAAGCCACGCCGGACCCCGGTGACTACCTGCCGGAGCCGGAGTGGTACTTTCTTTTTCTGTTTCAATTGCTGCGGCTGAAGATCTTTTCCGGCGAGTTCGGGCAGTTTCTCGGTGCGGTTGCCATTCCAGGAGCCTTCGTGCTGTTGCTGGCCGCCCTCCCATTCATCGACCGTAGCCCCGAACGCAATATTTTCAAGCGCCCGGTCGCGTTTGTGAGCTGGCTGATCGTCATGATCGGGATTGTCGTCTTTACCGTCTCAGCGATCATTAATCGGGAATTTTTGGAATAATCCGAACAGGGTTAGCCGCGTTTTTATGACCGAACCGGTGTCGAGTGTGTCGTCGGTCAAGCTGGGTCTGGATGTCGCATGGCCGGCTTTCTGGACCGGCGTTCCCATCAAGTTTGTTGTAGCCCTGCTCATGCTGGCGATGGGGGTGCACCCGTGGGAGCTGCCCGCGCTTGCCTTCCTCCTCCTCCTGTCGATTCCCGTTGACATCTGGGCTCTCGCGCTGAGCGCGAAAACCGTGTTCCTGGACCGGCTGCGGGTGACTCCCCCGGCGGGAATTGGGCTCACGCTGTGGTGGCAAGCCGCGCTGTTCAGCGCCCTGTTCCTGCCGGTCGCCTATTTCGTCGAGAGCCAGACGATCGCCGGTGCTAAGGCCGTCGCGGGGCAGATCATGGAGCTGGAGGTGCTCAAGAGCCTGCCGGTGGCGGAGAAAATTTCGATTGAGCTGGTTCTCTGGAGCAGCGTCGCGACCGTCGTGTTGTTGGCGCTTGCGTTGGGCTGGTTATTCGTCTTCGGGCGACTGGTCCGGCACCGGGTCAGGGCTTCGAGTCCGGCTGACGCACCCTACCAGGCCCTGGTCCGTCAGTGGGATCTGATGAGAATTCCGGCCGATCAACCGCTTCTGCTGACCGTCGTGACCGGTACCGGCGTGCTCTTGGTCCTGCTCCTCTGGGCGTTCATGCCTGTGATGACCCCGCAGCCCCATGAACTCTACCAGAAGCAGCCGGTTAAGACAGCTCCCCCCTTCAGGCCGACCGAGGCGTTACAGAAGACCGAAAAACTGATCTCCCAGGCGGAAGGAGCTCTTCAGTCGCTTGAGGCGAAGGCCCAAGAAGAATCGAGGGAAAAAGGGAAGGGCAAGGACAAGAAGAAGGGCAAGGACAAAGGGACAGGGAAAGAGGCCGCCAAGCCCTAGGCCGAAGGAATTAAGGTGGGCGGATCTGAGAGGGTCTCCGGAAAAGCCGACACGCATGCTACGGATGACCATACCCACTAACACTGGTGTGCGGATGAGGAGATTTCCATGACGAACCTCGGCGAACATCGCAGGTGGATCGCCGGCTTGCTGCGCGGACGCGGATCGTTGATCGCACAGCTTGTCTTACTCATCGGTCTGCTGAGCATTCCCGCGCTGGGGTTGGCGCAGGAGACGTCCAGCGCATCGGCGGCTGTGGCGTATCGTGATCTTCCCCAATTGGGGGGCAGCCGAAACCTGGTCTGGATCGTGGCTCAGATCCATCTGTTATTTGCCGGGTTTGTGCTGGGAGTCCCCATTTTCGCCTGGGTGTGCGAAGTGATCGGGGTGCGTACCGGTGACCCTCGCTACGACAAGTTGGCGAAAGAGTTCACGAAGTTGCTCACCGCCGCCTACTCCACGACTGCTCTGTTCGGGGCGATCCTCCTGTTTGCCTTGATCGCCTTTTACCCGAGGTTCATGGGGGTCCTGTCCGATGTCTTCTACGCCTCTTACCTCGCGTACGCGGCTCTCTTCTTGCTCGAGACGGTCACGCTCTACCTCTACTGGTACGGGTGGGATTCGATGCAGGATCGCAAGGGCCTGCACTTGACCTTGGGGTTCCTGCTGAACGCCCTCGGCTTTTTCCTCATGATGATCGCAAACGGTTGGGCCACCTTCCAGAACAGTCCCGTGGTGTTGCCTGAAAATCTGACCGGATGGGAACGGGCCTGGGCGGGGATCAACAACCCCACTTTCTGGCCGCTCAACATTCACCGGGTGATTGGAAACGTGGTGTTGGGAGGATTCATCTGCGGCGCCTATGCGGGGATCCGGTACCTCTCCGCTACCACCGCGGAGGAGCGGGTCCACTACGATTGGATGGGGTACGTCGGCAACTTCATCGGGGTGTTTGGTCTCCTTCCGCTGCCCTTTGCTGGGTATTGGCTGACGATGGAGATCTACCGATACAACCAGCAGATGGGGATTACCTTAATGGGAGGGTTCCTCTCCTGGCTGTTTATCATTCAAGCAGTGCTGATCGGGGTGCTTTTCCTGGGCAGCAACTACTACTTCTGGCTGGGATTGGCCTATCGGACCGAGGGAGCCGAACGACACAAGAAAATCATCTTGCTGATGCTGATCGTGCTGCTCCTCTGTTTTGGAGTGTGGATGACCCCCCATAGTCTGGTCGCCAGTCTCCAGGAGGCACGGGCGATCGGCGGCACGCACCATCCTGTGCTGAGCGTCCTGGGAGTGATGTCAGCCAAGATGACGGCGGTCAACCTCATGATCCTGATCTCCTTTGCCAGCTTCCTTCTGTATTGGCGCGCCAATAAAGTGGAAACGGTGAGTTGGGCGAAAGGGGCGCGCGTGGCTCAGGTGGGAATGATTGTCCTGGGAGCGCTCTACCTGCTCTGGTCCGGCGTCTATGGATATTTTGTGCCGGCGGTCGTCAGAGTGTACGTGTTGTCGGTTTCGCAGGTACTGGTGGTGCTGGCGGTGCTGATTCTTGTGACCGTGATCTCGATACTTTCGATGCGGAACGCCAGAGAGTCCGGGGTGCTCCGATGGGGACGGATTCCGCCGCGGGCCTCGTACGCCCTTGTGCTCAACGCCCTCATGGTGATCCTGCTGATGTCGTTGATGGGATACGCGAGGTCTTCTTCACGGGTGCACTGGCATATCTATGGCCTCCTCGAGGATACATCACCTTATGCGTTTTCCCCGGCGTTGGGAGAGGCGTCGGCGGTCATGGCCTCCTGCGCCTTCATTTTCTGTTTGATCGTGAGTTTCATCTTCTGGGTGGCCTCCCTGCCTTCCGAAAAGGCGAGCGGGTTCGAGAAAGCCGAGCCTGCGTCCGCTGTTGTCGCAGGCGAGTTGACGGCCCGCTAACAAGGGAGCACGATGTCCAACGCGTTCTTCAAGATTGTCGTGTTCACCGCGGTGGTCTTAGCCTCCTTTTCCTATATGTCTTACAGTATCCCGCAGCAGGCCTCGCTTCCACCGGTGAAAGAACAGATTGATCCCGCCACGATCAAGACCAAGGGCGAGCTGATCGCGGTGGGACGCAAGCTGTTTTTCGGCAAGGGGCAGTGCGCGCTGTGTCACTCGATCGGGCATAGTGAAGCGGCCCGTTGTCCGGATCTGGCCGGGATTGGCGCCAAGCTAACCCGTGAGTTTCTCCACGAATCCTTGACGCATCCGGACACGTTCACTTATATGGACTATGCCTCGGACCCGCCGCGGCCCTTTCCCGCTGAAATGCCACGGATCAACCGTCCTCCCGTGGATCTCAACGAGCCCGAGCTGCTGGCCGTGATCGCGTTCGTGCAGAGTCTCGGTGGCGAAGTGACGGTTGAGCCCCGGGAGCTGGCCGCCTTCCTCCCTCCTCCTGTGATTCAGGGGGATCCGGCGGCGGGACGGCAAGTGGCCAACCGGATGCAGTGTCTGAGCTGTCATCAGAATCTTCCCTCGATGATCGGCAAGTACGCGGATCTGCGGACTTTGCGCGCGGCGATCATCCGGCCGGCCGGTGGGCCAGTTGATAAGAAAGAGGGGAACCCGCCACATCAGGAATTTGATCGGAAGCTGTCGGTTCGGGAACTTGATGACCTCCTTGCGTACCTGCGGGAGCTGCGCCCGAAGGCCCAGGAGAAAGGTGGGTCTACACTGTGAACACTCGACGGGGAATCCCGCTGTTAGTCAAATTCGTCGCGGTTCTGGTTGGAGTCTATGTCGGGGTCCGGCTCGTCCGTCCTCCGCTTCCGTCCAGCCTGGTGATGATGTACATGACGCTGACGGTGTGCGGCGTGCTGGTGTACGTGTCGATCTATGCCGAGACCTGGCAGGAATTTTCCGCCCCCTTGGTGGAATTATTCCGGGGCAGTCCGGAGAGGGGCGGTCTCTGGCAAGGAGGACGGCAGGTGGTGCTCGGGCTCATTCCCCTGCTTCTCGGGTTCGGCGTCTACCAAAAGGTGACACCCAGTTTCACGCCGCCGGCCGAACAGCGGGTCGTGCATCCCGCTCCACCATTCGAAGTGATGGGCCTGACCAATCCGCTGCAGCAGCGGCCGGATCGGCTGCAAGAACACCTGGAGCTCGGAGCGCGGGTCTATTTCCAGAACTGTGTCTACTGTCATGGCGATCGCTTTGACGGCGAAGGCCATTTCGCGCATGGATTTAACCCGCCCCCGGCCAATTTCGTGGACGCCGGCACGATTGCGCAACTGCAGGAATCCTATGTCTTCTGGCGTGTGAGCACCGGCGGTCCCGGGCTTCCGGCTGAATCGACCCCGTGGAACTCAGCGATGCCCAAGTGGGACACCATGCTGAATGAGGAAGAGCGGTGGGCGGTGGTCCTGTACCTGTACCACCAGACCGGGTGGAAGCCCCGGACATGGGAGTAGGCGACGCGATGAGATGGGCGTGCCTCATCCTCTTGATGATCCTGTTGACCCCTTCCACGGGATGGGGCCAGGAGAAAGGAGCGTCTCCCGGAGGGGCCGGTGCGCCGCCTGCTGCGCCGAGTCCTCAAGACCTGCAGGCCGGCAAGCGGATCTATCAGAAATGGTGCATGAATTGCCACGGGGCGCAGGGAGACGGGGCTGGCCCGGCAGCGGATTTTCTCCGCCCGCGCCCGCGTGATTTCAGACAGGGGTTGTTCAAGATCCGAACGACTCAGAGCGGGCAGCTCCCGTCGGATCAGGATCTGTTCAATGTCATCACGAAGGGGATGCCCGGAACCGGCATGCCCGGCTGGGAGAAGGTGCTGACGGAGGCGGAGCGATGGCAACTGGTGTCCTACCTGAAAACTTTCAGTCGTCGGTTTGCCCGCGCGTCCGCTCCGCCCGAGCCGATCAGGATCGGCACCCAACTTCCGCTGAGCGCGGACAGCGCGGCCGAGGGCAAGCGTCTCTTCCGGGAGATCGAATGCTTCAAGTGTCATGGGGACGAAGGGCGAGGTGACGGCCCCTCCGCTCCGGAACTCACCGATGATTGGGGAGCTCCCATCCGGCCGGCGAACCTGAGGAAGCCGTGGACCTTCCGGGGGGGCCATACCCCCGAGGCTCTGTATCTCCGCCTGCAGAGCGGGATCGCCGGCTCGCCGATGCCTTCCTTTGCGGACAGTCTCGACAATGAGAAGACCTGGCACCTGGTGAACTATGTCATGTCGCTCTGGCAGGACTCCAGTGGGAACAACCCGCCGCTTCAGGTGGTCCTGAAGGCTCGCCGTGTGGAGGGAGAGATTCCGGCTCAACCGGGCGAGGCATTCTGGCAGGACCAGGAACCCTTCTACTACCCGCTGGTGGGCCAGGTGATCCGGGAACCGCGTCTCTTCGTCCCAAGCGTGGATGGGGTGCAGGTTCAGGCTGTGTATAACGATCGCGAACTGGCCTTGCGGCTGGTCTGGGACGATCCAACCAACAGCAAGGCGGATGCCGAGCAGGGGACGTTCGAGGACGCGGCGGCGATAGAGTTTCCGGTTCAGGTGCCTCCAGGAGCCAAGCGCCCCTTCTTCTTGATGGGTGACGCCGAGCTGGCAGTCCAGCTTCTTCGCTGGGGCTCATCTTCGGGGATGACCGAGCTCAACGGGAATGGGTTGGACAAACTCCAGCCGCAATCGGAGTCCAGTCAAGAATCGACGGCGGTTGGGGAGTTTCAGAACGGTCAGTATCAGGTGGTCATGAAGCGGCCGCTACGGACGGTCAACACGGCACAGGACATCCAGTTTGAGACGGGTCGGTTCATTCCCGTTGCGTTTTTCGCCTGGGATGGCTCCAATGGGGAGACGGGCGGCAAGATGGCCCTCACGTCTTGGTTCTACTTCTTCATAGAGCCCGCACTTCCCAAGGTCACCTATGTCTATCCGGCTTTGGCCGTAGTCATTGCAGGAGGCCTCCAGTGGTGGGTGGTCCGCCGGCTGCGTCAAACGAAAATGGATTGAAGACATCTTTCACGCGGCCTTATAAGAAAGGGACAGGATATGCAGATGCGAACATGGCTTGTCGTGCTCGGAGGAGTTGGGCTTCTGATCAGCGCTGCAGCGGGATCCTCTCTAGCGTATGAGGGTGCAGCCGTCGCCGAGAAGGGGAGGGTCAGCGGGATCGTGAAGGCGGCCGGCAAGCCACCGGCGCCAAAACCGATCGAGGTGAACAAGGATCAGGCCACCTGTGGCAAGAGTCAACCTGCGGAATCCCTGATTCTGGGTGCGGGCAATTCGGTGAAGAACGCCGTGATACGACTCACCAATATCTCAAAGGGCAAGCCCTTGGACACGGCGGCGAAAGTGATGCTTGACCAGGCCAAATGTCGCTTCGTGCCCCATGTGGTGATTGTGCCGGTCGGCGCCACGCTGGAGATCAAGAACAGCGATCCGATCACGCACAATGTCCACACATTTAGCATCGAGAATGACCCGATCAATAAGGCCCAGCCGAAGACCGTTCCAATCATTCCGACCAAATTCACTGCGCCGGAGATCGTCAAGACCCAGTGCGATATCCATAAATGGATGGGCACATGGATCGTGGCAGCGGACCATCCGTACTATGCGGTCACGGATGACAAAGGACAGTTTAAGCTGGCTGACGTGCCGCCTGGCACCTATCAGATGGAGATCTGGCACGAGACACTGGGCAAGATGACGAAAGAAGTCACCGTCAAGGCGAACGCAGAGGCTTCCGTGTCGGTGGAACTGAAGAAATAGGGGGAATCGGGGGAGGTTGTCGAGAAGACAACTTTTTCCTGTGAGGAGATCGTGATGAAGAACAAGCAAGGCGTCATTGCGCTGCTGGTGGCTGCAGGGTTGGTGTTGGCGCTGCCGGCTCTTGCGGCGGCTGAGGGGACGTACCGGAGCTTTTTGGGATACGACTCGCGGATCACGATCTGGCTGATTGCCGAGATCCATCTCATGTTCGGCGCGTTCGTATTGGGCGTGCCCATCTTTGCCGTCACGATTGAGATCATCGGCTGGAAAACCCGAGACGCGCGCTACGATAAGCTGGCCTATGAGTTCACGCAACTGCTCGGTGGGGCTTTTGGGTTTACCGCCTTGTTGGGCGGTCTGCTTACCTTTGCTTTGTTTGGGCTCTACCCGAAGTTCATGGAGCGCTTCTCCGAGATCTTCCACGACGTGATGTACATCTATGCTGGGCTGTTCTTCTTGGAGTCCACCACCTTTTACCTCTACTATTACTTCTGGAATCGGATGGCGGACCGCAAGGGGCTGCATATCTTTCTCGGGGTTTTGCTGAACGTCTGGGGCACGGTCATCATGATGGTGGCCAACTCGTGGGCGGCCTATATGATGAGTCCGGTAGGACTGGACAAGGAGACCGGTCAGTTTATCGGCACGGTCTGGCAGGCGGTGAACAATCCCCTCTGGCATCCTTTGAACTTCCACCGGTTTCTGGGAAATGTGGCCTTCGGCGGCTTGATCTGCGGTGGCTATGCCGCCATCCGGTATCTGGGAGCGAAAACACCTGAGGAGCGCGCTCACTACGACTGGATGGGGTATGTGGGGAATTTTTGCGCCATGTGCGGGCTGATTCCCCTCCCGTTTGCCGGCTATTACTTGGGGCGAGAGGTGTACTCCGCGAGCGCCGTCATGGGGAACAACATGATGGGGGGTGCCTTTTCCTGGACCTTCATCATTCAGGCGATTCTCATCGGCGGGATCTTCATCGGTTCGAACTATTACCTCTGGATCGGGATGCACCGCATCCCCGGGGCGGAACGCTACACCCGCTATATCAAGTTCATCGAAATCCTCTTGCTCCTGTGTTTCGCGATCTGGCTCACCCCGCATAACCTCCCGCTCTCGGCCGAAGAGCAGGTGATTGTGGGGGGGCAGTACCACCCCACGCTCAAGTACCTGGGGTTGATGTCCGGGAAAAATGCGGTCGTCAACCTCATCATTCTCTTGACATTCCTGAGCTTCCTGCTCTATCGACGGGCCAATCTCGGGGATGGGATTCCCTTCTCTCGACAAGGTGCCAGGTCACGCGGGGTGCTGGTGGGGGTGGCCGGCCTCCTGAGCTTGATTATGGGCTCGTACGCCAACTTCCTGCTCTCCCTGGATCCGGTCAGTCTGGACCTTCCTCCGGAGACCGCGAAGTACTTCGTGCTGCCGGCCGCCCTGCTGATCATCCAGATCGCCGCCGTGGTTGTAACGGTGGTGCTGACGTTCTGGGATCGGGGCAAGATCGCCGAATTGTTCTATTGCGGCGTGACGACCGTGAATGCGACCTTCGTCCTCGGGGTCTATGGTTATGTGATCATGGCGGTCGCAAATCCGTTCCTCCGGAATCTCGCAGTCACCCAGTGGATGATCCTGATGAGCGCCTTGGTCTTGGTCACCACGGTGGATGTGTTTCTCTTCAAGGGAGCTGCGCAAGTCGGCGAGATGAACTGGGGGAAGATGCCATTGCGCTCCCAGTATGTCTTGATCGCGGTGTGTGTGTTTATCGTCATGCTCATTGGGCTCATGGGGTTCATCCGATCCGGGCTGCGTGAGGATTGGCATATTTACGCCATCCTGCAAGATGCCTCGGAGGGGTCGTGGACCCCGGATAATGCGGTGATGGCCAAAGTGGTGAGCGCGTGTGTGCTGGTCTTTCTCGCAGCCATCTCGTTTCTGTTCTGGCTCACCGGAGCCGGCGCCAAGAAACCGGAAAGCCCGGAGCAACTGGTCAAGGGCGACACCTCGAAGGCCGCTTCACCGCCTGAGTTATTGGTGACTCCCAAGTAGAAAGCAAGGGGAAAAGGAACAGCGATGCAGAACGCCTTTCTCAGGGCTGCCATCTTCACCGTGCTGCTGTGCGCGGTCTATATCTACATCGGCGAGGTCATCACCGAGATCTCGGGAGGGGCCAAGACGGCCGCCACGGCGGCCGGGGTCAGTGCGGAAGCTGGTGAAACCATCTTCTGGGGGAAAGGCAAGTGTCATACCTGCCACAGCCTGGGGGAACAGGGAAGTGCGATTCGGGGACCGAACCTGGGGGTCGACGGCAGTCGGTTCCCGTTACCGATTGGACTCCGTGCCGAAGAGCGGGCGAAGGAGCTGAGTCAGAAGACAGGGAAGCCGATGACGGCGGCGGACTATTTGGTCCAGACGCACTTTGAGCCGGGCGCCTATGTCGTGACGGGGTACAAGAACGAGATGCCTCCAGCCTGGAAACCACCGATCAACTTGAAGGCAGAAGAGCTCTTAGCGGTGGATCTCTACCTGCAAAGCCAGGGCGGAGAACCCAATGTGGGGGCGCTGACCAACAGTCCCTACTTCGGCCAGATGAAAAAGGCGGCGGAGAGCCGGAAGGCCGCCCCTGCTGAAGCCTTCAAGCCCTATTTGAAGGGTGATCCGGGAAAGGGGCAAGCGATCTTTTTCGACCCTGACAGCAAGGCGCCCTGTGCGAAGTGCCACACGGTTGGGGACAAGGGCGGCAAGGTGGGCCCGGAACTGACGAACGTGGCTGGCACACGGGATCTTCCGTATATCGTTCAGTCTATTCTGGAGCCCAGCGCGGAGATCGCCAGCGGCTTTGAGCCCTATCTGGTGGTGACCAAGGGAGGCGAGTTCATCAGCGGGGTCAAGAAGGCTGAAGATGAGCAAAGCGTGACGCTTGCGGACACTGAGGGGGCCTTGCGCAAGATCCCCAAAAACAACATCGAGAAAATGGTCCAGCAGAAGAAGTCCGTTATGCCGGACAACTTCCGCGAACTGCTTACCGTGGATGAGTTCCACGATCTCCTGGCCTTCCTGGAAACGCTGAAGTAGCTTCGGAGGAAAATGATGCGTCCTCGGCTCTCGCTCTTTTCCGCTTCCGTGCTCACCGTGGTGCTTGCCTATCTTTTCATCCAGGTGGTCATCCCCTACGCCTCGATGTGGATCGCCGACCGACCGTCTCCTGTCACGGTCCCGGCTGCGCTGACCGTGATTTACATGCTGCTGGTGTTCATTGGGTTGTACATCTACATCACGATTTCGGAGGAGAACGTCCGCGAGTTCCTTCAACCGATCCTGGAGTTTCTTCGGGGGGGAGAGACCGGAGTCAGGGCTGGACTCCGCCTGGGTCTCTTGGCATTGGTTCCGCTGCTCGTTGGGTGGATCACCTATGACCGGCTCGCCCCGAAAGTGCAGTCGTTGACCGGCATCCGGATCCAGCACCCCACGATTCCAGGCCAGTACGAGAAGCTCATCAATCCGTACCGCAACCCGACCGATGACCTGGTGAAGCAGTTTCAGCAGCAGGAGGGGCTGGACGGCATCGGGCTGGAGGAGGCGCGGAAGCGACTTGTGGGAACAGCCTTGGCTGAGGGCCGAGCCCTCTACCAGAAAAACTGCCGGGTCTGCCACGGATCCAAAGCCGATGGCAGCGGACCAATGGCCGTCGGCTTCCGGTTACGACCGGCAAATTTCCGTGATCCGGGCACCATAGCCACCGTCGTGGAGGCGTATGCCTTCTGGCGGATCAGCGAAGGGGGGCGTGGTCTGCCCAATGAATCTTCGCCATGGGACTCCGCCATGCCGCGGTGGAAGGAAGAACTGACGGAGGCCGAAATCTGGAAAATCATCTTGGCAGAATATGAACTGGCGGATGTGGAGCCGCGCAAACCGGAAAAGCTGGAGTAATCGCATGCCTTACAAGGCCTTCTTGGTCTCTCTCATCCTGGTCTCGCTAACGCTTTCTCTGGAAGGGCGAGCTGGGGAGTTGGATGCCGTGTTCGGACCGACGGCGCCAGATGAGCTTCCGTCTAAGAAACTGACGCCCACCCCTGAGGTGATCGAGGCTGGCAAGAAGATCTATGAGAAGCGATGCCTTCCCTGCCATGGGCTCAACGGCGCGGGGGAAGGCCCGGCGGCCGATACGATGAATCCCCGCCCCCGTGACTTCACGCGGGGCCTGTTCAAGCTGAAGAGCACGCAGAACGGGGAGCTGCCGACGGATGAGGATCTGTTCCGAACCGTCAGCCGTGGGATCCCCGGAAGCGGAATGCCTTCCTGGAAACGGTTGCTCTCTGAGGAGGAGCGGCTCCAGGTCATCGCCTATATCAAGACCTTCTCGGATCGTTTTAAGGACGGTGCTGCTCCCAAACCCATCCCCGTGGGGAAAGAGCCCTCTCGGACCCCGGAGCTGATCAAGATGGGAAAGGAGCTCTTCGAGGGAAAGGCCCAGTGCCTCCTGTGCCATGGGAAAGCCGCAATGGGAAACGGGGCGATAGCGGAAGCCATCGTGGATGTCTGGGGAAGTCCTCTCTACCCGCGAAACCTCACCAAGAGCTGGCTGTACAAAGGGGGCAATGAGGTCAAAGACATCTTCTTGCGGATTTCGGGCGGCATCGAGGGGACGCCCATGCCGGCCTACTTGGATAAGCTCACAGAGGAAGAACGGTGGGCCATCGCCCACTATGTGAAATCACTCCAAGAGCCTGCCCCTTCCGGCAGCCGGGTCGTGATTGAGTCGAGACCGGTCAGCGGGGAGATCCCGCTTGATCCCAATGCGCCGACCTGGCAAGAGGGGGAAGCTGTCGAGGTTCTGATGAGCGGGCAGGTCCATGTCGCACCGCGGAATCAGGATCCCACGGTGGATCTTGTGCTGGTCAAATCCGCGTACAACGAGAAGGAGATTGGTTTCTGGCTTGAGTGGGACGATCGCACCAAGAATGTCACCCACCAGGACAGCGAGCGCACTCAGAAAATGGAGGCGGCGGATTTCGCCGCGACATACCCCGTCCTCTATCCGCCCTCAGTCCGGCTCCGGGGATTGCGTGACGCTGTGGCGCTGCAGTTCCCGGTGAAGCTCCCTCAGGGGCCGGAGAAGCCGCATTTCTTCCTTGGCGACACGGGGAAACCGGTCAATCTCTGGCACTGGAAGGCCGATCTTCAGAAAGTCGAAGAGCAGAACGCCAAGGGGTACAAAACCCCGCCAGTCCTCCAACCCCCTGACAGCCAACAGGCGACGGGGCAGGGGGTCTTTGAAGACGGCGTCTGGCGAGTCGTGCTGAAACGCCCGCTGAAGACGGAAGATGTGGCCAATGACATCCAGTTTGTCCCCGGCCAGTTAATCCCGGTAGTGGTGCATGTGTGGGATGGGGCCAATGGAGAGACGGGTCTCCGGCGAACGATCTCGTCTTGGTACTTTGTGACGCTCAAGACGAATGTGGCGGCTTGGGTCTACCTCTTCACCGTGTTTGCGGTGGCCCTGACAGCCGGGTTCGAGGTCTGGTTAATCCGCAGAGTGAAAGCCAAGCCCGAATCACAACTAGAGAAGATCAGATGATGAAGAAACGGGTGACCATCGTTCTGAGTGCCATCGCCTCGCTCGCTGCCTTGTGGGCAATTGGCAGCGTCGTGTGGGGAAACCCGTACGTGGCCAAGGGGCGCCAGCTCTACAATTATTATTGTGCAGGCTGTCACGGGGCGCACGGCCGGCAGAACGAGGGCTATAACTGGGGGCACATGCCGGACCCGCGTCCAAAAGACCTCTCAGCCAAAGTGGAGATGTCCACCCTGAAGGATGAGGAGATCTTCGCGACCATCTCCCGCGACATGAAAGATACGACGCCGGAGGTGGGAGACAAGATCGGCGACGACGAGTTTGCCGTGCCCACGATGCCGACGTTCAAGTACACCCTGTCGGAGGAGGAAATCTGGGCGATTGTGGCGTACGTCCGGACGCTGCACGGGATGAAGCTCCAGGTAGATGTGGCTGCTCAGAAGAAGGCATTGGAGGACGCGCTTCAGAAAGCCCAGCAGGCCTATGAACAGTCCAGGCAGGTGGCGGAGGCAACGGCTCAACCAGTGGCCAATGCGGGAGCCGCAGCCGAGCCGGCGGGTCAGGACGCCCAGAGTCCAGAGGAGGTCGCATTGAAGCAAGCCCAGCTTGCGCTCGCGAATTTCACAGCAAGGCCCAAGCCGGCGCCCCTCCCTCGCCCTGACCTCACGGTGTCAGAGGAAGCGGCGGCCAAGCAAGCCGAGCTAGCCAAGCGGCTCTATATGAACAAGTATGGCTGCAACGGGTGTCACCGGATTGGTGAGGAAGGCGGGATCGTGGGCCCTGCGCTGGACCGAGCTGGCTTCCGCCTGAACCCTACGTGGGTCTATCGCTGGATCAGGTATCCCCAGAGCATGAAGCCTGACACGCGCATGCCGAATCTGGGCATTAGCGATCCGGACGCCAAGGCGATTGCCATGTATCTGGCCACGCTGCGTGCACCCCGGCCGGACAAGCCAATCGAGAGAGCCTCGAACTAACCCCCTATCCCGTCGGAGAGAGATCCATGGCTGGCATGACCAGTCCGAAGAATCCTGGGACGCTGGGTAGGGGCCGGTTCGGGGTTCGCCCGATCGGATTCCTGCTGCTGGCGTCAGGTGCGTTGGCCCTTGCCGGGTGCGCCACCAAAGGAGACTTAGAAGCACTGAAGCAGGAGATCCAAGCGTCAACGGCTAAGGTGGAGACTCTGAAAGGGGAGACGAAGACCGGGTTTGAAAGCGCCAAGAAACAGATCGCGCAGGAGTTGAAGGCTCAGCAAGAAGCCTTGGCAAAACTGACTGAAGCCGTCGAGGAGAGCCAGGCCAAAATTGCTGAGATCAGTGCCAAATACAAGGCGCTTTCCAAAGATACTGATGAGGTCCGATCGGCTGTGCGCTCGTCGAACCAAACACTCCATGAGTTCCTCAAGACGGAAGAGGCTCAACTCAAAGAAGCGCTTCGCTCGGTCCAATCGATGCTGAAAGAGATCGGAGGGCCCGACAAGCCAGAAGTCAAGCCAGAAACAGAGAAGTCGAAATAGAACCCACCCACCCTCGTGCCTGCCGCTCCGTGTGCGCATTCAACGACTTCTTCTCATAATCAGCGGCTAGAGAAACCCGGCCCAGATTCCGGCTAAAATTGCCCACCCGATCCAGATGTGCTGCTTGAACATGGCGAAGGCCAATGCAGGGGAAACGGAGCCTTTCAGCTTCCAGACCTGCTGGCTCATAAACCCGCCCACCGCGGCCAACGTCCCGTAGAACACAGGCCCCAAGCCAAACAGCCAACCAGTAAGGCCCAGGAGGGTTAGCATTCCACCCAAGGCGATCCCCACCGCCAACCAGGTCCGCGCTCCGAACAGGATGGCGGATGACTTGACTCCAACTCGGGCATCCTCCTCGCGGTCCTGCAACGCGTAAATGGTGTCATAGGCCACCACCCACAACATCGTTGCGGCGTAGAGGAGCCAGACGGGGGTCTCCAGGGAGTTGCGCACCGCCGCCCAGGCCATGACCGTTCCCCATCCGAACGCGAGGCCGAGGACGGCCTGCGGAAGCTGGATCGCCCGCTTGGAAAAGGGATAGACCGCCGCCAGCAGGAACGCCACCGGGCTCAGCATGATCGTGAGGGGGTTCAGGAACGTCAGCAGCCAGGCGGCGAGTGCGATCAGCACGAGGATCGTTGCGAGCGCCTCGGGCACGCCCAACGCTCCACTGGCCAGGGGGCGCAAGCGAGTGCGTTCCACCTGGCGATCGATTGAACGGTCCGCCAGATCGTTCATGACGACTCCCGCGCTTCGCATCAAGAACGAGCCGGCGGCAAAGATGGCCAGCAGCCCAAAAGAAGGGTGGCCCTGCGAGGCCAGAACCAGTGCCCACAACGTGGGCAGCATCAGCAACAAAGTGCCGGATTGGTTGGCCAGCCGGATCAAGCTGGCCAGCGTCGCCCAACTGAAGCTCTTGCTGGGAACGTGGACGTGCGAAGGATCGACCCGAAGAGGGGAATCCGGCATGGCCGCGACCTTAGCGCAAGGCAGAAAACATTGTCAACGCTGTTGCGGTCCAGCTCGTCCTGTCTGTGAAGTTGCCTTGTCGAGTCGTTTCCGGTATATACCGGCTCTCGTGCGAGACGCAGATTTCCTCATTGCCCCTCTGTCTTCGATGGTCCCCCCAATGACTCGGTTTGCCGTCGCGATGGTCTTGCTGGCAGGTCTTGCCGGCTGCGGCGAGCTGCCATCGCGCTCATACGTCGGATTAGGCAGCGCTGAAGGCTACTGGATTCCCCTCACCGTGAGTCTTCGGTTGGATCCTACTGTCACGGAGGCCGGCCTCGACTACACAGACTCCTGCCTTCAGCGCCGGACTCTTCCGTTGGGGGATCGTCTCAAGGATTCCTTGACGCGCGGAATCGGATTGGTGTTTGAGCGCGTCCAGGCCACGGCCCCGACATCGACAAACGCGACGGCGGATGGAGTGGTGGCGGTATCGCTGGAGCTGAAGGAGCTTGACCTTTTCATTCCCCGAAAGGAATCAAAGAGCTATGCAGCCACGGTCACGTTGGGAGCTTCGTTCAGCTACGTTGATTCAGATGGTTCCGTCCTCTACTCCAAGAAATTGCGTACCGAGGCCAAAGGCCAGGTGGAGACGGACGGTCGGGAATGCGATGTGCGGGGTCTGGCTGCCTTGGCGCAGCAGGCCGTTGCGACCTTGGCTCAAGGCATTAAGAAACACCTGGGCACGTCCATGAAGATCCAGCAGGCAGCCGAGGAGCGGAAAGGGAGTCGGCCGACGGCAAAGGCCATTGCCGGCAGCCCTCAGGTTCCTCCTTTTCAGGATCTGAAGGCCCGGTCTTTTGATGTGGATCAGATCCCAGAGGGAGTCCATGGATACGAACAACGGAAAGCGGTCGGCATCGCGATCGGCGTCGGAACCTTTCGGGATCCGGACGTGCCCGCGGTCGAGTTTGCCGCCCACGATGCGACCGTCATGGCGGGGTACTTTCGAACGGTGGGAGGCATTCCGTCCCAGCGACTCAAGGTTGTGACGGACGAACATGCTCTGAAGGAAGACCTAGCAGAAGTGCTTGAAGACTGGCTGCCTCGACAGGTTGCGTCGAGCGGAAGCGTGCTTGTCTATTTTTCGGGTCGGGCGGTGGTGGATCCGTCCACCGGTGCGGTGTCGCTGTTCCCCCATGAAGGGACCCCGGCGTCTTCCTCCCGCCTGTTCTCATTGCGACGGATGCACACGGCCCTTGCACGCCTGCCGATCCAGCGCGCGGTGCTCTTTCTCGATCTGGCTCTCACGGACCACCCAGCGTACGGTGCTCAGATCGGCAGGACGCCGGTCTGGCTGGCACAGGATCCTGCCCTGCGAGATGGGAAGTTGGTGCAGATCATCGGAGTCAGCAAGCATCAGCGGCTGCACCAGACTGAAGCAGGCCAGCATGGACCGTTCACCTACTATCTGCTCAGGGGACTGGGGGGCGCGGCGGACGAGGATGGCAATGGGGTCGTGGCGATCGGCGAACTTGTCGACTACCTGCGGGCTGAAATGCCCGAACCCTTGAACGTGAAGAATGGGTCCGCGCAAGAATTCATCACCATCCCCATGCTCACTCCAGAAGCGAAGGCCTGGGGCATCCCAATCGCGAGGGTGAAATGAAACGCCGAAGATCAGGAACGTCGGTTGACACGCGTCGCAGGTCCTGAGTATGATGCCGCCTGCTCACGTACCCGCCTCGTCTTCCCTCGCGAGAACATTGATGGCCGGCGTAGCTCAGCGGCAGAGCAGCGGTTTCGTAAACCGCAGGTCGGTGGTTCGATCCCACTCGCCGGCTCCAGTCTTTGACAGCACGGTATCGCTGCTGAACGTCACACATGTGGGATTGAACCAGCGCCTGGGGGTTCCGAAGGGGGTGTGCCCCCTTCGTGGGGTGCATGCGAGGGGGCTGGCCCCCTCTGCAGGAGCCGGGAGGCAGGTTTCAGGGCCGATCCGGCGACGGTCGGTGGTTCGATCCCACTCGCCGGCTCCAGTCGTTCTCCCCTTCCTTTAGCCTACATCGTGCCTTCCTTGAGTTGGTAGAGCTGGTTGTCCTCAACCCGGTACAGGAGGGGGGCCACAAGGACCTTCGGATACCGCAGCCGGAGGCGCTTCGCCTCGCTCAGGACGAAGTCCACCGCATTGCCGATCTCGAATACAGTGTACATCCTGTCGACAGGTTACGAGCTTGAGAAGAGGCTCTCGCGCTCCGATCTCAGTCAGACACCTGCCAGTATCGGGAGAATAGCCTTGATCAAGTAAGCGCTTCCCCTTGACCTGTGAACAGTCCTGCCTACAGAGATAGCAACCGTTTGAGCGCAGAACTCAAGCTCGCTTGACCGATGGACGCTCGGGCCGTCAACCCTCAAGCCACGTTGTTGATGATCGCGCTCCCGAACTCCGAGCACTTGATCTCTTTCACGTCCGTTCGTCCCTCTTCACGCATCAAGCGTGCAAAGTCGTAGGTGACGGTCCCGGCGTTGATGGCCTTGGCCATCCCCTTTTCGATCATCCGTGCCGCTTCCCCCCAGCCCATGTACTCCAACATCATCACGCCCGAGA
>JACQQM010000045.1 GCA_016207025.1 Nitrospirota bacterium | reverse complement strand
TCGTTCTTCAAGAACGCCACCTCCCGGTTTTTCGGGATCAGCCAGCAGTCGGTCGATGCTGACGAGACCAATTACACGGCCAGGGAAGTCCGCGCGAACTGGACATTCGGCGTCTATCTGAACGAAGTGACGCAGATTGCGGTCGGCGAACGGTATCGCGAGGTGCGCATCCAGCGGGGGGCGACGGACCTTCCCTTTTCGATCGAGCGATTTCCCCAGACTGACGGGATGCAAGGCGCTTCCATCCTGGGGCACCGGATTACGTTTCTCTACGATACGAGGGACAACTTGGTGACGCCCACCGACGGGTCGCAGGTGATCGCCTATGCGGAGCTGAACCAGAACTTGCGAAACGGCGATAATCCCGTGTTCTACCGGTACGCCCTTGACATAAAAAAGTTATTCCCCAGCGAGTCGAAGCGGATCATCCTGATTATTCGGGGGAATCTGCAAACGACGTTCGGGAGACAGGTGCCGTTCTACGAGCGGAGCTCGTTGGGCGGCCAGTACAATCTGCGGGGCTACGGCGTGGACCGCTTTATCGACGACCAGTTGCTGTCGCTGAGCATCGAGGAGCGCATTCACGTGCTCCGCGCCCGTGTCACGAATGTGGTGGCCGATTTTGAGATCGCGCCGTTTGTGGACATGGGCAAGGTGTTCAACACCTTTCGAAAGCACCAATTTCGTGATTACGAAGTGACGCCGGGCATGGGGTTTCGCGGCATTATCCGGCCGAACGTGGTCGGGCGCGTGGACTACGGGTACAGCAAAGAGGGCGGGGCGGTGTTCGCCGGACTCGATTTTCCCTTTTGACCATGAGGATCGTGAGTTACGGACGCGTCAAAGAGGCCGCCAGCCTGGCGCTGGCGGGGCTCGTCGCCATGCTGATCGTTGCGCAAAGAACCGAGGCGTTCGCGGAAGGGTTTGGCCCGTTTCCGGTCCGGAACTTTCAACCCATCCAGTTGCTGTTCCTGGGGATGCAGGGCGATCGAGCGACGGTGATCAACAAACGCGCGCTGGATGTTCGAGTCGAAATGGCGTCCACGAGCACGGTGTTCAGGGAGGAGACCGGGCGGGTGAGCACGATGATGAAGTTCGAGACGCTGCGCTCCGGCCTGTTCTTCCGATACGGGCTGACGGAGCGGCTCGAGGTCGGGCTGGAGGTGCCGGTCCTGTACCGCTATCGTGGCTTTCTCGAAGGGGCGATCACGGCCACGGAGCGCGCGACGACCGGCGTGGCTCCTGCTCGGAGTGCGCTCAAGGGCACCGGCTTTGCCTATAATTTAAGCCAAAACGGTCGCACGCTGTTCAGCGGGGGGGAAGGCGAACTGGGGTTGGGTGACATGACGCTGAGCGGCAAATATCAGTTTCTGTTCGATCAACAGGCCCTGCCCGCCGTGGCCTTGCGGATGGCGGTGAAGGTCCCGTCCGGAGACGATCGCCGGTTTTTTGGGAGCGGTCACGCGGATGTCGGGATGGGTCTCGCCGTGGAAAAGGCGGTGGCGGCCCGCTGGATTGTGTACGGGAACCTGAATGGAATCCTTCCCACCGGCAAGGTGGCAGGCAAGATGTTGAGGCCGACAATATCCGCCATTGCGGCGGTCGAGTATCTCTGGTCGCCCGCGGTCTCCCTCGTGGCCCAGTTCGACTATTACTCCAGCCCATTTAAAAGTGTCGGCACTCCGGTCCTAGATGAGGGAGTTACTGAAGTGGCGGCCGGCTTCAATTACCGTTTGAGGAACAATCTTCTCTGGCAGGTCTATGGAGTGGAGAATCTGGATTTCATACGAGGAAGCGCCGCCGATTTTACCCTGTCCACGCTGGTGACCTATCGGTTTGGGACCTGAGGAGGGAAGCGCCGTGGCTGGCCGAATCAGCGTAAATGCTTGACATTACGAAGAACTGTATGGGAGACTAGCGCCTAATTTTTGGAAAATAAAGAGGAAAATCCCTCCCAGAAGTCTCCGACCTAGGAGCACAGGCTTCTGATCCCAGAGATCGAAGCGCCACCTTACAAGGAGAACGAGCGCAATGTCGTTGCTGAAGACAATTCACGGCCCGTCGGATCTGAAACGGATGTCGCCGAACCAGTTCCCGGAATTGTGCCAGGAAATCCGCGAGCAGATCATCTCAACTGTCTCGAATGTCGGCGGGCACCTTGCCTCCAACCTGGGAGTGGTCGAGCTGACAGTGGCGCTCCACTATCTGCTGGATACGCCGAAGGACAAGATCGTCTGGGACACGAGCAACCAGGCCTACGCGCACAAGCTGCTGACCGGACGACGGGAGCAGTTCCATACGCTTCGGCAGTATGGCGGCTTGAGCGGATTCTGCAAGCGCGAAGAAAGCGTGTATGACACGTTTAATGCCGGTCATGCCGGCACAGGCGTGTCGGCGGCGGTCGGGATGGTGGAAGCTCGCGATCAGCTCGGTCAGACGCACAAGGTGGTGTGCGTTGTAGGGGACGGCGCGTTGACCGCCGGCATGACCCTCGAGGGCATGCACCATGCGGGGGGCCTGAAGAAGGATTGTCTGGTGATCCTGAATGACAACCAGATGTCCATTTCCAAGAATGTCGGGGCTATCTCGGCCTATTTGAACCGAACCTTCACCGGCGAGTTTTACACCAGGGTCAAGGAAGAGGCGAGGCATTTCTTGCGCGCAATTCCCCACATCGGTGAGGAGATGCAGAAAATGGTCCACCGAGCGGAGGAACTGGCCAAGGGTCTGATCCTCCCCGGACTGCTATTCGAGGAACTCGGCTTTCGCTACGTCGGGCCGATCGACGGCCATAATTTCGAACATCTCCTCCCCACGTTGGAAAACGTGCTCAAGCTGAAAGGTCCTACGCTGCTGCACGTGATTACCAAGAAGGGCCTCGGCTACGAACCGGCCATGAAGAACCCCGTCTGGTTCCATGCCTGTCCTGCCTTCGTGCGGGACACCGGCGAGCCGGCCAAGAAGCCGCCGCGCCCCTCGTACACCGCCATCGCGGTCAACACGCTGATGAACCTAGCCAGGCAGGATCGACGGATCGTGGCCATTACGGCGGCCATGTGCGAAGGGACCGGCCTGAATGCGTTTGAGAAGGAGTTCCCGGACCGACTGTACGACGTGGGCATCGCGGAGCAGCATGCGGTCACGTTCGCAGCCGGCCTGGCGGCTCAGGGCATGCGGCCGGTGGTCGCCATATATGCGACCTTCCTGCAGCGGGCCTACGATCAGGTCGTCCATGACGTGGCCATTCAAAATCTACCCGTGACGTTCTGCATCGATCGGGGCGGTCTTGTCGCGGAGGATGGGACCACGCATCACGGCGCCTTCGATTACGCCTGCCTGCGCCACGTGCCGAACATGGTGGTGATGGCGCCGAAGGATGAGAACGAACTCCAGCACATGATCAAAACCTGCCTCAATCACGAGGGGCCGGCATCGGTGCGGTATCCCCGCGGCACCAGCTTGGGGGTAACGATGGATCCCGAGCCGGTCGCGCTGCCGATCGGGAAGGGCGAGCTCTTGCGGGATGGGACCGATGTGGCGATCGTGGCCATCGGCGTGACCGTGTGGCAGGCGGTCGAGGCCGCCAAACGGTTGGCGCAGGAGGGAATCTCGGCGGCGGTCGTAAATGCCCGCTTCGTGAAGCCGCTGGACGGCGCGCTCGTCGGGGAGGTGGCCAAGCGCGTACGTTGCCTCGTGACGGTTGAAGAAGGGGCCAAGATGGGCGGGTTCGGTTCAGCCGTGCTTGAGGCGCTGTCCGACCAGGGCATCACCAACCTTCCGACCAAAGTGCTGGGACTTCCGGACTGGTACATCGAACAGGGTCCACAGGACTTGTTGCGGGAGAAATACGGGCTCACAGCCGAGGGAATCTATCAGAGTGTCAAAGCATTGCTGGCGCAACTGTCTTCTCAGTCAACTGCGGGCCCCGTGCCCTACGATCAAACGCAACTTCGCCCTCACCACGGCTACGGGCTGACCGTCTCGGTTCGGGAAACAACGAAACACGTTGGGGATGATCAGGGCAGTTAGGTCTCTCAGCATCCGATAGGAACAGCATGTACATCACACGACGCAAGACTCGGCAGATCAAAGTCGGTAAGGTCAAGATCGGTGGGGACGCGCCGATCTCCGTCCAGTCCATGACCGCGACCGACACCCGTGACGTGAAAGCTACGGTCGAGCAGATTCACCAACTGGAGCAGGCTGGCTGCGAGATCGTCCGCGTGGCGGTCCCCGACATGGAAGCAGCCGCGGCGCTGCCGAAAATCAAGGCCCAGATGACGGTGCCGCTCATTGCCGACATTCACTTCGACCACCGCTTGGCCTTGAAAGCCGCGGAGGTCGTGGACTGCGTGCGGATCAATCCGGGCAACATCGGAGCCTGGTGGAAGACGGCCGAGGTCATCAAAGCGGTCAACGACCACGGGATACCCCTACGCGTCGGTGTCAACGGCGGGTCGCTGGAACGGCACCTGCTGGAGAAGTACGGCTATCCCACAGCCGAGGCGCTGGCCGAGTCGGCGCTGAACGCCGTGCATGCGTTGGAGGATGTCGGCTTTACCAATATGAAAGTGTCGCTCAAAGCCTCGGATGTCCACATGGCGGTGGACGCCTACTGGCTGTTTGCGCAGCAGTCGAACTATCCCCTTCACATCGGGATTACCGAGGCCGGCACCGCGCAGACCGGGGCGGTGAAGTCCGCAATCGGGTTGGGCTGGCTCCTCTCGAACGGTATCGGCGATACCTTGCGCGTGTCCTTGGCCGCCGATCCGGTGGAGGAGGTGAAGGTCGGATTTGAAATCCTGAAATCACTCGAACTGCGTCATCGCGGGATCAACGTGATCGCCTGTCCCACCTGCGGACGGGTGGAAATTGACGTGGTCCGCATGGCCAACGAACTGGAAAAGCGGCTGGGCCACATCAAGGCCCCGCTCAACGTGTCGGTGCTGGGTTGCGTCGTGAATGGGATCGGCGAGGGCAAGGAAGCGGACATCGGGATTGCTGGCGGCGAAGGCGTCGGGATTCTGTTCAAGAAAGGCAAGCTGGTCCGCAAGGTTCCTATGGAGGAACTGATGGACACGCTGATCCAGGAAGTCGAGCTGCTGGCCCAAGAGAGAGAAGCGGAGGAGTCGAGCGAGGAGAAGCCGGCATCCGGCCAAGGAAACGGCGGTCCCTCTCAGGCCCTGCGTCCCAATGCCACTGATGCCCCTTCCGCGCTCGGTCGCGAGCTCCCGGTCCTCCCGAACAAGCGCTAACTCCACTATGAGGAATAGAGCCCGTCGGAGCGGTGGACGCCGCTCGGGTGCACGCTCGTCTAGCTGCTGTAGTTGCCGGAAGAACGGCTGCGGCGCCCCCCATCCCCCACGTCGGAACGTGGGGTGTTTTCCGATCTGCCCATGACTGTTACACCCGTTGCATCCAAAAGAGCAACGGGTACCCGAGCCATGTGCGGTCGGGCCTCGCTCGCTCTTCCGTTGCACACATCAGCACGACTCGCGTGCAAAGTCGCTTGTCTCCGCTCCGACGGGAATATGTAAGTACGCAATCTCCTTTCCTCTCCCCTGGCGGAGGAGGGGAGGGTGAGGGGGAATCCTCCTGGCAGTCCAACATCGTTCAGAAAGGGCTTCACGTCGGTTGTGTTCGTGGACATGCCCCGTTATAATGCCCGCCGGGGCGCCGTACCCAAGTGGCTAAGGGAGCAGTCTGCAAAACTGCGATGCAGCGGTTCGAACCCGCTCGGCGCCTCCACTGCTTCTACACTCGAAATCATG
>JACQQM010000038.1 GCA_016207025.1 Nitrospirota bacterium | reverse complement strand
TGTGCGCATCCGGAACCCGAACACCCGGAAACGGCTCAATGCGCTGGCGATCCCGCCAGCCTGGACCGACGTATGGATATGCCCGGATCCCAACGGCCACATACAGGCGACGGCGCGCGACGCCCGCGGCCGGAAGCAGTATCGCTACCATCCCTCGTACCGCGAAACGCGTGACCGGTCGAAGTTTCGCCGCATTCTCGAGTTCAGCGAGGTCCTCCCGATCCTCCGGGAACGCGTGGAGCGCGATCTTCGCGCCGGCGACCTGACCCGGCGCCAGCTCCTCGCCACGGTGGTGCGGCTGCTGGACAAGACGCTCATTCGTGTGGGCAACGACGAATACGCTCGCGAAAATCGCTCCTTTGGGCTGACGACTCTGCGCAGGCGGCATGTGCGGGTCGATGGGTCCCTGTTGCGATTCAGCTTCCGGGGCAAGAGCGGGGTCGAACACTCCGTGGCCCTCACCGCCCCCCGGCTCGCTCGCATCATCCAGCGGTGCCAGGATCTGCCGGGGCAGGAATTGTTCCAATACCTCGACGCATCCGGGAAGCGTCAAACCGTTTCGTCGGACGACGTGAACGCCTATCTTCGGGACATCACCGGTCGCGACATCACGGCCAAGGATTTCCGCACCTGGGGAGGCACGATGCTGGCCGCCGTTGAGCTGCGGGCCATGGGGCCTGCCTCGAGCCGTCGAGAAGCGGACCGGAACATCGTCCGGGCGATCGACGAGGTGTCAGAGCGGCTCGGTAACACACGCGCCGTGTGTCGGAAGTACTACGTTCACCCCGCGCTGGTGCAGGCCTACCTCCTGGGCCTCACCGCCCCGCTGTCCCCCACCCCGCCGTCACGCCGCGCCCGCCGCAAGCAGCCTACCGCCGCGCTGCGGCGCGACGAGGTCGTGGTCCTGCAATTCCTCCAGGAGAAAGTGCCGGGTGCTCGTTAGGCCCCCTGGCCGACACCCGGCTCGCTCGTTGAGGAAGGGAAGGGTACCCATCCATCCGAGGTGCCAGGATAGATCAAGGCAACGGAATGGGGGCCGTCGCTCTGGCGAAGTGCGCTAAGCCCTGGCACACCCTGCTGGTAGGTGTAGGAGGCCGCCGTGTGAGAGGATCGGACGCCACAGTAGACATTTAGGAAGAGTCCGGGCTACAATCGCGCACCATGAAAGAGCACGTCATCAAGGTCTTCGACGAGAGCGCCGAGGTCAAGCGGCGGTTCGTCCGCGAGCACGCCGACCGCATCGTGCAGGTGGCGCAACTCATCACCCGCGCCCTTCGGGAAGGGCGCAAGGTCCTCCTGTTCGGCAACGGCGGGAGTTCCACCGACGCCTCGCACATCGCGGCGGAGTTCGTCGGTCGCTACCATCGCGACCGCGCGCCCCTGCCGGCCATCGCGCTGGCCACCGACATGGCGGCGCTCACCTGCATTGCCAACGACTACGAGTACGCCGAGATCTTCGCCCGGCAGATCAGGGCCCACGGCCTGAAGGGCGACATCGCGATCGCGATCAGCACCAGCGGCAACTCTCCCAACGTGTTGAAGGGAGTGGAAGCCGCGCACGAGAACGGGCTGATCACAGTAGGCTGGACGGGCGGGAAAGGCGGCAAGCTGGCCGGCCTGGTGGATCATTGTTTCATTGTGCCGTCCACCGTGACTGCCCGCATCCAGGAAAGCCATATCACGCTCGGGCACGTCCTGTGCGAGTTGATCGAGGATGGGTTGTTTGCGAAAACCTCCTAAGAAAACCCATGCGCCGGTCCCGCTCCGCGCCCCGCTCAAGTCCCCGGTCCCGCCGATTGACCTGTCCAAGCTGAAGACGTACCCGCTGGCCCGCCGGCACAGCAAGGTGCGGGTGTCCGACTTCTCCCTGCCCTGGCGACGCGGCGGGTCACTCCAACGGTTCCTGGAGACTCTTCCCGACATCCTGGCGGTCAAGACCCTGCGCGCCGTCACGCAGGCCATCGTGCGAGCGCATCGCCGCGGTCGGCCGGTCATCGTCGGCATGGGCGCGCACCCGACCAAAGTCGGGCTGAACCCGATCCTCGTGGACCTGATGGAGCGCGGCATCGTGACCGCCGTGGCCATGAACGGTGCGGTGATCATCCATGACTTCGAGCTGGCGCTCATGGGGCATACGTCGGAGGAAGTGGACGCCGAGATCGACTCCGGCCGCTTCGGAATGGCGGAGGAAACCGGCCGCATCCTCAACGAGGCCATTGTGGCCGGCGTCAAAGAGGGAACGGGCATCGGCGAGGCGATCGGCAGCTACATCAATCTTTACAAGCGGCAGTTCCCCCACCACCGCACCAGTCTGCTGGCCACCGGCGCGCGACTGGGGATTCCGGTCACGGTGCACGTGGCGCTCGGAACCGACATCATCCACATGCATCCTTCGGCCGACGGCGCAGCGATCGGCGCCGGCTCCCTGCTCGACTTTCGGAAGCTGGTGGCTGTCGTGGCGGGAATGGAAGGTGGCGTGTACATCAACTTGGGATCCGCGGTGATCCTCCCGGAGGTGTTTCTCAAGACCGTCACCCTGGGCCGCAACCTGGGCCACGCGCTGACCGACATCACTACGGTCAACATGGACTTCCTCCCCCACTACCGTCCGATGACGAACGTGGTCAAGCGGCCCACCCAAAAGGGCGGGCGCGGCTACTCGCTCATCGGCCACCACGAGATCATGGTTCCTCTCCTGGCAGCGGCGGTGCTCGAAGAGCTGGGCCGATAACACAACTTCACATACCACCGGGCAGCATGATGCGGCATCGGCCAGCCCCCTTTACGAGTGAGCGACTGCAAGAGGCGTGGGGCGAGCTGAATGTGCGCTATTTCCAAGGCGCCCTCTCTCCCATCGAGATTGCGTGGAGCCGTCGATTGATGTCCTCGGCCGGGATGTTTGTCAGCCGAGTCGGACCGCGGGCACGGACAGCCCACGGAGCCGGCCCATCAACAGGACGCCGACTCATTCGTCTCTCGGTGCCGCTGCTCCAGCGGCAACCGGAACAGGAAATCATCAGCACGCTGGCGCATGAGATGATCCACCAGTGGCAGTTCGATGTGCTCAAGCGCCGCCCGAATCACGGGGCTGATTTCCACCGCAAAATGGCGGCGATGAATCGCGACGGCCTGGCCGTCACGATCCGCCATTCGCTCGACGACGCGGTTGAGGCTCTGGCGAAGTACGCGTGGCGGTGCCTGCGGTGCGGTCGGCACTACCGTCGACAGCGGCGAACCATCAGGCCTAACCAGCACCGCTGCGGGCATTGCCGAGGGCCGCTGCGCGAAATCCTCACACAAGGGAAAAATCGGAGGACAAAAGTAAAAAATTTTCAGACCGAGAATCGCGCAGCGAGTCCGACCATCCAACTGGAACTGGATTTTTCTTTTCCGAGGTTCTAATCTCTCCTCACCTCCAGAGAGAGCGGCCTGGCTGCCCAACTGCGCGCGTCATCACCCGTTGCATTTGTGAACAGCAACGGGTACCCGGCACATTCTGATCGTGCGCGCTGCGTGAGCACGGGACAGCCGGGCCGCGACACTCTATGCCCAAATGGCTGCGCCAGATTGTCTTCGGCGATGTGGACGCGATGTTCGCGTCCTCGGCCATCGTCGCGAATCCGACCTTGGCTGGAAAACTGGTGGCCGTGGGGACGCCGCCGCCCCGTGGCATCATCACCTCCGCCAGCTATCCGGTGCGCCGATATGGCGTCAAGGCGGCCATGCCGACGGTGCAGGCGCTTCGTCTTTGCCCTGACCTCGTCCTGGTTCCCCCGGATCGTTCGCTCTATGAGCGCCTGCACACTCGCATGCGCGAAGTCACCGACCGTTTCTTTCCCGCCACCGATTGGACGAGCATTGATGAGTTTTATGCCGATACAACCGATCTCCAGTCTTTGCATCCCGATCCAGCCGCGTTGGCGAGGATGGTCAAGGACGCGATCTTCGAGACCACCGGGTTGCGCGCCACGCTGGCTGTGGCGACCGGCAAGACGGTCGCCAAGGTGGCGGCCGACGCACACAAGCCGGATGGCCTGGCCATCATCGAGCCAGGAACGGAAGCAGCCTTCTTAGCCCTTCGGCCGGTGACGTCATTGCCCGGGATCGGCCCGAAGACCGCGGCTGAACTCGAGCGCCTCGGCATTCATCTGATCGGCGATCTTTTGGAGCCGAGGTTCGGGCCGAGGCTTCGCCGGATGTGGGGCGCTCGTTTCCCCGCCCTGCAGGCGCTCGCGCGGGGTGTGGACACCGAACCGGTCGTAGCGGAGCGGGATCAAAAAAGCATCGGACATGAAACGACCTTCGATCAGGACACGGCTGACCTTGCATTCCTCGAACGGACCGTGCGCGGCTTTCTCAGCGAGCTGGCGCACGACTTGCGGCTGCAGGGCCTGGCGGCCTGGGCATTCACCGTGAAGCTCAAGGACGCGAAGTTCAAGATTGCGACGCGGCAGCGCCATTTCCCCAAGCCGCTCAATTACGACCCGGCCATGTGGCGCAACATCCGCGCCGCGCTCCGGAGCCAGATCGCGCCGAAGAGGCAGTACCGGCTGGTCGGCCTCTCGCTCTCCGAACTGGTGCCCGCAACCGAGAGCCTGTTCGATCAACGGATCCAGAAAGCCGTCGCGGCGATGGATGCGATCATCGAGAAACATGGCGCCAAGGTGATGCGCCTGGGTGAGATACCGGAAGAGTAGCTGCTGTCAGGGGCCTAACCAAAAAACCAATGGTTTCTTTCATATCCTCCTTCGTTATCCGCGCGGCGCCGGTGGACGCACCGAGTTCAGGAAGGCTTCGACCTCCTTGATGACCATTTCCTTTTCCTCACGGGTCAGCTTGTCCCAATGCTCCCGGAGCGGTTCGAAGAACCGTCGGAGCGACGAATACAGCGCGTACGCCTTTCCGCCCCGTTCATCTCCCAGATCAACCATGTCTCCTCTCCTTTCGACCGATAGTCTAGTCAATTCCGCAGAAAAGGGACAAGTGTTGTTGCTTCATCATGACCTGATGGCTATGATTCCGGGCAGGTCTTTGGTTATGATGATGTCGCCATGAACAACAAAATCAAAAGCCGATCCGAACTGATCGAACTCCTGGCCAAGCGACGCGCCAAACGAGAGCGGATTGTCTTTACCAACGGCTGCTTTGATCTGATGCACATCGGTCATACGCGGTACCTGCAGGCCGCACGCGAGCTGGGCGACCTGCTGGTGGTGGGAGTAAACACCGACGCTTCCGTGCGGAAGCTGAAGAAGGGCGACGGGCGCCCCATCGTACCGGAGACCCAGCGAGCCGAGGTCCTGGCGGCGCTGGCCTGCGTGGACTACGTCGTCCTGTTCGATGAGCCCGATCCGGGGCGCCTCATCACCGAGCTCCAGCCCGATGTTCTGGTCAAGGGCGGGGACTGGGTGCCCGACCAGATCATCGGCCGCGAAGTCATCGAGGCCCGCGGGGGGATCGTCCGGACGATTCCCCTGGTACCCGGCGTCTCCACGACCGCCCTCGTCCAGAAAATCCGAAGCCAGAAATCATAGGGATTCCCGTGGCGCCGCCCCAACCACCCTACTGGGACCAGTTCCTCCGGCCCATCCTGGATGCCTTGCGCGACCACCGGCAGAGACCATGCCTGACCGGTCTGCATGGGTCCACGACGGCATTCGCGTTGACTCTGTTGGCGAAGGGGCGGGTGGGCGCGGGAGGGGGAAAATCCTGGTTGATCGTAACCGCGTCCGACGAGGACGCTGAGCGTCTGTACGACGATCTCCGGTTCTTCTACGCCATGCTGGGCCTCTCTCCTGAGGCTCTGGCGCTGTTCCCCGAATGGGAGACCTTGCCGTACGAGGCCACACCGCCGCACGTCGAGCTGATCGCGCGGCGGATGCGGACCCTTCACCGCTTGACGGAGAGGGGCCGCACGGTGCTCGTCACTTCCGTCCCCGCCTTGATCCAGCGATTGCTGCCCCTGTCCGTCTTCTCGGAGGCCTGCCTGCAGCTCCGGCCCGGCGCGACGGTGGAGCGAGACGCGCTCACCTCGCGCCTGCTTCGGCTCGGATACCGGTGTGGCTCGGTGGTCGAGATCCTCGGCGAGTTCAGCATCCGCGGAGGCATCGTGGACATTTATTCCACTGCCTATCTGGACCCGCTTCGAGTAGAGTTCCTCGGAGATACCGTCGAATCCGTGCGTTTCTTCGACACAGCCACGCAGAAATCCACCGCAAAATTGGACCATGCCTGGTTGCTGCCGGCCCGCGAACTGATCTATCCGGAACAATGGCCCGAAAGCCTGGAGGCCCTGCCACCGGATGCGGAGTGGCGGGGGCCCGAAATCTACCCCAGCATGGAGACCCTGCTCGACTATTTCAGCGAGGCGCCGATCTTGGCGCTGGACCAGCCCCAAGCCTTGGCCAAGAAGGCGACGGATTTTCAGGAGGAAGCGGCTGAGGCTTACGCCAGGCGTGGGAGCGACGCCGACACTGGAGCATACCCGACACCCGACCGGCTCTATCTCCCCTGGAAGGAGATTCTGGACCGCACACGGTCGTGGGCCTGCTTGGCAACGGCGCCCGTGGCCGCCCTTGAAGCGACGTGGCATCCATCGGTGACGTTCCCTGCCCAGTCCCCGAGCAGCGTGGGCCTCGCGCTCCGCGGCACGCCGTTCACCGAGTCGCTGGCGCGGCTGGATCGCCTCCGCAGCGCGGGGCCGGCTCTGATCGTGGCGCGCAGCCGGGGGCAGATCGATCGGCTCTTGGCTCTGTTCGCCGAACACAACCTCCCGGCCGCCGTGTGGACGCCGCAGTGCTGGTCCTCGGTTTCCTCGCACAAGCCGCCGTTCTATCTGCTCCACGGCGATCTGTCGGCTGGATTCGTGTCCGCCGAGGGGCGGCTCGCCGTCATCACCGAAGAGGAACTGTTCGCCAAGGGGATGCGCCACCGGCCGCCCCCGAAAAGCAAGGCCGCCACCTTCCTCTCGTCACTCGAAGACCTGAACGCCGGCGACTACGTCGTGCACGTGCAGCACGGGATCGGGCGGTACCAAGGCCTTCGCCGGCTCTCCGTCCAGGGATTCGAGAGCGATTACCTGGTCCTCGAGTTCGCCGGGGGCGACAAACTCTACGTCCCACTCGACCGGCTGAACCAGGTGCAACGCTACACCGGGGCGGAAGGCCACGTGCCCCGGATGGACCGGTTGGGCGGAACCAGTTGGGCGCGCATGACCGCTCGCGTCAAGCAAGGCATCGAAGAGATGGCGCAGGAGCTGGTCGAGCTGTACGCGAACCGGGAGGTCATCCACCGCAGCGAGTACGACGTGGACAGCACCCTCACCCATGAGTTCGAGGCGGCGTTCGAGTATGAGGAGACGGAGGACCAGCTCCGTGCCATCGAGGACATCAAGCGCGACCTGGAATCCCCCAAGCCCATGGACCGGCTGGTCTGCGGCGACGTGGGGTACGGAAAGACGGAAGTCGCCATGCGCGCCGCCTTCAAGGCAGTGGAGAACAACCGCCAGGTGGCGATCCTCACCCCTACGACCCTGCTGGCCCAGCAGCACCACGACAATTTTGCCCAGCGCTTTGCGCCGTTCCCGGCCCGCGTGGCCATGTTATCGCGCTTCCGGACCCCGAAGGAGATCAAGGCCGTGCTCCGGGATCTGGCCACCGGCACGGTGGACGTGGTGATCGGCACGCACCGGCTGTTGCAACAGGACGTGCAGTTCCGGAACCTGGGGTTGGTCATCATCGACGAGGAACAGTGGTTCGGGGTCCGACACAAAGAGCGCCTCAAACAGCTCAGGACCCAGGTGGATGTCCTCACGCTCACCGCCACCCCCATCCCGCGCACGCTTCAGATGGCCATGTCCGGTGTCCGTGACCTGTCGGTGATCGAAACGCCGCCCGCCGGCCGCCTGGCTATCCGCACCCAAGTGGTGCGCTTCAGCGAGCCCGTGATCCGTGAGGCGATCATCCGCGAGCTAGGCCGGGGCGGACAAGTCTTTTTCGTCCACAACCGGGTCCAGACGATGGAGCGGATGGCCACGTGGTTGCAGCAACTCGTGCCGGAGGCACGGATCGTGATGGCCCACGGTCAGATGGACGAACGGCTGCTGGAATCGGTGATGCTGACGTTCCTCCGGCGAGAGGCGGATGTCCTGGTCGCCTCGGCCATTATCCAATCCGGGCTGGACGTGCCCAACGCGAACACCATCCTGGTCAACCGCGCGGATACCTTCGGGCTCGCGCAGCTCTACCAACTTCGAGGCCGGGTGGGGCGAGCCGGCCACCAGGCCTACGCCTATTTCCTCGTGCCTGACGACAGCGCCCTGAGCGAAGACGCGCAGAAGCGGCTCGTGGCGATCCACGAGTTCACGGAACTGGGGTCCGGATTCAGGATCGCGGCGGCCGACCTGGAAATTCGCGGCGCCGGCAACCTGCTGGGCAAGCAACAGTCTGGGCACATCGCAGCGGTGGGGCTGGACCTGTATCTCCAGATGGTGGAGCAGGCGGTCCAGCAGGTCATGGGCACGGTGGTCGAGGAAGAGCTCGATCCGACCCTGCACCTGAACGTGTCCGCGTTCATCCCCGAGGAGTATGTGGCCGACGCCCACCAGCGGCTCTCGCTGTACAAACGGCTGGCGTCATGTCTGCAGGTAGGTGACCTGGCCCTCCTGCACGGGGAGATCCAGGATCGGTACGGGCCCCTCCCCGATCCGGTCGAGCGGCTCTTCGAAGTGATACAGATCAGGCTGCTGGCCAAATCCCTCCGGCTATCGTCCGTCGAGGTGAAACCCGGTGCGCCAAGTACGGTCGTCATCGCTTTTGATCCCAAAGCCCCGGTCCCGGAAGCCGGCATCCGGCAGTTGATGGACCGTTACCACCGTCGGTTTCGTCTTTTGTCACCTCAATCCTTCGAGCTCCAGATGCCGCCAGGGGACTGGCTCGCGCTGTTTCCCGAGCTGAACGCCGCCTTGCAAACCCTCGCATTCTGTGGTACCAAAAGACCCGCCGCAGCGCGGGCGACCTCCTGAGCAATCCTGATGATTCAGGTCTCCTGTCGGGAGACGGGCGAGAGGATCGAGCCCCGCAGGAGGGATGCATCAATCATCCGGGCTCAAGAGAGTCGCGCGTGACGAGAGGGCCACAGGGCGCACGGACAGGAGGTCGGGCGTGGAATGCATCCGGCCATTCGAGGATCGCGCTGGGATACATGGCGGCGGTCCTCGGCTCGCTCGTCGTGCTGGTCAGCGGCGGGCTGACCGGCTGCGGCCCCCCCGCGGAGGAGTCCCAGGTCCTGGTGATCGTCAACGGGAAACCGGTCACTCACAGCGAATTCGAGTACCGCTGGTCGCAGCTGTCGGAATCCGCACAAGCGCGCTACCGGCGTGAAGGGGGAAAACGAAAATTCCTCGACGACCTCATTATGCGGGAGCTCTTGTTGCAGGAAGCCCGCAAACGAGGCCTGGATCAGAGCCCGGACGTCCTCGAGCGGTTGGAGCGGTTCAAGGAGCAATTGGCGCTCGACGAGCTGATGAAAGAGGTCGCCAAAACCCAGGTGGAACTCTCGAACGAGGAGCTGGAGGCCTACTACGCGTCGCATCTTGCTGATCCCAAGGAGACGCACGGCACGCAGGTCAGCCGGGAACGGCTCCGGCAGGAGTTGTACGCGGAGAAACGCCGCAAGCAGTTCGAAGACTTTCTGACGAAGCTGAGGGCAAAGGCGGTCATTCGGATGGCGGAGGCGTCCCGGTTTGTCACCGAGGACACCGGCCGCCCGCCGGCCGTCCCTGTGCCGTAACGTCCGCGCCGGCAGGCCGCGCGGCGCTCGCGCGGACCGATCTGCAAGATCAATCCGTACAGGAATCGGATGCCGGTCACCGGCAAGTCAGGTAAGATTGTGCGGATGCATTTCTTTAAAGGTCAGCACAGGCTTTCGAGCAACGTGGCGTGGCGTGCTCTGCGTGTCGTCGGTCTGCTGACGGCGGCATTCTGTGCGTCGTCGCCATCGGAGGCCGCCCACATGGCGGATCGCATCGTGGCAATCGTCAACACCGAGGTGATCACGCTTTCGGAGCTCAAGGCCCAGACCGAGGCTGAAGAGAAGCGTGCCCGGGAGCAGTACCGCGGGGCCGAACTGGAGCGACGCCTCCAGCAAATTCAGTACATGGCCCTGACGCGAATGATCGAGCGCAAGCTTCAAGTGCAGTTCGCTCGCGCGAAAGGGGTGGATGTGTCGGATGAAGAAATCAAGAACGCCGTCCGGGAGCTGCAGCGCCAGGGCGAGAATATCGACGACTCCAACCCGAATGACAAGAACAGTGTGAAAGAGCAGCTCATGCTGTTAAGAGTGGTCGACCGTGAGGTGCGCAGCGGCGTGATGGTGGGGGACGCCGAGTTGCAGCGGTACTTCGAGCAGCATCAGAGCCGCTTCATGCTCCCGCAGGAATACCGCATCAGCCAGATCCTGATCAGACCGCGAGCAGGCGAGGACCGAGCGGAGGCTCGGGCCAGAGCCGCGGCGGTGTACGCGGCATTGAAGCAGGGCGAAGATTTCGCGGACCTTGCGCTTCGCCGTTCAGACAGCCCCGAGGCCACCAGAGGCGGGAGCCTCGGCTTCGTCCGCCAGGGTGAACTCCTCGCGCCGATCGAACGCGCGCTTGCAAACCTGCAGCCCGGCCAATTCAGCGAGCCGGTCGAGACGCCCGAGGGTCTGCACATCATTCGCCTGGAGGAGAAAAAGCCGGCCCAGTTCCGTCCGTTCGCCGAGGTCAAGAATGAGATCCAAAATCTGGTCTACCGGCAAAAGAGCGAAGACAGGTATCAACTCTGGATGGCGGAACTGAAAAACAAGTCGTTCATCGAGGTGAAATTCTAGGCAGGGTGTTGCAGCATCTCGCGGATGGTCTGCCACAGCTCATCCCGCCCCTCATGAGTGATTGAAGAATACGGCACGAGCGGGATCGCTTCAGGCAGGCCGAGAGCTTCCCGGATCGCCGCCAGGCTTTTTCGTCGCTCGCTGCGCGTGAGCTTATCCACCTTGGTCGCCACCACCGCCGTCCGCTGCTTTAACCCGTTCAGCCATTCAAAGGTCATCTGATCATGGCGTTCGACCCCCCGGGCGTCCACGAGGAGGATCACCCCTCGGAGTTCGGCTCGTCCGGTCAGATATCGCTCAATCATCGGCCCCCATCGCGCGCGGACCGACTTGGCCACTTTGGCATACCCATATCCCGGCAGGTCCACCACCGAGAAGGTCTTCACCACCGGGGCTGCGGTCGTGACCCGAAAAAAATTCAGGATGCGGGTCTTGCCGGGCGTGGCGCTCACCTTGGCTAATCCCTTCCGGTGAAGCAACGAGTTGATCAGCAACGATTTCCCGACGTTCGACCGACCCACGAAGGCCACTTCGGGAAGACCGCCGCGCGGCCACTGCCCGGGGTCGTGGCAACTTCTGATAAACTCCGCGGTCACGATCTTCATCGCAAGCCAAGGCAAGAACCTACCGCCTTCTTAACCCTGGCTTCGTGTATCATCGCACCATGATGAAGTCAAATTTGCGCCGGATGCTCACTCGCCTCATGCTCGGCCTGACAATGCTGGTCGGCCTCCCCGCGGGAGGCTTGGCTTTGTACTGGCTGACGACGGTCCCGGACGTGTCCGGTCTGGCCACAACCAACCCGTCCTCCACCGCGCTGATGGAGGCAAGAATGGCGGAAACACGTGAGCAGGACCGGAGTGACCAGCCGGATTGGACCTGGGTGCCGCTCTCGAACATCTCCCCCCACCTGCAGCGGGCGGTCATCGTGGCGGAAGACGCCTCGTTTTACCAGCACGAGGGATTCGACTGGGAGGGGATCAAAGACGCGGCTGTGCGGAATTTCGAACAGGGGAAACTGCAGCGGGGGGGCAGTACCATCACCCAGCAACTGGCGAAGAACCTGTATCTCTCGTCCGAAAAGAACCTGCTGCGGAAGATCAACGAGGCACTGATTACCTACGAACTGGAACAGCGTCTCCCCAAGAAGCGGATCCTGGAGATCTACCTGAACGTGGTGGAGTGGGGGCAGGACGTCTACGGAGCGGAGGCTGCGGCGCGCCATCACTTCGGGAAATCCGCCAAGGACCTGACCTCCACGGAAGCGGCGCTGCTGGCGGCGATCCTCCCGGCGCCCCGGCAAAACGACCCGCTGAAGATCACGCCCTACCTTACCAAGCGCCAGCAGTGGATCCTGAGCTGGATGGAGAAAAAGAATGGTGGCCTCGGCTTGGGAAGGGCGGGCGCTCCGGTTTCGCCATGATGCGTTCCGGTGGAACGGCCTATGCCGTTGCCGGGCTCAAGCTCTCGCTGTCTCAGTAGCGTCCATGTGCTTAGGCTCGTCATGCCGTTGCTCCTGCCCCTGCTGTTCTGGATTTGGTTCTGCTGGCTCACCCTCACGACTCTTAAGACCTGGGCGGCCGATCCGGAGTCAGACGCGTTGACCAAAGACATCGTGGTGACCGCCACGCGCACACCCGAACGGATCGGCCACGTGCCGGCGTCTCCCACGGTCTTGACTCGCGATGACATTCAAAAGACTCCCTTCCGTGACGGGCATCAGGCGGACGACCTCATCCGGTATATCCCCGGCGTGCAGCCCAGCAATCTGAGCAGCCGGTACAACCACCCCACCGCGCAGGCGGTCACATTGCGCGGTCTGGGGAGTCGGCGGGCGCTGGTTCTGCTGGATGGCGTTCCGCTTAATGACGGTTTCGGCGGATGGATCAATTGGGGCATCGTGCCGAACACCATCGAGCGGATCGAGGTGGTCCCGGGAGGGGGCTCGAATCTGTACGGCACCTGGGCCATGGGTGGGGTGATTCACATCATCACTCAACAACCCAGGGTCGGAACAGGGGTACGGGCGGAGAGTCGTGCCGGGAATCTGAACACCTACACCCAAGCACTGTCGGCTCGGTATGGGACCGAGCGAGTCGACCTCAGCCTCAGCTATCGGTGGTATCACACCAACGGATTTATTCCGGCGCCGGCGTACCAGCGCGGTCCGGTCGACCGCACCAATGACTCCCGGCATGAGAACGTCAGCGGGACGCTGACGGCCGCCCTGGATTCACGCACGAGGCTCACCCTCACGGGCAATCTCTTTCGAGAAGACCGCGCGTTCGGGACGCCGCTGAGCCTGGCGACCCGCACGATCGGGAGCATGGCAATGGGGCTCGAAGGCGAAACGCGACGAAGCGATCGGTGGGAGACCAAGTTGTTCGCGCAGTGGCAGACTTTCCGGAACCTCACGTCTCAGGTGACCCCGTTGCCCACGATCAGGCTCGGCGAATTCCGGGATCGAATCCAGGCGATACCCTCGAACGATTTCGGGGGGATGGGGCAATGGATGGTCCAGGTCACTCCCCAGCACCGCGTAGTGGTGGGAAGTGACGCGCGGGCGATCCTCGGTCAGTCCGAAGAGCGGATCTTTTCAACGGCAGGCCCGACGGGGCGCAGCCTGGCGCGAGGGAAACAAGTGGGCTGGGGAGTGTTCGGGGAATGGATCGTCACGCCCACGGAGCGGCTGTCCCTGATCCCGAGCTTCCGCTCGGACTGGTGGAAAAATTTCGACGGCCGGATCGAGTCGGAACTGGGGGCCATCACGCGCCCCCGCGACAACGTGACGCATGTGCTGAATCCCAAGCTGGCAGCCCAATATCGGGTGACGGACCGCATCCGCGCCGGCGCCTCGGTCTACCGGGCCTTTCGTGCGCCGACCCTGAACGAGCTGTACCGCGGTTTCAGCTTCGGCGGCCTCACGTTTGCCCCGAACGAGAACCTGACGCCGGAACGCTCCATCGGGGGAGAAGCCAAGATCGAAGCCGATGGGTTGCCGGATCACAGGCTGAACGTGCGGGTGACGGGGCATTACGATGAGGTCAAGGATCAAATCCTGTTCATTACCCAAGGCCCATTGACTGCCCGGCGCCAGAACGTGGGCCGGACCAGGACGCTGGGCGGCGAACTCGATGTCACGTTCCGCGCCTCCGAGCAGGTGTCACTGACGGCGGGCTACGCTTTCGCCGACTCAGCCATTAAAAGTTTTCTGGGAGATAAAACGCGCGAGGGCAAGCGAGTGCCCAACGTGTCCCGCCATCAAGTCACGATGGGGGTGACACTCGGACATCCCAACTGGGTTGAGGTGACGATCATGGGGCGGTACCTCTCGCGGCAGTTCGCCGACGATCTCAACGCGCAGCCGATCGCCGACTTCATGGTCCTCGATGTCTCGGTTCAGAAGCAAATCGGACGATCCATGCGGCTCTACCTGGATGGCGAGAACCTGACCGACCGGCAGTACATCGCCACCCAGACCGGCTCGATCAAGACCCTGGGGGCTCCGTTGCTCGTGATGGGCGGCCTGCGGCTCGAGTATTAACAGACGTTTTACTCTGACAGGCTGCTCAAACGGGCCAGCCAACGAGGCCGCAGGGAGGGAGAACCCCGAGGCGTACTCTCGTTGGTACGTTGAGGAGTTTGGCCGACCGAGAACAAAGTTGGGGGCCTGTTTCAGCAGCCCTGTCAGCGGGGCTCGTCCTGGTCGCCCACTTCAGCAAACTCGCGCTCGCCGAAAATGGCGGACTCGTGCTTGTAATGCTTGAACTCGAGGAGGTTGTGTGAAGGGTCTTCCAGGAAGAAGGTCGCGTGCTCGATCCGCGTGCCGACATAGCGGCGGCGAGGCTCCTGGTAGAACTTTAGGCCTTTGGCTTTGGCCCGATCGGCAAGCGCCTGCCAATCTTTCTCCGACGTGAACACCAAGCCGAAGTGGCGCGGGTAAATCCCCTTCTGCCGCTCAAGCGTCTGCGAGGTGAGCTGAGCCACGAGCTGATGGCCCCTCAGCCCAAGCGTGACGGCGGAGTCCGACTCGCGACCCAGTTCGCAGCCCAGTCCATCCACGTAAAACCGTTTCGTCGATTCCAGGTCGCTCACCGGAAAGGCGAGATGAAAAAGAATTTTGCTCATTTGTTGATCTGTTGATTTGATGATTGCTCAAAAAAGATGGCGTCTTGAATCAGTGTGCAATCCTTAATCAGCAATCGTCAATCAGGAAATCAGCAAATCGACAAATTCTCACTCAAACTTGTCTTTCACCACCGGCTTGCCGGCGCCGAGCCAGTAGCCGGCGCACATATGCGGGGTCGTATGCCGGATGGCGAAACGACCGTCTGTTCTCAAGACGAGCGCCCCGGCAGCCCCGTGCATGCGCGCGACCAGCTTGTCCAAGACCAGTCGGGCCGCAGTGGCCGGCACAACCCCTGCTTCGAGCCGGTCCGCGATCTCCTTGGCCACCGCGAGGCGGATGATACTCTCGCCCAGGCCGGTCATGGAAACAGCCCCGGCCGCGTCATCCGCATACACCCCGCATCCGATCAACGGTGTGTCACCCACGCGCCCCGGCAGCATGAGCGCGACGCCGCCGGTCGAGGCGCCCGCCGCCACGGTTCCTGACCGGTCCAACGCCACCGCTCCCACCGTTCCCAGCTCCGCGGTGTTCCGCCCGCTCATGGCCCGGTACAGGCGCAGCGTCTTCCGCTGTAGCTCCGATGCCTGGCCCTGTGATCGAACCATGGCGCGGGAGGCGTTCCGTTTCGCGCGCGTGGGAAGCGGCTGCCGCTCCAGCTTGAAGTGCCGGGCAAAGCGAGTGGCGGACTCTCCCACCAGCAAGACATGAGCGGTTTCCTCCATCACGATCCTGGCCGCGGTGATCGGGTGGCGAACCTGCTCAATGGCCGCCACCGCTCCGGCTCGAAGCCGGCGGCCCTCCATGATAGAAGCGTCCATTCGCCGGGCTCCGTCCAACTGGAGGCGAGAGCCGACGCCGGCGTTGAAGAGGCCAGACGCTTCCAGGATCCGGATGGTTGCTTCCACCGCATTCACGGCGGATGCACTGCGTCGCAGCACATCGTACCCTGCAACCAATGCGTCGGCCAGACAGTTGCGCTGGGCCGCGGTCATCGCGCGCGCGCCGGCGCCGCCGTGGGCCAGGATGAGGGTGGACGGGTGTGTCAATTCAGGAGAATGTGTTTGGCTTTCCGGTAGGTCGGGTCCTGCATGCGATCCAGGTCGGAGCGGACGAAGCCCAGCCCGGTGACGCACAGCTCGAAATTTTCGGACAACTTCCTGAACAGGGGCCTGTGGATCTTGAACTCCCCCTCCTGGAACTGCGCCACGATGCCGTAGGAGCGTTTCCCAGTCTTGACGTAATCCACGAGGAAGTCCTTATGATAAATCAAACTGGCGGTCTTGAGCCGGCGCAGGTACTCGGGAAAGAGACCGGCCATGAAGAGGGTAAAGTCGCCGATGTGGCGATGCACTTCGCGCTCGCGCTCCACCGACTGGGCTTCGAGCAATACTTCCGATTCAAACAGCATGTCCACGACGGTATCGACCCGCTCTCCCCGCGCGTTTCGAACACGATAGAGCTGATCGGCGTGCGTGAACTCAACCAAGAGATTGGAAACGTACTCGGTCACGTTGAGGTCCGGCCAGCCCAGCTTCTCGGTGAAGCTCCTTTCGGTCAACGCACCGAACAGCCGACGCAGTGGGTGATGCTCAGGTATCCGAGTCTCCATGTTCACCTCCCCAAGACGGCTATTGTCCAGTATGCCAGCCCTCCTCGTTTCTGGCAAGAGTTCCACGCCCTGACCACGACGCTTACGCTCGACTGTCCAGGATAAACGTGACCGGCCCGTCGTTCTCAAGCGACACCCGCATGTGCGCGCCGAATACGCCGGTCTCGACCTGCAGCCCGCAGCCCTTGAGTCCCGCCACTACCTGTTCGTACAGCAGGCGGGCTGTCTCCGGCGGAGCGGCCTTGTCGAAGCCTGGCCGACGTCCCCTGGCTGTGTCGCCCAAGAGCGTGAACTGGGAGACCAGCAGCACGGCGCCCCCGACCTCGCCAATCGACAGGTTCATTTTGCCCTGCTGATCGCCGAAGATGCGCAGGGCCGGAAGCTTCTCCACCATGTAGCGGGCATCCGCCTCTCCGTCTTCTTTGGCCACACCCAACAGCACCACCAGCCCGTGGTCCACCCGGCCGACCACTTGGCCGTCCACCTCCACGGAGGCGCGCGTGACGCGTTGGATGACCGCTTTCATACAAATACCGTTGTTCGTCAATCGTCATCCGTCATTCGTAAAGGCCAAAAGCACGAGTCCCACGAATGACGAATTACGAACGATGCCTGCTGCCGCGCAGCAGCGGGAGCGAGTCTTCCAGTTCCAGCAATCGGCGCTTCAACCACAGCCCTCCGGAAAAGCCGCCGAGCGACGCCGGGTGCCCGCTGCTCTCCCCAGTGCGGCGGGCGGACGCGACGACCCGATGACACGGCACGACAATCGGCACCGGATTTGCGCCCAGCGCGAGCCCTACCGCCCGGGCGTACCGCTTCCCCCCGACGCGAGCCGCCACCCACTTGTACGAGCGGACCCGCCCGTACGGGATGCGCAGGATCGCCCGCCAGACACGCCGTTGGAACGGCGAGCCGCCGGACAGATCCACCGGGAAGTCCAGTTCGCGCCGTGTCCCCCCAAGGAACTCCACCAACTGTGTGCGAGCCTTCTGCAAGACACTCTCAATTCCGGGCGAGAGGCGAGGGGCGGTGGGCGATAGGTGAACGGCTCTCGCCTCGCGTCCCGATTGTGCCTGCTGTAAGAGCTTGGCCTCCACCGTCCGGCGAGAGGCACGCGGCAGCACGATCGCCCGTACGCCACTTCCGGATGCGGCGATGCCCATCCATCCCCAGGGAGTCTTAAAGACCAGCAAGTCCACCATCCTTCCTTTCATACGATGTCAGCACCGCATCATGGCGAACCAGGAGCTGCCCGCCCTTCGCCAGCCGAGGCCGCTTTGCCTTTCACCAGCCGCCACAGCACTTCCAGCTCCTCCGACCGCATCAGCGCATGGGCCCCAAGATAGCCCGTCACGCTCAATCCGATCCCCACGAACAGCATGACCGTCTTCGCGATCCAGTCGCCCTGACGAGTCCAGACTTCCAGCCCGGCCACCCAGACACAGGCCAGAACGAGCGGCACTGCGGCCACCACCACGCGGCCCGCCGATCGGCCGACCGCTGCCCACTCCACGCCGCCCAACCGGCGGTTGAGCACCAGGACCAGCATACCTCCGTTCAGCATCGCCGCCAGCGCGGTGGCCAGGGCCAGTCCGGCGTGACGGAGCGGTTCCATCAAGATGATCGACAGCACGAGGTTCGCCGTCACCGCAGCCATCGCCGCCACCGCGGGGGTCTTGGTGTCCTGCAACGAATAGAAGGCCGCGACGATGATCCGCACCCCCGCGAAGGCCCAGAGTCCCACCGCATAGCAGAGCACCGCCGTGGCCGTGGCGGCCGTGTCCGTCGCCGTGAATGACCCGTGCTCGAAGAACAGGTGCACGATCGGTTCCCGCAGGAGGATCAAGCCCAGCATGGCCGGGAGGATGATGAACAGGATCATCCGCAAGCCGAACCCCAGTGTGGCGCGCAGGTCCGACAGCGCCCCCCGCGCGGCCTGGGCCGACAAAGTCGGCAGGATGGCCGTGGCCAGCGCCACCCCGAAGATGCCCAGCGGAAACTGAATGAGCCGCATCCCATAGAACAGGTACGCGGGTCCCCCTGCAAAGAAGGACGCCAGGATGGTGCTCACCGTGATGTTGACCTGCGTGACCGAGAGGCCCAGCAGCGAGGGCACGAGCAGCGCGCCGATGCGCCGCACACCGGGATGGCCCGGGTCAAACCGCCAGCCGAACAGCAGCCCTCGCCACCACAACCCCGGCAACTGCATCGCGAACTGCGCCGCCCCGCCGGCCACGACACCGACCGCCACCCCGAGGATCGGTTCCGCCAAGAGCGGCGAGAGGAACACCGCGCAGCCGATGATGAAGACGTTAAAGAGCACCGGGGAGAGCGCCGGCGCAGCGAAGGCGCGGACCGAGTTCAGGACGCCCATGGCCAGCGCCGCCAGGCTGATGAACAGCAGGTACGGGAACATGAGCCGGGTCAGGTACGTGGTCATCGCGAGCTTGGACGGCTCGCCGTGGAAGCCCGGCGCCATCAGCCAGACGATCCCGGGGGCGGCCAGGATGCCGACCACCGTGACGAGGGTCAGGATGGTCAGCAACGTGGTGAACACCGCACTGGCCAGTTCCCAGGCGTCCTGTTTGGTGCGCAACGTGTTGTACTCGGTGAAGACCGGCACAAAGGCTGCCGACATCGAGCCTTCGGCGAACAGTTCCCGCAGGAGGTTCGGAATGCGGTAGGCGACGAAAAATGCGTCCGCGGCGGCGGTGGCGCCGAACAGGCGCGCCAGGACCATGTCACGGATAAAACCGAGCAGCCGGCTGGAGAACGTGGCCGCGCCGATCAGCCCGGCGGCCTTCACGACCGAGTGGTTGTCGTCCTGAGCGCGGGCGGATGACCTCGGCAGGCTGGCAGGATCGGACATCGCGGCGGATTGTAGCCGAACTGGGTGGGCGAGTCCACCCGTGCATGAAGCCTCACACGCCGTTTGCATCTTCAAAACGATTGCTTTTGTAGTGGGGTTAGCGCATTCTTCCGCCGGTCTAACAGAAAGACAACGGAGACTTCGTGCTGGTCTGCAGAGTGATCATCCCCACCGTCATCCCCGTACTGTGGATCCTCAGCTTCATTGTCGGCGGCGCGGACCCAGCATTTGCTGAGTCGCCTGCCCCCAGCGTGCACTGGGGCGCCATCGCTTATCCGGACCGAGACCGGACCCTGACGGCAGGGTTGACGCTGAACCGGTTCACCGAGTTTGACGGGGAAGGAAAACGGTATAACGCCGTCCGGGAGACCGCAGGGTTCAACTTCGCAACGCTCAGTTGGACCGAACGGTGGTCCCGTTTTCAAGGATGGAATACGAATCTCACCGTGGGAGCCGGCCCCACCCAAGATGGGCTGAGCCGCTTTCTCCAGAACGACGTGGTCCATAAGCTCCGGGGACTTACCCCGGTCCCCGTCGGGGCGAAGCGCGAACAGACCGACTTCATGATCAGCGGGTCGTTGACGAAATGGGTCTCGCTGTTTGGATCGCGCGAGGACGGATTCGCCGGGCTGGGTTTTGCCTCCGGGTCGTTGTATCACGAGCCCTACGCGCAGGCCGGCGTCCGGCGGCTGTCGGTGGCGGACGCGGCTCAGTCTTTGTTGGGAACGGCGCCCACCTGGCTTCAGACCTCCTCGCAATTCGTTCGCTTTTCCGCCATGGGGCGGTATGGTCGGATCTTCGGGGGGAGCGCCTACCCGACCGTCGCGCCCCGATCGATTCTGGGCCAGGCCTCGGTCAGCGTGGCCGATTACAGGGATGAAGCAATCTCCCCGCCGCGCTGGGAACTGGAGCTCGCGTTCACCGTGGACTCGGGACTATTCGTGGACCTAAAGGGCGACTCGCTCGAAGAACGATTCATCTCGCTGGCCCTCCGGTTTCCCTACGGCGCCTTTGAGACCTGGAACGACCTCGTCAACCAAAAAGATTACGGACCGACCTTTGGGGTCAGCCTCACGTTCGATCTGCTCCGGATCCACGCCCGCTTGCGAGACGGATCATGAATTGTCTAGAATGGAGTCTCTCTCTGACTGGCAGGGCGGAAGGAAACGTGAAAGGATTACGATTTGAACGGCTCGGGAACGGCCATTACTACAAAGTCGTGTTGCACATCGGCAGCACGTACGTTCCGGTCAGCGACGAAACCCTCGAGGACTTGAAAGCCCACAGTCTCCTGCCGGCCGCACGTTTTCTCGACTTCCTCATCGACAAGGTCGGTTATTCCTCCTACCTCAAGGATCAGATCCGGGCGGAACTGAAAAGCGCCGGCGATCCCCTCACGCAGATTACGGTGCTTCAAGGCGCCATCCGCGACCTCTGACCTTTTCCGTCTTCTGGATATCTTCCTCTGAAGGTCATCCCAGCTGGCTCACCACCCCTACGCCTGGACCCTCTTTTTCAAATCCATGTGGCCTCAGGTGGAAGGGATGCGCACGGAGGGATTCGCCATGGCGGTCATTGGCTATCAGTGGCCGTGCGAGTGCCACCCGCCGTTCCGATGATCTTCCCGAGGCGAGGCGGCCAACAGCCTAGACGGCAGTAGCCGTCGGACCTCATCGCATCATGGCGAGCCCGAAGCTGCGCGCCCTTCACCACCCGAGGCATCCTACACATCCCACGTGTTCCCTTCCTTGTACAGATCGTTCATGATCCGGTTCTTCTTCTCCGGATCCTTCTCATATTTCAGGGCCTGCGCGTAATTCTCCATCGCCGTCTGCTGCTTGCCCCGCGCGGCATAAATCCGACCGATCCCCAGATAAGCCCTGGCGTCTTGAGGGTTCGCCTTGAGCGCCCGATTGAACGATTCCATGGCCTCCTCCATCATGCCCTTGTTCAGGTAAAACCACCCGAGAGCGGTTTCCGCCGGACCGAAGTTGGGATCTGCCTGGAGGGCCTCCTTGTACTCCGTGATCGCCAGGTCCATTCGGCCCTTGGTTTCGTACACGCCCCCGAGGGCAAAGTGGATCTCGGCGTCGCGGGGGTTCAACCGGAGCGCCTCCTTGTATTCGAGCAAGGCGGGTTCCGCTTTTCCCTGCTCCGCCAGGGCGCAGGCGAGGTTGGCATGGGCGACCGGATCGTTCGGGTTGAGCTTGATCACCTCCCGATATTGCGGAATCGCCATTTCCAGCCGGCCCTGTTCCTGATAGGCCACCCCCAGGTTGGTCCTGGCGGGCGCATAGGAGGGATCCAGCTTGACCGCTTCCCGGTACTCCTTGATGGCCATCTCGAGCCGGTCCGCTCGTTCGTGGATCTGCGCGAGAAAATAGTGGGGGTAGGCCGAGCGGGGATCCAGCCTGATCGCTTCCTTGTACCGATCCACCGACTGCTCGGACTGGCCGGACTGGGCGAGGAATAGGCCCGCCACGAGCTGGACGTTCGCTTGATCCGGATGCTCTTTGAGCATGACCTCGGTCCAGGCCCGGACTTCCTCGATGTCATCCGCCTCCTGCAGCGCGGCGACATGTGTTCTCCAGGCCTCGCGAAATTCTCCTCTGATCAGGTGGACGACGTTCAACGCGAAGTGCGGCCGCGGGTCTTTCTGCGCCGCTTGCGACAGCTCCTGGGCCCAGGCGCTCGCCACCGTGAAGACCAATGGCCAGTCTCCCCGAATGATCGCATCCTGAATACGCTCGATGTGCTTGGAGAAGTCCACGATGTTCCGGCCAGGAATGAATTGCTAGCTGATCCTACCGCGACCTAGGTCAGGCCGTGTGCAGCGGAAGACGAGACCGACGGCGGGAGGCACAACGCGTACCTAGTGGTGCTTTTTGCCCTTGTGTTTGCCGTGTGGGCCATCTTCTCCGGGCTCCGGCAGCTCGACGCCGATCAGGTGCCGGTAGACCAGTTCCCCGCCGTACCAGCCCTGCACTCCGACCAGGGTCGCTCCGATCACATTGACGATGACCGGCATGGCGATGGAGCCGCCGGCCGGGGCTTCCCCCCAGTTCCGCACCGCCAGATTCAATCCTTGCACCACGAGGAGACCGACACCGAAGACCAGGTGCGATGTCGCCGGGCGCCGAGCTTCGGTCTTTTCTCGCATGATCGCCAGAAAATCGGGCAAGCCGGTGGCGGCGGCGCCGAGATGCGTGACCAGCCCGAACGCGATCGCCCAGAAGGCCATCCGGAACCAAAAGGGGTCGTGGAACACCAGGTACAGTCCATCGCAGACGAGCGCGGTCGTATAGAGCCCGATCGGGAACCCCACCACCATCGCGTGGATCGGGTGGCCGCCAAACTGCAGACGACTCTTCATGTCGAATAGTATAACACCGTCGAGCGCATAATTCCGTCATCCTTCTGATCTCGGTATTCTTCTCCTGCCATTCCGTCATTCATCATTCCGCATTTATCGTTCATCGTTGTTCAGTATCTATCGCGTCAGGCTGTCTTCGACATCCGGCGGCGTCGCGCTGATCTGGTCGCCCAGGAAGGGATACCGCTCAGCGAGCTTCTGCTTCATCTGCCAAGCCACCGTGCGGTAGGACCAGTGACCTTTCACGCCCGAGCGCAATTTTGAAATGTACTCCGCCTCGGCATAGTCCATCTTAAAGAGACAGCGGACCTTGAAGCCAAACGGAATCGCGTAGAGCGCCGCCTCCTGATGGGATTTGCGCAACTGTTCGATGTCCGACTTCACCGCATCCATGGCAGCCCGATAGTCGCGATCGAGCCTGGCCTCGATCAAGGCCGGCGGCACGTCATAGCCATGCTGAGTCGTGAAGTTCTGCTGGACCTGCTGGCAGCGGCGGTGCCGGTGCAGGTCCCGCCAGCCTCCGATGTCCATCAGGACATCGAACACGAACGCGTAGCCGCAGCGGAACTCCTTGATCAGTTCGTCATAAGGGCCCCTCTTCCTGAGCGCGACTTCGACCGTCTCTTGCTTCTGCTTCTCGGTCCAGTCCCGCACCACCGCCAGGATGTTCCGGTAGGGCGCCTGGCTGGTCCGATAGAGCAGCGTCGCGGTGAGCTCGTCCAGCGGGTGATGGGGCTCGACCAGCTCGACGGTATCGACTTTCGTCCAAGCAGAGGGCTGATCCAGGCCAGCGGCTTTCATGACCTCGCGCGCATGACGGGCCAGGTCGGCATAGACTCCGGCCTGGTAGGGGCTCGGTTTCGCGTGGCGGGCCAGCGTCGGTGCCAGCGGCTCCGCCAAGCCTGCCTGTTGGCCCGAGAGTTCGCCCCAGAGGTTGACCGGCGGGCGTCGGCAGGCTTCGGCCAGCTCCTCCCCGATCGCGCGCAACTCTGGGAGCTGCGAGGACAGCAGCCGGGTGATCTGTTTCTCCAGTGTCCGGATGCTCACCACCTGCCCGACGTTCGTGCGCGCTGACAGCGGAAGCAGGTAACGCGTGACATCGAAGGCACGGGCGGCGATGGTCCTGGTATAGTCGGCGGGTTTCATGCTCTCGGGCCGCGGCTCGCGCTCCGAAAGAAACTTCGTCAAGGGCTCGTGGAAGAGCGAATACGCGTTCGACAGGCTGCTGATGATGCCTTGGTAGGTCCCTTCGCTTTCTGTGCCGCGGACCGAGTCCGGGACAAAGCACCCGCCGTGCGCGAAGTTCTGGTAACGGCTGGATTTCGCCTGCCCGTCCCAGAGCGGCTCGTCTTCGAGTCGGATAGCCGCCAGCTCGGAGATGTGCTCGAAGCAGACGATGACGTGGCCCAGGTCCGCGATGGAGGCATGCCCGTAATCGAAATAGAACTGCTCCCAGAATTTCTCCGATGAATGCGCGTGGACCCACCGGATACTGTCTTCGATCGAATCAGCGGAGCGGCTGTAGCGCGCCAGCGCGTACGCAGACTTCTCCGGGGGCATCGGGGCGACCGCGATCACGCGGCGTGCAGGTCCGTCAGCAGCCATGACGGCCCCCAATGAAAAATCCAAAATTAAAAGTGCAAACCATGGTGGGCCAATTTATCCTTTTGCATTTTACATTTCTCATTGCGCGTTTCCGAACAGCGCCCACGCGACGCCCAGCGCGAGCGCCGTATTGGCCAGTGTGGCCAGAAAGTACACCATCACCGGTTTCCACCCCACTTTTGTGAACTCCCCGAAGGCCAGCTCCAACCCGATGCACACGA
>JACQQM010000041.1 GCA_016207025.1 Nitrospirota bacterium | reverse complement strand
GTCCATGTTGATTGTCATAACCTCCCATTATGACGGCTCGCACATTTCCAAACCGTTGCCTCATTTGGGGCTCATTTGTATTGGAATCAGGCATTATTTGAGGCTCATCTTGCATTGGATAAGACTGGAGCTATAGCCTAAATATGATATAATTAGAAAATCGCACCCGGGCTCAATCTTGGGAATTTTAGTCAATTAATTAAGGAGAAAAACATGACGAAATGTATTAAAGCCGCGGCCCTCGCCGCGACCCTCGGAGTCGCGGTGCTCAGCACTTCCGCCTTTGCTGCTGGTGGTGACTGGTATACCGCTGTAGGCACCGACAGAAAATGCCGCAGCGAACCCTACGGCGGGCCTTGCCACAGATCCGCCCGAGACGCAGCGTATAATCTCTGTCGGGCTTCTGGGTGCCAACTGTGCTCATTCAATGCAGCTTTTAACCAGAATGATCCGAATTTCATTTGCTCCCTCGAAACTAACCCGGGCAATATGACCTGCAGTTCCAGGTGTCTTGACGTCCCAGCCTGCGCGGCGGCGCCGACTATCACCGTGTCCGTGAGTCCGACGACGATCTGGCCTCCGAACAACAAGCCGGTCACGCTGACGTTGAGCGGGACCATCTCCGCGCCGGTGGGCTGCACCTTGTCGGGCGCAACCTTCAGCCTCGTGGATTCCGAGGGAACCAACAATTCGAGCGGCGCCCTGACCCTCTCGGGCGGCAGCTTCTCGACCACCGTCCAGGTCCCGGCCTCGCGCCTGGGCGCCAATCCCAACGGAAGGACCTACACCGTCACGGTCTCGGCCAGCGATTCAGCCGGCTCGGGCAGCGCATCGGCAACGTCCACCGTTCCGCACGATCAGGGGAAGAAGTAAACAACCCCAAACGCGCCAACCGCGCGAAGGGCCCGCCGGCGGGACTGAGGCTCGTCGCCCTCGGCCGGAAGAAAAGCGCCTAGAAAGCGCTATCTTGCATTTAGACTCAGCCGCCATCTAGTAAACACCCCCTTTACGGGGGTGTTTCGCTTAATGGGGGTTGGGGGCTGGAAACTGCGAGCGAACTTTGGCATCGAAAATCCGCAGCCCGCAAACATCTACGATTCCCCAGTCCAGGGCGCTCCGACGAATCAACGCCGGAAAACAATATCGGACAAAGATTTCTTCAACATCTGCATCGCCTCTTCCGCTTCCGGCCTCCCGGAATTCGTCGCCAGCAGCACGATTGTGTCTTCTGCGGGGGCGAATAATGCGACCGCATAATTGAAAGTGTTGCTCCCGTTATGCTGGAAAACCGCGGTTTTGAACTTATCATCGCTGCGTCCCCAACCGCCATAAGTATAGGGGCTGCCCTTGGCATTCGAAAAATAGGTTGCGGCGATTTCCCGATCCCTTAGCAGTATCCCATTCCCGCGCCACGCGAGAATCAGCTCGGAAATAAACTTTCGCCAATCCTCAAGATTGCAATGCGCCGTGCCGGCAGGCCCCAGCATGGGGGGATTATCCAACTTGTATTTGGGCGGGACCCCGATCAACTGTTTCTCCTCGTAAACGTGCGGCCACGGCTGCGAAGGCTCAGTCTCATCAGGTCTTCCCGAGACTCCGAAACCGCAGGACGACATCTGCAACGGCTGAAACAAGCCTTCTCTCAACAATTCCTCCCACGCCATGCCATAGACTTTCTCAAGCACCGCACCCAAGATGACGTAGTTTATATTCGCATACTTAAACGTTCGCATTGCCTGACCCGCCTCCCTCGGGTCGATGTGGGGAGGCTCTTCAAGCGCCGCTCGCGCCATCTCCAGCCTTTGCTCTGCCAAGCTCGCCGACGATTTAGACAAATCTTTCCACAACACCCCGCCGTGGATTTCCTGGACATCCTTCAGGCCGCTTCCATGCGACAACAAGTCCAGCAGCGTGAGCTCCGTATTCAGTGAATGAAGCTTTATTTGCTTTTCAAAAAGATCGGCAAGACGAGCCTCATATGAAAGATGTTTTTCCTGAACAGCCAATGCAACAAGGAATGCCGTCATCGCCTTGGTGTCGGAGCCGAGATGCCAGACATCCCCTGCCTCAACCCTCGGCTCATTTTGCATGGAGCGCTTGCCCTGTGCCCGAAGATAGACATCACTGCCGCGTGAGCGCACAAGCACGGCAATGGCCGGGAGATGTCCCCTTTTTTGCGCCTTATCGACCAATTTCTGTATCCGTTTGCCATCGCGTGTAACGGCCGAGATAGCTTCGCCGGAAGGCGATGACCTTGTGACAGCGCAGGCACTTGATGCGACAACGATCAAGAGCAGTCTTGCATACCGTAAATAGATCATCTCAGCCGATACCCCCAAGGAAGAACTTTTCCAATGACATCCTATCAACCGCAGCGCGAAATCGGCCTCATCCTGCCGGCCGCGCCAAGTCGGCAAAACCGCCTCGGCGAAAGACCTAGTCAGTCAAGGTTCCGCACGGCGGGATCTAAGGAAGGGAGCCCTATCTCGAACCAATGCCGGGTGCGCCGGCACAGGCTGCAGACGGAAAGCATGACGGGCACCTCGACCAGAACGCCCACCACCGTGGCCAGAGCCGCCCCCGAGCCGGGCCCAAATAGAGCGATGGCCGTTGCGACCGCAAGCTCGAAGAAATTGCTCGCCCCGATCAGAGCGCCGGGCGCCGCCACCGGGAACTCGACCTTAAAAAAACGCATCAGGCCGTAAGCGAGCCCCGCGTTGAAATAGACCTGGATGAGAATAGGGACGGCGATGAGAAGCACGTGCAGGAACCGGCCGGTGATGTTCTCGGCCTGGAAGGCGAAGATGAAAACCAAGGTCGCCAAGAGGGCGGCCACGCTCACGGGATGCAGCTTGGGCAGAAAGACGCTCTCAAACCACGCCTTCCCATGGGCGCGCACGAGAACCGAGCGGGTGGCCGCCCCGGCGGCCAGAGGTATGACGATGAAGATGACGACCGCGTAGATAAGGACGATAAATGGCACCGTCAGGGAGGACGCGCCGCTCACGAGGTATTTCACGATGGGAGCGAAAGCGATGAGCATGATGAGATCGTTCAGTGCGACTTGCACCAAGGTGTAGGCCGGGTCGCCGTCGACCAGATAGCTCCACACGAACACCATGGCGGTGCAGGGCGCGGCGGCGAGAATGATGACGCCGGCGATATATTGGTCGGCGAGTTCCGGCCCGATCAAGGGCAGGAAAAGGCCCTTAAAGAACAGCCAGCCCAGAGCCGCCATGCTGAAGGGCTTGATCAGCCAGTTCACCAACAGGGTGATGAGCAACCCTTTGGGCCTCTTGCCGACGCTGAGGATGGAGCTGAAGTCGACCTTGAGCATCATGGGGTAGATCATCAGCCACAGCAGCACGGCGATCGGGATGTTGATGCGGCTCTCCGCGCCGAACTCCATGCGCCGCAGCAGGTCCACGGCGCCCGGCGCGAGTTTGCCGGCGGCAACGCCCACCGCCATGCAAAGCCCGACCCACGCGGTCAGGGTCCGCTCAAAAAAGCCCATCTGCTTCGGCTCGTTCATGCTGTTTCTCCGGTTATCTTGATCCCACGGCTCCACGCGCGGCCGGAAAGCGCCGTCATGAGCATTCCTCAATGAGGGATTCGACACGGGCTTTGATCTCGTCGCGAAACTTGCGGAACGCATCCAGCGGCAGAGTTTTTGGATCGGGAAGATCCCAGTCCAGCCTATTTTTTGCCGGCATGGACGGGCAAGCGTCCCCGCAGCCCATGGTGACGATGTAATCCCATTGGATCGCCGGGAGGTCTAAGAGGCCCTTGGATTTCTGCAAGCTGATGTCGGCCCCGGCTTCCTGCATGACCTGCACGGCCGTCGCGTTGACCTTCCCGGAAGGCCGGGAGCCGGCGCTCCATCCCTCAAGCACGTCTTTGCCCAGTTTCCGCGCGAAGCCTTCCGCCATCTGGCTGCGACAGGAGTTTTCCACGCACACAAACAAGACCATCGATTTTTTCATCAACACGCCGCCCCTCGGGCCTTAAACCGCGCGAGCTTCTCGCCGTCGCGCCTCAGAATGTCCACCTCCGCGAAGCAGCCGCCCAGGCAGCCTATCAAGCTCTTGTGGAAGCCCCCCTCCGGCTTGGCCAGAGAGTAGCGGCGCCAAAGCCCCCGCTTGCGGTCATGGACGATGCCGGCGCCGCGCAAATACGCCAGATGCCGCGACACCTTGGATTGCGGCAACCCCAGTATCTCCATGATATCGCAGACGCAGAGCTCGCCTGCGCGCGTCAGCAGGTGCAGGATGCGCAAGCGCGTCTCATCGGAGAAGGCCTTAAAGAGCAGATCGATGGGCCGTTTTGCCATAAATATATCTGGGTATGCACATATACTAGCGGAGCGCGCGCCGGCTGTCAAGCGGGATTGTCAAGCGGCGGTCTTTGTATGCTTAGATATAGGATATGCGGAGGCAAAATGCCATGGAACAAAAACTGACTATGGGCGAGGCGGCCGGGCCGGGGAGGCGGCAGCGATGGAACCGCTAAGCTGCCGCATCCCCTCCGGCGGCGGGGCCGAGGATATCGTCGAGACCATTTTGGCGCTTCGGAGCATCGCCGTCGTGGGTTGTTCCCCGAAACCGGAGCGGCCCAGCCACGCCGTCGCCGCCTATCTCAAGGAGCAGGGTTACCGCGTCATCCCCGTCAATCCGGGGCAGGAAGAAATCCTCGGGGAAAAGTGCTTCCCGAATCTCTCCGCCATCCCCGGGCCGGTCGACGTGGTGGACGTTTTCCGGCGCAGCGAGAAGGTTTTCCCCGTCATCCAGGAGGCCATCGCCATCAAGGCCAAGGCGCTGTGGCTGCAGGATGGAGTGACGCATCCGGAGGGAGAGGCGCTGGCGCGCGCGGCGGGCCTGCTCGTCGTCTCAAACGACTGCATGCTGCGGCGGCATTATCAGAGCCGCCGAGAATGATTCCCTGAAAAAGAAATCCCTTTGACCCAGAAAATCAGGTAAGACCTGATTGGCGACGGAGAGGCTTTCACCAAAATGGTGAAAAATGGCGGCTCAAAACGTCCTGGTCCAAAAACAGCTCAACTTGTTGGTTTTTCCTGAGGCCCATCCTCTCCCTGGATGGGAGAGGGTTGGGGTGAGGGTGGTGTGAAGGGTGTTGGGAAAGAAATAAAATGTACCTCGTAGGCAGAGTCCAATCCAACTACGAGGTGCTTTTATGATAATAAAAAATCTTGAAAAGTTCAAAGTCTCGACGACGAAGCAGGCGATCACCTCTTTTGCGGGGTTGCCGCTGTTGTGGGGGATGGCCAAGAGCTTGGGGTTGGAAGAGAAGCTCAATGGGTTGCCGTTGAAAGAGCGGGAGCGAGGCTATCGGCCTGCAGAGACAGCGTTTGTTTTGATGGGTATGTTGCAGTCGGGAGGGATGGCATTGGACGACGTATCCATCATGAAGGGAGACGAAGGACTCAAAAGCCTGTTGGGAGAAATCCCTGCGGCCAATACCATGGGGGAGTGGTTGCGGCGGTTTGGGCGTAGAAGCTTGTGGCAGTTGGGGCAGATGCAGTTGTGGGCGGCGGCGAAGGTGATCCGTGCGTGCGGGCTGCGTCGCGTGATCTTGGATGTGGATTCGTTTTTTCTGGAGTCCCAGAAGTCGGATGTGGCCATGAATTACGAAGGGTTGCGTGGGTACAATCCTGTGGCGGTGACGTGCGCGGAGTTGAAGATGCCGATGGCGGGTCTGTTTCGACGTGGGAATGCATCCCCGATGGCCCATCTTTCGGGACTTTTACGGCGAGTGCTCCAGGCGCTGCCCGGAGTGAAGATACGGGTGCGCTCCGACAGCGCGGGTTATCAGGCGAAGGTGGTGCGAGTGTTAAGGGAGTTGGGAGCGGACTTTACGATTACCGCCCGCAAGGACGCTGGGGTGATGGAGACGATCCGGGGAATCCCAGAGAGGGACTGGAAGCGACATGCGAGTCTGGCTTGGCCGAATCGGGAGACGGAGATCGCTGAGACGCTGCACGTGTTTGCGGAAGCGAAGGATTTGCCGGCATATCGGCTGATTGTGCTGAGATGGCCGAAGGAACAGATGGAGTTATTCGACAAAGAGCCCTATGAGCATCACGCGGTGTTGACGAGCCTGGAGGCTTGGACGGCGGGCTTGGTTTTACAATTTCATCGGGCGAGGCAGGACGGCTCGGAGAACGTGAACAAGGAGTTGTCGGGCGGGTTTGGGTTGTCGAAGTTGCCCTGCCGGGAGTTTGAGGCGAACGCGGCGTATTTTCAGATGGCTTTATTAGCGAACACGGTGTTTACGGCGATGAAGCATTTGGCCTTGCCGGAGAGTTGGAGGTCCTTGACGATCAAGACGGTGCGCTTTCGGTTGATTCGATTGGCGGGGATGGTGGCCTGGCGTTCACGATATTTGTTGCTGAAGATTTCCCGAAGCTACGTCTTTCGGGAGATCTACGAGGAGTGTCGGTGGAGACTTTTAGGGTTGTCGGTCGAACTGGCTCCAGTTTAGGAGCCGAGCAAACAGGAGGAAGTGGACCGGACACAGGAGAGGTGCGTCTAAAAACCATCCCCGGAGGTCAAAGTGGCCTTGAGGGATGAGAAAGTCGATCCGCTGGCCACCCCGCCGGCGGTGAGACAGGCATAAACGGGAGATTTTTTCGTTTTTTTAGATCTCCCATGGCCCAAATTCGCACTGCTAAAAGTTACCTGAGCTTTTGGGGGATTTTTTTGAGATTCGGGACCCGCGCTATATTTTGTATGATTTACCCAAATTCCCCTTGAAACATATGCCGAAGCTTAAGGCCGTTTTCCGCTGCCAGCAATGCG
>JACQQM010000042.1 GCA_016207025.1 Nitrospirota bacterium | reverse complement strand
GTCCAGGGAGGCTTTCAGGTTTCGAACTCCGGTTGCGTTCGGATCATCCGGATTATCGGGAAAGATCTCAAAGAGCTCATGGCCGAGGATCTCCTCGCGCTTGGTCATCGTGGCTTTTAAGTACGCCTCGCTTACCGCCACGATCGTCAAGGCAGGTGTCAAGACGAGATACAGCCCCGGCGCTGATTCAAACAGAGTCTGAAAGTCAGGGGTTGGAAGAGGGGAGATCTGATCAGGCAACGGATCCTCCTGTTCCGTTTCTCGGCTTATTGGAGTCAGGTGAGGAACATGCTGGTCGCTGCCCTAATCTTGCGATGAGTGGACCAGTTCATCGTCGCATGGTCTTCCCAGGCTGGATCGTCGGGCGGTGGTTGCGTCGCCGCCCGATCGCCTTGGAAGTGCTCAGCCCGATTCCCACCCATGCATGCTGGCTGTGCACACGGCAACGGAGCGCTGCTCCGAAGTCTTCTTTCCGATCGGGAGTAAATGGCGGCAAGGACCTTGAAGGCCGGTGCTGGCTCTCTTGGGAGGCAATCAAACTGCATGGGTCACCACCAGCGAAACTGACTCAGTGGGCAAAGTATCTATTATTATACACTTAAGTCAGCTGATCCAACCCCGTCAAGGGATTTCACATTTGAGGTGATCCGGGCGGGCGCAACGAAAGCACGAGTGAGATGAGGAGTCCGGTCGAGATTCGAGTGCATTCAGCCGAGGGCCTTGCGGATTTCGGCGGCGGTCTTGGCGTCCACCCCAGCCGTCTCGCGCAGCTCCTGGTCGGTCGCCGCAGCGAGCTGCTCCAGGGTGCCGAGTCCCGCGGCGGCATTTGTCGAGGCTGATCCTGTCAACGCCAAGGATCTGCTCCAGCTTGGAGGCGACCACGGTCTCCCATCGCAGGCACCAGCGTGTGGTGCCATCTTGTCTTTTGGGTCGGGGCTGGCTAGACTACGCGCGCTATGGATGCGGCCGTTACAAATCTCCTTGAACAGGTGGAAGGTGATCCTGCAATCCTCGCCGTGGTGCTGTACGGCAGCCAGGCCAGGCGTGAAGCGACGGCACGGTCGGATGTGGACGTTTGTCTGATCTTGGCGCCGGGACATGACAGCCGGGACGATCAACTCCGGGCTCGGCTCACATACTTGCCAGTCGCAAACCTGGATATTCGCGTGTTTCAGCAACTCCCGCTCTACATCCGCCGGCGTGTGCTCCGGGAGGGGGCAATCCTTTCTTGCCGGGACCTCGATGCGTTGTACGACCTGGCTTGCCGGACAGCAAAGGCCTATGAGAACTTCAGACCGCGCTATCGCTCCTACCTCGAGCAGGTGGCCCGTGCTGGATCGTGAACGGATTCTTAGCAAGATCGATCAGCTCGACCAGTATCTCGGTGAGCTCAGTCAGGTTGTCCCGGCCAGTTTCCCTGAATATCAAGCCTCGGTTGAGAAGCGTCGGGCATGTGAGCGGCTGCTGCAGCTCTGCATCGAGTGTGTCCTCGACATCTGTACCCTATTGGTGTCCGGGCTGCGACTCGGCTTGCCGGGCGACGAGGATGATCTCTTTGAGAAGCTGGAACGAGCCAAGGTGCTATCCCCGCAAATCCTGGCGCTGTTGCGGCCCATGAAAGGCTTCCGGAACATCCTGGTGCATGAGTATGGCGGCATTGATGATGCGGTTGTCTACAAGATCGCGATGGGCCGCCTCCGGGACCTCGAGACCTTCAAGCAGGCGGTACGGCGGGTTCTGCAGGACCGCGAGGGCTGAGGGCCGCTTATTCCGAGTCCTTACCACTCGCTGTACCAGCCAGGGCTTTCCGGATTTCGGCGGCGGTCTTGGCGTCCACGCCGGCTTCCCGGAGCTCATCGTCCGTGGCTTTGGCGATCTTCTCTACGCTGCCGAATTTCCGGAGCAGGCGGGTTCGCCTGATCTCGCCGACACCGATGATCTGATCCAGACGTGAGGCGATGAGGGCCTTGCCCCGCAGCTTCCGGTGGTAGGTGATCGCGAATCGATGCGCCTCGTCACGAACCCGCTGGAGCAGATGGGTGGCGGGGGAGGAGGGGGTCAGCATAATCGGGTTCTTCCGGCCGGCGAGAAACACGCGTTCTTCCTTTTCCCCGCTCGCCTTGGCCAGCCCTATGATGGGCAGGCCGGATCGTCCCGCCTTCTTGAGTCCGTCCATGGCTGCCGCAAGCTGGCCGAGCCCGCCGTCAATCAGGATGAGGTCGGGGAGGGGCAGATCTTCTGCTTCCCCATACCGTCGGACGACCGCTTCCTGGATGCTGGCGAAGTCGTTTGCGCCCTGAACGGTCTGAATGCGGAATTTGCGATAGTCCGACTTCTTGGCCTGTCCGTCTTCCCAGACCACCATCGAGGCGACTGACTGGTCGCCCATCGTGTTCGAGATATCGAACCCTTCGATCCGCCGAGGTGGTCGGTCCAGACGGAGGAGCCGCTTGAGCTCTGCGACTGCCAGGCGATCGGATTCTTCGTCGCGCAGATGATCGGCCACCGCTGCCGCGGCGTTCTCCTCCGCCAGTAACAGGAGCTGGTGTTTCGCCCCACGCTCCGGCGCCACGATCCGGACTGGCTCGCCTTTTTTCTCCGACAGCCACTTTTCGATCAGAGTCGCCTCGCTCAGCGGCGTCGGGACGAGCAGTTCTTTTGGCGGGAGCACGTCCTTGTTATAGAACTGCTCGATCGCGGAGCGGATCAGTTCCTCGTCCGAGGCCTCCGCCGCCGGCCAGAAGAAGTCCTTGCGCCCGATCAGCAGCCCGCCACGGACAAACAGCATCTGGAGATCCACGGCGGTGCCTTGCGCCGTGTCCTTTCTGGCCAGCCCGATCACGTCCTGGTCGGTGGAGGTCGTCTGGGTGATCCGCTGTTTCTCGAGCGTCCGCTCGATCTTGAAGATCCGGTCGCGCAGCCGCGCCGCTTCCTCAAATTGCTCCCGGTCGGCGGCCGCCTCCATCTCGGCGCGAAGGCTCTCCAGCAGCTCGGTGTCCCGGCCTTCCAGGAACATCCGCACCTGTTTGACGATCTCATGGTACTCGTCGCGGGTCTGGTACCCGACGCAGGGGGCCATGCAGCGCTTGAGCTCGTACTCGATGCAGGGGCGCTCGGCCGTCCCGTCAATCTCGATCTCGCAGGTAGCCAGCGGGAACACCTTGCGGATCACTTTCAGCGTCTCCCGCAGCGCGCCGGTCGGGACGTAAGGACCGTAATAGAGCGCGCCGTCTTTCTGCACCCTGCGCACAATCGTGAGACGGGGGAAGTTTTCTTTGACCGGGAAACGGAGATAAGGGTAGTGCTTGTCGTCCCGCAGCACGACATTGAAGCGGGGGCGGTGGCGCTTGACCAGATTGCTCTCCAGGATCAGCGCTTCCAGCTCGGACCGCGTCACGATGGTCTCGATGTCGGCCACCTGGCTGAGCATGAGGGTCGTCTTGGGGGTGTGGTCGCTGCCTTTCTGAAAATAGGACCGCACACGGTCGGCCAGCACCCGGGCCTTGCCGATATAGAGGATCTCTCCCCGCGCGTTCTTCATCAGATACACACCGGGCTGCTCGGGGAGGTGGTCGAGCTTTGACTGAAGGGATGGGGAAAGGTCCATGGCTAATGGCTGATGGCTATGGCCAATGAAAATGAAGAGGTAGCCGCCGGTGCCAGTACGGTTCGACCTCCCTTGGTTTGGCTCAAGCTGGCTTAGACTTGCCGCGCTGCTGAATCTTGCGCTCGATGCTCGTGATCAAATTGGCCAGTTGCTTCAAAGCTGTCACGTACCTCGCGGTGATTATGGTGCCAGCATCCTCAGGAAGTTGCTTTACGCTCATCGCATACCGGAGATGGGACAAGGTTTCCTGGGCTTCGCGGCGGCACCGGTAGAGCGCCTGTAAGTACTCGGTGCTGTACTGTGAATAGAACCCTTCGGCCATGTTGGCACAGACTGACTCGGAGGCACGCAGTGCTTGGGCTCGCAGCCAACGGAAATCCGATCTCCAAGCGCGGCTTACCTGCTCAACCTCGACGGCTAGTCCAAAGAATGCCTGGTAAACAGGCATGTCCTCGACCTCATCTATTCTACACTTCTGGCTGTCTTCGCCGCTTTTCATGGACTGTGAGTTCCCTTGACCGGCAGGTCCTCCTCCTCATGAGCCATTAGCCATTAACCATCAGCCATCTCTAGACGAGCGCTGTACCCGGCGGTCGCTCGATCAGCTCGATCTCGTAGCCGTCGGGGGCGTCAATGAAGATGAACCGGCTGCCTGAGGAAGATCGGGTTGGGCCATCGGTGATCTTGATCTGCCTGGCGTTCAGCGTGCGAATGGTCTCGTCCAGGTTCTCCACCTCGAACGCGAGGTGGACCAGGTCCTCCTGCACCTTGACCGGGCCGCTCGGCGGAAAGCTGCACAGCTCGATCAGCTCGTCGCTGTTGGGGACGGCCAGGAAGGCGAGATGGGACCCCCGCGGGGACGTTTTCCGTTCAAGGACCTGCAGCCCGAGCACGTCGGTGTAAAACTGAATCGTCTGGTCCATATCGCTGACACGCATCCGAGTGTGCAGGAGTTTTTTGACACGCATATGAGACTCCGAAATGGTCAATGGATGATGGTTAATGGTTGATGGATGAAAAAGCGTGCTTTCGCGTAGCGTTTTTTATTCGCGAGACTTCCGAACTCATACATCAACCATCAGCCATCAGCCATTCTTATCTCTCGACCGCGCCGGGCCGATCGTCTTCCGCATCAGGATCTCGGCGGTACCCGGGATCAAGAAATTCGGGATGGGCCCGATCTCTTGGTATCCGTGCCTCGCGTAAAACCGGCGGGCTCCTTCATTGAAGTCGGAGACGCACACGAACAAGTTCTTGACGCGCGCGAACACCAGGTCTTCCAGGTAGGCCAGGAGCTGGCTGCCGAGGCCTTTGCGCTGGGCGGAGGGCTCGATGGCCAGCAGCTCCAGGTAGTCTCCCATCAGAAACTTGTGGCGGAGCAGCGCCAGCCCGGCGACGGTCCCATCGGCCTCGATGACGAAACTGTCCCGTCCCTCGGGGGACGTCTTGAACAGCCGCTCCCAGTCGGGCGCGGCGTAGCCTAATTTTTTCCATGGATCAGAATCAGCCAGCATCCGGACCACGGCTTCGCAATCATCCGGCTGGTAGGGTCTGATGGAGGACCTCATTGGGCTAACGCCTGGGTTCCTGTTCACATCCGTCCAGCAGCTCGGTGACCGTGACCGGCTTGAGATCCCGCTTCACAACGAGTTCGCGATAGAGATCTTCCACCACCTCGCGCGTGTGGTGGCCCTTGCCGTTTGCATGGAACACGATCACGCTGCCGTTGCGCACGGTCGAGGTCAAATGGGCCAGCATCTGCTCTGTGGATAGACGCGGGTCCGGGTCGCCGGAGAGCGCATTCCAGAGGATGAACCGCAGCTCCAGCGCTCGCACGGCGTCCACGGTCGCGTCGTTGAATTCTCCGTAGGGCGGGCGAAACAGCGCGGTGGCGTATCCGTAACGCGTCCGGAGCACTTCGACCGGCCCGCTGATCTCCGCCCGCTGTTTCGCTTCATCCAGCATCGGGAGATGGGCATGGACCTGTCCGTGCGTGCCGACCTCGAAGAAGGGCACCGCCAGCAGCGCGCGCACCTCGGCGTCGTGCGTGGCCATCCACCGGCCGGACAGAAAGAACGTGGCCGGGATGCGCTGCTCGATGAGCGCGGCGATCAGGGGGGCGTCGTAGCCGCTGCCCTCTCGGACCGGGCACATGTCGAAGGTCAAGGCGATGGCTTTGCAGGTCGGTGGGCCTGCGCGGACGACCTGGGCCGCTCCGTCTCCGGAGGCGGCTACCACACTCCATAGGATCAGACCGGCGGTGAGCATCGTTCGAGAAATCTTGCCTTGCATGCCGACCAGTATACCCGAATCTGAGGATTTGAAGTCAGTGGGAGCATCGCAAAACATTGGATTGACGACTCATCGCTACGGCTGGTAAGGATAGAGCATGAACGGTCGAGATTGGCAGATTGGCCGCATCCTGGGCATCCCGATCAAGGTGCATGTGTCCTGGTTCCTGGTCTTCGGCTTCGTCACCTGGAGCCTGGCCACCGGCTACTTGCCGGAGGCGCTGCCAGGCCTCTCGGTCGGGCGGTATTGGGTCATGGGCAGCGTAGCCTCGCTGCTTTTGTTCGGGTCGGTCCTCCTGCACGAGCTTGGGCACTCGTACGTAGCGCTACGGTACCGCGTCCCCATCGGGCAGATCACGCTCTTTGTCTTCGGCGGCATCGCGCAGATGCACCGGGAGCCGCCCGGCCCTCGGGCTGAATTCCTGATCGCGATCGCCGGGCCACTCGTCAGCTTCACGCTGGGGGGGCTGCTCCTGGGCTTGGCCAGTGTGGCGGACGCGCAGGGCTTGCAGGGGCTGATCGTGCTGGGATTTCTGCTGGGGTCCGTCAACCTCCAGCTTGGCTTGTTCAACCTGATTCCGGGGTTCCCCCTGGACGGAGGCCGGGTGCTCAGAGCGGGCTTGTGGGCATGGTCGGGGGATTTTTATCGGGCGACGCGGCAGGCCTCCCTGGCAGGCCAGGGGTTTGGGCTGGGACTTGGCTTACTGGGCGCGGTGTTGCTGGTCGGCGCGATCTCCGGCACGATCCCGGGCCCTGTGGCCGCGAATGGCGGCTGGATCGCTCTGATCGGCCTGTTTTTGTTCGGGGCCGCCAGGAGCAGCCGGCGCCAGGCGGCTCTCCGGGCTTCTCTGACACGCATGGTGGTCGGCGACCTGATGGTCCGCAACGTAGTCACGATTCCGTCTGAGTTGACGGTCGAGGACGCGGTCTCCCGGTATTTTCTTCAGCATGGCTTCGACGGGTTTCCCGTGCAGGAGGACGGGCGCCTCGTCGGCATGCTGGCGGTCTCGGACGTGCAGACCTTGCCGCGGTCCCTCTGGGCGTGGCGTCGAGTCCGCGACATCATGCAGCCCTGGTCGGCATCCGTGGAAGTGTCACCCGACACGCCGGCCTTCACCGCGCTCGAACAGATGCTGCGGGAGGGGGAGAGCCGGTTGGGGGTGGTGCAGGACGGACGGCTGGTCGGACTGGTCACCCGGTCCAGCATCGGCCGGTTCCTCCAACTTCATGGCCTGCGGCGCTAGTAAAAAGCAATGGCTTATGGCCAATGGTTTATGGTTGATGATGAATAAGAGTTACTTACATTGACCATCAGCCATTAGCCATCAGCCATTCAACGCTTCGCCTGTAAGCGGTGTACAATCGCCGCCCCGAACAGCAGCAACGCTGCGGAGTAATATACCCACAGGAGAAACAGTACCACCACGAGCAACGAGCCGTACATCCGGCTATACACCGTCAGGCTCTGCACGTAGTTGCTGAACAGGTGTTTGGCACATTCCCACAGGAGCGTCAGCACCATCCCACCGACCATCGCATCGCGCCAGGGAGGTTGCTTCTGCGGCACATATCGGTAGAGACAGGTCACGGCGACCAGCAAGAAGACG
>JACQQM010000037.1 GCA_016207025.1 Nitrospirota bacterium | reverse complement strand
GGACCGGCTTATCATAGGAGCCGACTTCCTTAAGCAGCTCGAAGTTCTGCATGTTGCGCGCGCCGATCTGGATGATGTCCGCTTTTTCCAGGAACAGCTCAATGTCACGCGTATCCAGGATTTCGCTGACCACCGGGAGCCCCGTCTGCTTCTTGGCCTCCAAAAGGAAATCCAGCCCCTCGCGGCCCAGCCCCTGGAAGGAGTACGGAGAGGTGCGGGGCTTGTAGGCGCCGCCCCGTAGAATGGACCCTCCGCCCGCCTTGACTTCATGGGCGATGCCGACCGTCAACTCCAACCGTTCGACGGCACACGGGCCCGCCATGATCGCCAGCTTTTTCCCGCCCACCTTGACGCCGTTCACGTCGATGACGGTGTTGTCCTTCTTGAATTCGCGGCTCACCAGTTTCCACGGCGCCAGGATAGGCGTGACGCTCTCGACGCCCGGAAACACCGTCAGTGGCTGGTTCTGGAGGATCCGGTCGTCGCCGATGACGCCGATGATCGTCCGTTCCTCACCCTGCGAGATATGCGATTTCAATCCGAGTTCGCGGAGCCGTTCCAGAATGTGATCGATCTCGCGTTCGGTCGCGTCGGGCTTTAAGACGATAATCATGTTCCTGTCTTCCCCTCTGATGAACGACGCAGCACTTTCGTGAGCGCCTGCAGAAATTGCTTGTTCTCTTCCGGCAGGCCGATGGTGACCCGCACCATGCGACCTTCAATGTGGCGGACTATGACGCCTTCCCGGAGGAGTTCCTCGAACACCTCCCGGCCGTCCCGCCCCACATCAACATACAGAAAATTGGCTTCACTGGGGACGGGCTGAAGGCCCAGCGCGACCAGCCCGGCCCGGACGGTCGCCATCTCGGCCTGATTCATTGCGCGGCTCTGGGCCACGTGCTCTTCGTCATCCAGAGCCGCCAGCGCGGCCCGCTGGGCCAGGCTGTTCGCGTTGAAGGGCGGGCGGACGCGGTTCAGATAGCCGGTAATCTCCGGCGTGGTCAGCCCGTAGCCGATACGCAGCCCGGCCAATCCGTAAATCTTGGAAAACGTCCGGAGGACGACGACGGGCCGGCTCTGCTTCACGTAGCCCAGGCTGTCCGGGAAGTCGCGGCTGCGCACATACTCATAGTACGCCTCGTCGAGAACGGTGATAACCTGATCGGGGAGCCGCGCCAGCAGGGCGTCCACTTCGGCCGCGCTCACCATGGTCCCGGTCGGGTTGTTCGGGTTGCACACGAAGACCAGTCGGGTGCGGGCGGTCACGGCATCCGCCATGGCCGGGAGATTGTGTCGCCACTCCTTCAAGGGGACGACGACCGGCACGCCGTGAGCGGCGGTGACCTCCATCTTGTAAATCACGAACGTCTGGTCAGCCATGACCGCTTCGTCCCCGGGTGACAGGAACGCGTGCGCGAGCATGCCGATGATCTCGTCCGATCCGTTGCCCAGGATCACATGGTCGGGAGTCACTTTCCAGCGGTCAGCCAACGCGCCGCGGAGGCGGTGCGCCCCGCCGTCCGGATACCGGTGGAGGGTCTTGGCGGCGTCCGAGAGCACGGCCAACGCTTTCGGCGAGGGCCCCAGCGGGTTTTCGTTCGAGGCCAGTTTAACGGCGTGCGGGATACCCAACTCGCGTTCTAACTCCTCGATCGGTTTACCCGGAACGTAGGGGACCAGCGAGGCGATATCCCTGTGGACCTTGAGCGGCATGAGGTTAACCGTGCGCTGGATAGGAGCCCAAGATTTTCATAAACAGGCATCGGCCTTTGACTTCTTCCAGCGCCTTCTTGACGCGGTCCTCTTCCACGTGCCCCTCGATATCCACGAAAAAGAGGTATTCCCACGCCTTGCGGCGAGAGGGGCGCGACTCAATCTTGGTCATGTTGATTCCGTGGGAGGCAAAGGGCCGCAGCAACTCGTAGAGAGCCCCGACTTTGTCTTTCACGGACAGCATGATGGAGGTCTTGTCCTTGCCGGTGCGTTCGGCCGGTTTCTGGGAGAGGACCAGAAACCGGGTAAAGTTGTTGATGTTATCCTCGATCCGCGACCTAAGGATTTTCAGGCCGTAGAGCTGGCTGGCCAGCTCGGACGCGATGGCAGCGGCGGAGGGGTCGTCGGCGCAGAGTTCCGCAGCCCGCGCCGTGCTGGGCACCTCGGAGACCGGCACGTGCGGCAGGTTCTTCTCCAGCCAGGTCCGGCACTGGGCGATGGCATGGGGGTGCGAGTAGAGCTTCTTGATGTCCTCTATGCGGTCGGCCTTCGAGAGCAGATGGTGCGACACTTCCTGCAACACCTCGCCGTAGATGAGCAGGTTGGAGTCAATGAACATATCCAGCGTGTGGTTCACCACGCCCTCGGTCGAGTTCTCGATCGGGACGACGCCGAAGTTCGCGCGCCCGCGCTCCACCTCGTGGAACACTTCCGCAATGCTGTTGACTGGGACATACCGGGCGGACGCGCCGAACTGCTGGATGCAGGCCAGATGGGTGAATGTGGCTCGCGGGCCCAAGTACGCCACCAACTGGGGACCTTCCAACGACAGCGAGGCGGACATGATCTCCCGGTAGACGGGTCGGATCGCATCATTGGGGAACGGGCCCTTGTTCTGGCGTAGCAGCCGATCCACGATCTCGGCTTCCCGGACAGGCGTGTGCAGGTTCGCTTCGGCGTCCGACTGCTTCTTGAGCTTCCCGATTTCAATCACGTTCTTGGACCGCTCGTTCAGCAGGCGCAAGATTTCATCATCGATCCGGTCGATTTCCTTGCGATACTGCGCGATATCCTTGTGACTTGCCATGCTTCCTCGAGAGGAACCGAGGCCGTTGGCCCGCTTCGGCGAGGCAGAGAATCTTACAAGAAACAGTCGAGCTTTGCAAGGATTATCAATAGGATTTGTGCAATTGAGCCGCTTGAGAAGCAACTGACTTGAGCCTACGCAGTTGCCAGGATCAGGGGAGTCAGCCAAGCATGATGCCCGAACATGGCCTGTCCATCACGACAGCAAATCTTTTGTCTTTCCAAAGTGTTCGAATGTGAGGCGGGTGGCCTGTCTGCCGCGCGCCGTCCGCTCCAGGTAACCGGACTGGATCAGAAACGGTTCGTACACGTCCTCAAGCGTCCCTTTCTCTTCGTTGACGGCTGCTGCCAGCGACTCGATGCCCACCGGCCCGCCCCCGAACTTCTCAAGAATGGTCAGGAGAATCTTGCGGTCCATGTCGTCGAAGCCGGCTGAGTCCACACCCAGCCAGGCGAGGGCGTCCCGAGCGACTTGGCGGGTGATCCGACCCTCGGCCTTGATCTGGGCGAAGTCCCGCACCCGCTTAATCAGTCGGTTGACGATGCGCGGCGTCCCGCGGGCGCGGCCAGCGATTTCCGTGGCGCCCTCCGGCTCGATCGGAATCCCCAGCAGACCCGCCGAGCGCGTGACGATGGTCCGAAGCTCGGCGGGGGAATAGAAGTCCAGGCGGTTGACCAGACCGAACCGTTCCCGGAGCGGGGACGTCAGCGCCCCGGCGCGGGTGGTGGCTCCGATCAGCGTGAAACGCGGCAGGTCCAGCTTGATCGTGCGCGTGGAAGGGCCTTGGCCGATGACCAGGTCGAGCTGGAAATCCTCCATTGCGGGGTAGAGCGCCTCTTCGACGGAGGCCGGCAGCCGGTGGATCTCATCAATGAACAGGACATCGCGCTCTTGGAGGTTCGTCAGGATGGCGGCCAAATCGCCCGCGTGGGCCAAGACCAGTCCGGACGTGGACCGGATCGCCACGCCCATTTCGCGCGCGATGATGTGAGCGATGGTGGTCTTGCCCAGGCCGGGCGGACCATAGAAGATGGCATGGTCCAGCGCCTCGCCGCGTTGCTTGGCCGCCTCGATGCAGATGCGGAGCGACTCTTTCATCCGTGTCTGGCCGACGTATTCCTCCAGGGTCTGCGGCCGAAGCGTCGCCTCGAGCCCGCGCTCGTCTTCGGTCAGGTGGCTGGCCAGAATGCGATCGGTCATGGAGTCACCTTGCACCCCGTCACGAGCCGGCCGACTCGTTCATTTCTTTTCTTCCTCGATGATGCGCGGAATCTTCGGCGGGGGCGGAAGCGTACCCTGCCCCGGCGTCGGCATTTGTCCGGCGCAGTTCGGCGGGCAGAACACGCCGCCCTGGCTGGGGTCCGGCATTCCGCCCTCCAGTTTCGGGAGCTGGCACTGGCTCATGCGGCCGCCTTCCGTGCTGCCGCAGCGGGCCGGCACCAAGGACGTGCCGATCTGAACATAGCCCTCGGGACATGAGCCGCACACCGAGAGCTGATTTCTTCCCAGCAGGATGCACTCAACCAACGTCGGATCCTCGTCTTTGCAGATCTGCGGGGCGTTTGTCCTGCCGGTCGTGGCATAGCCGTCCGGACATTTCCCGCAGGTCATTCTGTCACTTTTCGGCGGGGGCGTGTCAGCCTGAAACGCAACCGGCGGCAGCACCAGCAACAAGGCGAGGAAGAAGCTTCCCGCTAAGCTCCGGAGGACGAGGTGGTTGCGTAGCGTCACTGGCGGCCGTGCAGAGAGCAGGCGGCGCGCACAGACCCACCCACGCACCTGGGCGTGGGTTTTCTTAATGATCGGCTGCATGGTTGACTCCCCTTGCCAAGTCCTTCAAAGCCTCCCGGATCATCTCCTTGAGCGGCATTGGCTCCGATCTCGTGCGCGCCAGATGCTTCAGGACCTCTTTCACCTCGGCCGGTCGGTAGCCGAGGTTGACCAGCGCGGACAAAGCATCGTCCTGCAAGCGGTCCGTGGGGCTTGACGGGATGACAGGCGTGGTGGAGGCGGCCGGGCGCAGCCGATCCACTTTGTCTTTGAGTTCCAGCGCAATCCGACCGGCCGATTTCTTGCCGATCCCGGGCACGGTCGCCAACTTGTCCACGTCGCCGGCCTGCACGGCCGAGATCAGATCGGTCACACTCAAGGCCGACAACACGCTGAGGGCCAGCTTAGGACCGATGCCGGTGATGCCTGTCAGCAGCACGAAGGCGTCTTTCTCCTGGGCCGTCAGAAAGCCGAAGAGCTGGATCGCGTCTTCGCGCAGGTGCGTGTAGATGCTGAGGGAGGCGGATTCGTTGAGGTCCGGAAGCGCGTAATACGTACTGAGAGGAATGAAAACCTCGTACCCCACGCCCTGAACATCGAGCGTGACGTGCGAGGGAGCCTTCAAGGCCAGCCGGCCCGTCAGCGCGGCGATCATCTCTTTAGAGGCAATGCGGAATGATGAATGCGGAATGCTGAATGAAGGTCGAGACTCTGCAATTCAGCGTTCATCGTTCAGCATTCATCGTTAATCTAGCCGGCCGCCGCGACCTTCTCCATGATCTCATCCGGAATGTCAAAGTTCGCGTGTACTTTCTGGACGTCGTCGTGGTCGTCCAGCACTTCCATGAGCTTCAGCATCTGCTCGGCGTTCTTCTCCGCGAGCTTGATGTGGTTCTGGGGCACGAAGGTCACCTCGGCCAGGGCCGCTTCGACCTTCGCCTCGGCCAGCGCTTTCTTGACCGCCTCGAAATCATGCGGGGCCGTGATCACTTCAAAGGTTTTCTCGTCAACCTTCACATCTTCAGCCCCGGCGTCAAGGGCGAGCGCCAGGAGGCGATCCTCCTCCACCTTGCCCTGCTCGACGACGATCAGCCCTTTCTTATGGAACTGCCAGGCAACCGCGCCGGCCTCGGCCATGTTCCCGCCGTGCTTGGTCAGCAGGCTCCGGATTTCGGCGACGGTACGGTTCCGGTTGTCGGAGGTGATCTCCAGGAGCAGGGCTGTGCCGCCAGGCCCGTACCCTTCCAGCGTGAATTCTTCATAATGGACGCCCGGCAGCTCCCCCGTTCCGCGCTGGATCGCCTTCTTCATCGTGTCGCCCGGCATGTTGGCGTCTTTGGCTTTGGCGATCGCCAACCGGAGTCGTGGGTTGTGGTCCGGGTCACCGCCCTGTCGAGCGGCGATGGTCAATTCGCGGATGACTCGCGTGAAGATCTTGCCCCGTTTGGCATCCTGCGCCTGCTTGTGCCGCTTCGTGGTGGCCCAATGGCTGTGGCCGCCCATAACCCCCTCCTCGACAGGGCGCTGGAAATAGCCCCCAACTTCGTTCTCATCACCAGTTGCTCTTCAGAATGCAACGGGTGAAAGCCTCAGGGCCGTCGCTCCCTGCGGCTTCGTTGGATGGCCCTTTTGAACGCCCCGTAATTGCAAAAATAGTCGCTATTTATTTGGTGTTTCTAACATAGCCATGAGGGGGTGTCAACGCCGATTGGGCGGGTGATCGGACGGAGGCGCTACTTCGAACCTATCATTTCAACTTGGGAGCGTTTAGCGGAGCGGGCGGCGTCCACGATGCTCCAGATCAGAAGGGCAAAGAGGAGCAGGATGAGGAGGAAAAGTAAACCAATGTTCTCAGGCGGGGCACCGGCAGCGGCGGACTGCCGCAGTTTTTCCAGGTCGGCCATACTGAGCAGCGCACCAAGCAGGAGAAGGACGCCAAGAAGAAATCCCAGTCCCTTACCCCACTGCCGATTATAGAACTGCCCCAGCCCGGGCAGCACGGCAGAGAGCAGAGCCGCCACACCTGGCGAACGTTTGGTCTCCATGGCACGGAGTATTATGGAG
>JACQQM010000036.1 GCA_016207025.1 Nitrospirota bacterium | reverse complement strand
TTGATTTGCTGATTGGGTGATTGATTCATTTCGAGCCAAAAATCAACAAATCGACAATCATGCAATCAAGAAATTCCGACGTCATGCGATGGGAACCTCCAGATCCCGGCGCGGGGCCTTCGCGCCGGCCGACTGGGGACCGACGGCCGCAGTGGTCACTTGCGCCGGCGAATACAGGCCGCCGGAGACGATCAGCTTCATCGCCTCTTCGACGCTGATGTCCAACGGGACGACCTCTTTTTCCGGAACCAGCAGAAAATACCCGGACGTGGGGTTCGGAGAAGTCGGGACGTAGACGTTCAGGAGCGGGTCAGGCGAGATCGCCTGCACTTCCCCCTTCGTCACCCCGGTCACGAACGCAAAACAATAGTGCCCGTTCTTCGGAAACTGGATCAGCACGACCCGATTGTATTTATCCCGCTCCTTGAAGGACAGGATGTCCATCATGGCTTTCAGCGTCGCGTAAATGCCGCGGACAACCGGCACGCGATGCAGCAGATCTTCCCAGAGTTTCACGATTTGGCTGCCGATCAAGTTCGTGGCCAGGAGGCCGGTGGTCAAAATCAGCAGAACCAGCGTCAGGATGCCCAGTCCTGGTACGTAGTAGTCCGGTATGACCACCCTCGCCAGGACGTCCCCCACGATGCCGTCCACCGTGACGAACAATGTCTTGAGAATGAGGACCGTTCCCCAGAGCGGGGTGATGACCAGCAACCCTGTGAGAAAGTAGCGTTTAAGAGAGGCTCTGAGTGCTTTCACGGGGGCTCCCCTCGCGGGCTCATCATACAAGCTTTATAGGGGTGTCGCAAGCCATTTATTGCTATTTTCAAAGACTTGGAATAGGATGGCCCACGCTGATACAGGCCGAACCAGGGGGGAAACATGGGGGTCAGGAGGGGGAGGCTGAGAGGCATCCTGATCACCTTTGAGGGGGTCGAGGGGAGCGGCAAAACGACCCAGTGTCACCGGCTGGCGAAGCTCCTCCGAGAGGACGGTTACCGCGTTGTAGAGACCCGGGAACCGGGCGGCACCCCCCTTGCCGAACGCATTCGAGCGGTCCTGCTGGGATCTTCCGCCGAGCCGATCGCACCTGAATGTGAGGCCTCGCTGATTCTTGCCGCCCGCAGTCAACACGTCGCCCAGGTGATCGCGCCGGCTCTCAGAGAGGGCGCGGTGGTCTTGTGCGATCGATTTTCCGACTCCACCCTCGCCTACCAGGGCTATGGCCGTGGGCTGAACGTACGAGTCCTTCAGAGCCTGAACCGCTTTGCGACGGGGGGACTGACGCCGGACCTGACGCTGCTCTTTGATATTCCGGTGGCGACGGGGCTGGCCCGGCGTCGGCAGGCCGAGATGGAACAGAACCGGCTGGATCGGGAGACGCAGCGCTTTCACGAGCGAGTCCGCCGCGGGTTCCTGGCCTTGGCGGCCCACGATCCACGCCGGATCAAGGTGTTGAACGGACGAGCGGATCCGGACACCATCGCCACGCAGGTTGCAACCATCATGAGACGGTTTCTCCAACGGCGAGCGCGTCGTTCCGGCAACTAACGGACCCATGCCCTTCCGCGACCTCATCGGACACGAACGACCGACCGCCATCTTGAAGGCTGCGCTGCTCCACGACCGGGTGGCGCACGCCTATCTGTTCTACGGGGAGGATGGCATCGGCAAGCGATTGGCGGCCATGCGGTTCGCGCAGGCCATCAACTGCGACACCGAGGTGGGACCGGACGGTCCCGACGCCTGTGGAGCGTGCCGGTCCTGCCGTCAAATTGAGGCCCTCACCCATCCGGATTTCCTGCTGATCCTGCCGGATCAGGAGCAGGCCAACCCGCAAATCAAAATCGAGCAGATCCGGGAGCTGGAACAGCAACTCATCTACCGACCGCTCGTCGGCCAGCGAAAAGTCTGCCTCATTGACGAGGCGGATCGGATGACTCTGGGTGCGGCCAACGCCCTCCTGAAAACCCTGGAGGAGCCGCCGGCACATAGCCTGATTCTGCTGGTCACCAGTAGGCCCTTCGCGCTGCCGGCCACGATCAGATCCCGATGCCAGAGCCTGCGTTTTTCCGCACCGGCCCGGACGCAGGTGGAGGCCGCCCTCATCATGAAACGGGAAATTCCACCGGCCGACGCCCGCTTTTTGGCGCTGGTGACTGAAGACCGAATCGGCCAGGCCCTCCAAGCCGAGCTGGGCAGCACCCGCGCGCAACAGGACGAGTTCTGCGGACTCGTCTCCACCAAGTCTCTTCAGTCTGTCACCACGCTGCTGGCCGCAGCCGAGGCGCTCCACAAAACGGAGCGCGCGCCGGAGGCCTTGGAATGGATCGGCCGGTGGCTCCGTGATCTGCTTCTGGTCCGCGTGGGCGCCGATCCGGACAGCCTGGTGAACCTTGATCGGCTCTCTGAATTGAACGCGGCGGCCGAAAAAGTTCAGCCAGGCACCCTCATCGAACTGCTCGATGAGATCGCCGCACTCGAGCGCGCGGCGACGCGGAATGTGAATCTCCAGCTTGCATTGGAAACGATTCTGCTGCGCCTGCGTGACGCGGTCGGTGCCCAGACCATCGCCGCCTCGTCCTCGTAATTTAGCTTTCCATGCCGGCGACCTGTTATCTTTCACCTGATCGGTTATGAACAAACCCTTCTACATCACGACCCCTATCTATTACGTCAACGACGTGCCGCATATCGGGCACGCCTACACCACCATCGCAGCCGATGTGGTGGCCAGATACTACCGGCTCCGAGGGTACGATGTTTTTTCCCTGACCGGCTTGGATGAACACGGCCAGAAGGTTCAGCAGGCCGCCGCTAAGGCCGGTATTGAGGAGCAGGTGTATTGCGATGGCATGGCACCGCGCTTCCAGAACCTCTGGAAACGATTGAATATTTCAAACGACGCTTTCATTCGGACGTCCGATGCTAAGCATAAAAGCATCGTGCAGAAATGGCTCCAATACCTGTTCGATAAGAAACTAATTTACAAGGCCGACTACACCGGTTGGTATTGCACCTTTGATGAGCGGTTCTGGACCGAGAAAGATGTCGAGGGAGGCCTCTGTCCTGACTGTAAACGTCCGGTCGAACGGCTGAGCGAGAGCAACTACTTTTTTAAGATGAGTGCGTACGGAAAGAAACTGCAGGAGTACATAACAAAGGACAGCCGAGCAAAACCCCCTTTATTCATTGCCCCATGGATCAGACGTAATGAGGTTGTAGGGTTTCTGGATAAGTCTTTAAACGATCTCTCAATTTCCCGTCCCAAATCTCGCCTGTCCTGGGGCATCGAGCTGCCGTTTGATCCCAACTATGTCGCCTACGTTTGGTTCGACGCCTTAGTGAATTACATCTCAGCACTGGATTATCTCGCGCCTAAAAAAACCCCCAGCGATAATCCTTTTAAAAAATACTGGCCCGCCACTCTACACCTCGTGGGCAAAGACATCCTCACCACTCATGCCATCTATTGGTCCACGATTCTCATGGCCCTGGAGCTCCCGCTCCCAAGCACCATTTTTGCTCACGGCTGGTGGACCGTAAACGGCGAAAAAATGTCCAAGAGCCGCGGCAACGTGGTGGACCCGAACGCGATCATTGATGAGTTCGGCGCGGACGCGTTCCGGTATTTTCTCTTGCGCGAGGTGCCCTTCGGACATGATGGAGACTTTTCCCGGGAGGCTCTGATCGGCCGCATCAACAGTGACCTCGCAAACGGACTGGGCAACCTGCTTAACCGGACGCTGACCCTGATTGAGCGATTCTCACACGGGAGAATCCCCGAACCCGTTGCTTCAGCCGACACTGAATTGGAGGGAAAAATCAAAAAAACTGCTGTGTTTCTTCCCCATGCGGAACTAGGAATTCACCTGCTTCCTGACAAGCTTGAGTTTAACCGAGCTCTGGAAGCCATCTGGGGACTCGTCCAACTCGGGAACCAGTACATTGATAAGACCGCGCCGTGGACGCTGGCCAAGAAGCCTGAGGACAAACCACGGCTCAACACCGTGCTTTACAACGCAGCAGAGGCGCTAAGATTTTTAAGCCTGACGCTCTATCCCTTCATGCCGCAGGCAGCCGAGGAAATGAAACGGCAACTTGGGCTTATGTTGAACTTTTCGAAGCCGTTGCTTGCCTCGGAGGTCAATTGGGGCAGTCTGCTCCCCGGCACCGAGATCACAAAAGGCCGCCCACTCTTCCCCCGAATCGAGACCACGACCAAGACGCAAGGAGACATACGCGTGACGCAGGACCAGCAGCCAAGTCCAACTCCTCAGCCCTCAAGCACAGCGGCAACCCCGCAGGCTACAGGCCCGGCGCAGCAGATCACCATCGAAGAGTTCCAGAAAGTCCAGCTCAAGGTGGGGAAGGTGCTGAGCGCCGAGCGGGTGCCCAAGTCGGACAAGCTGCTCAAGCTCCAGGTGGACCTGGGCGGCGAGCAGCGCCAGGTCGTCGCCGGGATCGGCAAAACCTACGAGCCCGAGAGCCTGGTCGGCCGACGGGTCGTCGTCGTGACCAACCTCAAGCCGGCCAAGCTGATGGGGGTCGAATCGCAGGGCATGGTTCTGGCGGCGGGAGACAAAGAGGTGGGCGGGCTGGTGACCATCCTGGAAGACGTTCAGCCCGGAACGAAGGTGAAATGATCGGCAAGAATGCGTTGTGGTCGCAAAGACGAATTCTTATCGTTGCTCTGGGGCTTCTAACGAACATCGCTCAGGCCGCTGAAGAACCCGGTCCGATCACCGCCCCCCCTACCGGCCCGGTCGCCACGGACGTGCAGGTCCGGGTGGTGGCGCACGGATCCATGGTGTTGGGGGATGAGGTAGGCGGTGCCCGCGTGACGATCACCGACGTGGCCACCGGCCGTCTTCTGGCCTCCGGCCTCCAACGCGGGGAAGCGGGCGACCCAAACCAGATCATGCGCACGCCGCGTCTGATGGAGGAACCTCGCTACTCATCCCGTCCGTCCGGTTCGTTCCATGCCACGCTGCATCTCGACCGGCCGACTCTGGTTGAAATCGTTGCCCAGGGGCCACTGAACTATCCGGCCGCCAGCCAGCGAGCCAGCAAGACCGTGCTCCTCATCCCAGGGCGTGACCTCTTGAACGATGGGGTCGTGCTGCACCTGTACGGCTACATCGTGCAGCTAGAAAATCCGCCGCCCGGCCAGCCCCTCATCGCCAAGGAGGATGTGAAGCTGCAAGCGTCGGTCCGAACTCTGTCTGGCTCGCCGGTACGGCCGCACGGGGTCTGGGATTCACGGAAGGTCGAAATCTTCGGCGAGGTGCTGATCGGGGATCGGGTGATCGAGCGGGTCCAGATGTTCTACTCCGGCGCGAAGAGCAGCTTCGAGGCCCCGTTCTTCGTCCCGACGCCGGGCGAGGCGCCCAACGGCGTCACGCTCCGGGTGGTGGCGGCTGACAAAGCCGGAGCCAATTTCGGCATGGGGGAGGCCAGCTATCCGGTCCTTCCCGAAGAGCGTAAACTGAAAAGAATTGAGTGATCAGCAAATCTTTCAATCATTCAATAACAAGATGGACCCGAAACAAAAACAATTCTCGATCTGGTATGTGTTCGTCGCGCTCTGGGCCTTGATGCTCATTCAAATCTTCGTCGCGCCTCTCTTCAACCCCACCGAAATCCCGTACAGCGAGTTCAAGGCAGCGGTCACGGCGGACAAGGTGGAAGAGGTGTCGATCTCCCCCTCCGTGATCCACGGGCGCATGAAACCGGAACCTGACTCCGCAAAGGGTTCCCCCCCGGTTGCTAAAGACGGCCGGGTCTTTGATACGGTCCGGGTCGAGGACCCCGACCTGGTCCGCGATTTGGGAACGCATCACGTCAAGGTGACCGGAGTCATTGAGAGCACCTTTGTGCGGGACTTACTGTCCTGGGTCGTCCCGATCGCGCTGTTTGTCGGCGTCTGGCTGTTCCTCCTGCGACGCATGGGGCAGGGCCAAGGCGGGTTCATGACCGTCGGGCGGAGCAAGGCCAAGATCTATATGGAAAAGGAGGTGAAGGTCAGTTTCGCCGACGCGGCGGGGGTGGACGAAGCCAAGGAAGAGCTGCAGGAGGTCATCGAGTTCCTGAAAACGCCGGAGAAATTCCGGCGGCTCGGGGGCAAGATCCCCAAAGGCATCCTGCTGGTCGGGCCGCCGGGAACCGGGAAGACCCTGCTCGCCAAGGCGGTGGCGGGCGAAGCGGCCGTTCCGTTCTTCTCGACCAGCGGGTCGGAGTTCGTGGAAATGTTCGTAGGCGTGGGCGCGGCGCGGGTGCGCGATCTGTTCATCCAGGCGAAGGAGAAGGCCCCCTGCATCATTTTCATCGACGAACTGGACGCGCTAGGCAAAGCCCGCGGCATGGGCCCGATGGCGCACGAAGAACGGGAGCAGACCCTGAACCAGCTCTTGTCCGAAATGGACGGCTTCGACCCTCGGGTGGGGGTCATCCTCATGGCCGCCACCAACCGGCCCGAGATCCTGGACCCGGCCCTGCTGCGCGCCGGACGGTTCGACCGGCACGTCCTGGTGGACCGGCCGGACAAGGCCGGACGGCTGGCGATTCTGAAGATCCACGCACGCTCGGTGAAGCTGGCTTCCGAGGCCGACTTGGAGGCCATCGCCATAATGACGCCGGGCTTCGTCGGCGCAGACCTGGCCAACATCATCAACGAGGCGGCGCTGCTCGCGGTGCGCCGCGACAAGGACAAGATCGAGCTGGCCGATCTCCAGGAGGCCGTGGAGCGGGTCATCGCCGGGCTGGAAAAGAAGAACAGGGTCTTGAACCCCGCGGAGAAAGAGCGCGTCGCGCACCACGAAGTGGGGCACGCGCTGGTGGCGCTCTCGATCCCGGGGACCGACACCGTGCAGAAGATCTCGATCATCCCTCGCGGCATCGCGGCGCTGGGCTACACGATCCAGCTTCCCACCGAGGACCGGTTCCTCATGACCAAATCGGAGCTGGAAAACAAGATCGCCGTGCTGCTGGGCGGACGGGTGGCCGAAGAGATCATCTACCGGGAGGTGTCCACCGGCGCCCAGGACGATCTCTTGAAGGCGACCGACATCGCCAAGAGCATGGTGAAAGCATATGGGATGAGCGAGAAGCTAGGACAGATCAGCTTCGAGCGGGAGCGACAGCCGTTGTTCCTCCAGACCGGGCAGCCTCAGCCTCCGGGCGATTACAGCGAAGAGACTTCGCGCGAGATCGACTGCGAGGTGCGTCGCATTATCGACGAGCAGTACGCGCGGGTCAGGACACTGTTGGATAAGCGACAGGATGCCTTGCGGGAAGCGGCGGCGCTATTGCTCGGCAAGGAAACCATGACGGGCGAGGATCTCAAGGTCATCATGGCAAAATCGGGTGCACGGCAATAATGCGCTGCGTGCTGTTTGACCTCGACGGGGTGCGCACGTGATCACACGCCAACGGGAATACGACATGGTGCGCCTACGTTCTGTTGTGACGGCTGTCGCGCTGGTTCTCCTTTGCGGGCCGGTCTTCGGCTCGGCAGCACTCGCGCAGCATGGACAGGATCAGCACCGGCGTCCCGCGGACATCAAACAGTACCTGGAACACCTCGACAGTCCTGAGCGGGACCAGGACCAGAAGCCGATCCAGGTCGTGCAGGCGCTGGCGCTGAAGCCGGGGATGGCGGTGGCGGATCTGGGCGCCGGCTCAGGCTACTTCACGCGGCGGTTTGTGGAAGCCGTGACCGAAACCGGAAAGGTGTATGCGATCGACGTCGAACCGGAGATGCTCACCTACACACAACAGAGCCTCGTCCACATGCACATCCCCTATACCGCCGAGTTCATCCTGGCGCAGCCGGACAACCCGAAGCTGCCGACAGACTCCGTGGACCTGATTTTCGTCTGCAATACCTATCACCACCTGGACGATCGGGCGACGTATTTCTCCAACGTCAAATCAGCCCTCAAGCCAGGCGGCCGCGTGGCCATCGTCGACTTCTACCACGACAAACGGTCCGGTGATGTCGGTTTCCCACGCCAGCATCTCGTGGCCCGGGAGACGGTGGTGGAGGAGATGACCAAGGCCGGCTACAAGTTGCTCCACGAGCACACCTTCCTGCCCCGCCAATACTTCCTGGAGTTCACGCCCGCCGCGCCATAGTCTCTCGCTAGCATTCGAACATTGACTCAAGGCTGATCCAGGGGCCGGGGTGAGATTGCCTGGCTGGCTGGTGTGGGTCGGAACCTCGGCCAACGCAGCAGCAGCAGCGCCGCGCCTACCCCGAGCACCATGCCAATGGCCCACCCGCCCAGCACGTCGCTCACGTAGTGCGCCCCCACATAGACCCGGGCGAACCCGACCGCGGCCACGATGGGCCAGGTGACCCATCCAGTCTGAGGGTAGAGGACCTGCGCGAACGCCGCGGCCGCGGCGGTGTTGAGCGCGTGGTTGGAGGGAAAACTGAAGGTGCCGCCGCAGCCGGCGAGCTGGCGGACTCCTTCCAAGACGTGGCAGGGCCTGACCCGCTCCACGGCGTGCTTGACCTGAGCACCAACGAGGTCACCCAGGACAACCAGCCAGCCGATGGTAACGGCCCCGATCAGCGCCTCTCGCCGGTTCACCCAGAGCCAATACGCAAAGACCAGCGTCCCTGGCACAAGCAACGTGTGGGGACGCGCAAGTATGAGCATGGTCCCATCAGCAATCGCCGACCGTTCAGCCAGGCCATTGATCGCCTGAAATAATGTGATGTCCCAATTCACGCTTCACCAGTGGCAAGAGGCGCGAGGCTAGAGGCAAGTGAAAATGCGTGCATATTCTTCTCCCCCTCGCCGCTTGCCTCTCGCCCATAGCCATCCACAATTCATTGCGTCCGGAAATGGATCCGGACCGTCAGCTCGCCATCGACCGGCTCATCCCCTCGCATCTGCGGGTCGAACTTCCACTGGTTTAGAGCCGAGATGCCTGCGATGGTCAACTCCCGGTGCTTCGCCGGTTCCAGGACCACGACCGTGAACTGAGCATCCTTGGCAATCAGGAACCGCGCCTTCATCCAATCATCCAGTTCCTGGCCATCCAGTGAAGGAGGGATCTTCGGCCACGGCGTATAGGTCGGGACAGGCCCAAGTTGCTGGTCTTTGTTCAGCGGGAGCCCATGGACATGGACCGGCGGCAAGAGGATCACGTCCTCGTCGTGGTCCGATTGATGGGTGGCGCGGTCTCCCTCAATGGCGCTCCCGCAGACAGGCCACAGCAGAAGAATAATCCCGATCAGCCGGGCTAGACTGAGCAATGTACGCATGACAAGGACCCTGTCTCCTAGAAGAACCACTGGCCGCGGAAAAAGAAGGAGCGTGGCATACCTGCGTGCGACACCCCAAGCCCGATGCTCCCTTCGCCTCGATTGTAGAAATATTTTTCATCCAGCACGTTGATGACATCGAACCCAAGCAGAAACTTTTGGCTGTGGGGCAGCGGGAAGATGTGCGTGATGGAGAGGTTGTAGACAGTATAGGAATCCTCGTGTGTGGAGTTGGTCTTCCCACCCTCGACGGCCGCTCGCAAACCTGACCCATACAGCATCTGGCCTGTAATTGTCGTCCGCTCCAAGAACGTGTAGCTCAGCACGGCCGAGCTCGTCATAAACTGCGAGTGGTCACAAAACACGCCCCCCTTGGAATTGATATCGTTGATCTCCTTCTGCTCGAGCAGAAAGTGCCCGGAGTGAAGCCCATAGCCCTTGCACTGCCCCCAGGCCACATTGGCCCGTCCAGTCAGATTCTCAGTCATCTGCACCTTGAGCGCGCCGTCAATGCCACGCTGCCAGCCGCGCTCAAACGCAAAGAAGTTCAAGAGCGGCGTGGTCCCAAACTGGCCGGCGTCTGAATGGTAGCGATTGAGCTTGTAGTACCCCACCAACTCCAACGTGACCTTCTGGGTGATGGCATGATAGCTGCCAATCTGAAAGTAGTGGGAGCGCTCCGCTCGGACCTTGTTGTTGGTCAAGTTTTCAGGTTCCGCGGTCGTCCCAATCGTATTCAGCTTGGCGAACGAGATCGCTTCGAGGTTGGGAGGAGTAAAAAGCCGACTGTAATAAGCGTGAAACACGTTGGCCTGATTGGCTTTATAGGTGATACCGATCCGGGGACTCACCTGTCCCTCGACCACGGGGAATTGAATGTGATCATATCGGACGCCCAGGTTGAAGGTCCACTGATCAGTCGGCGTCCACTGATCCTGGAGCCAAAATTCCTCGCGCCATCCGATCAGACGGTTGTCGGCATCTCGCTTCAGGACCGGCCCCGTGGGTTCTCGCGTGTTGGGATCTCGCTCAAACACAAAGAGACGAGTCTTGTTGACAGCCTGGGTCCGGTCAACCTGGAAGCCGGTCTTCACCAAGTGCTCCCTGTTGGGAACATAGGTGTAGTCCAACCGCACCCCCCCGGAGTACGCCAATCGGTCCTGGTCCGCAGCCGAGAACGGCTCGTCCGCCTTTCGTGTGTAGGCTAACACGTTCAGCGGGTCCGTCTTGAAAATCGCCCTGGTGTGACGGAAATAGCCGGCGAGCTGAAAAAAGCTCTTGGCATCGATATCGTGGCGCCACACCATGTGGCCGTACTGGTTGTTCTCTTTCTGGAATTCATCGATGGCCTGTGAGGCAACTGGCGTGAAACCGGGATTTTGGGCTTGAATGAGCGCTGGCACGTCCGAATTGACAACTAGCCCTGGCGTTGTTGGAATCTGGTGCTTGGCAGCCGAGTTGAGGAACAACCACGTAAAGTTGTTCCTGTTATCATGCTGGTAATCGCCTCGGAGGTAGGTCTGGTTTCGCTCGCTCTGACCATGAAAGATCGAATGACCGAGCGTCGGAGGCTCGATCCCCCGATTCGTTGAGGTGAAGCTGTTCAAGACGTAGTAGCGGAACTTTTCTCCAATCGTGCCCCCATATTCAAAGGAGGGATTCAGCGCCTGATTCGACCCGCCGAACATTTGCAATGAACCGAATGGAGGCCTCGTCCCGCTCTTTGTTGTAATATCAATCACGGTGGCGGTCTTATTTCCGTACTGCGCCTCCATCCCCCCCAGGATGATATCTGCGCGCTCCCAGGCCCGGGGCGTAATCACATCTGTAAAGACCGACGAGACCGTATCCGGAATGGGTACGCCATCGATGCGGAACTGGAGGTTCGCATGATCCTGCCGGATATGCAGCTGCTTCAGCGCTCCATACACGGCGCTGGGAATCGTCTGTAGGACGTCCTGCAGATCGAGGTTGTTGCCTCTCGGCAGTTCCTCGATCTCTCTCCGGCTCACGGAATAGGTCTCACTTGAGGCCCTGTATTGGATGGGCTGCAGGGGCGACACGATTTCCAGCGCAATTTCCTGGGTCAATGCGAGGGTCAGCTTCACCGGAGCCGGTCTTTCTGTCCCAATCCTGAGCACGACGTATTCGCTCCGGTAGGTTTCCTGGATCGCACTGACCGAGTACATGCCCTCTGCAGGCACCGTCACAGAGAATTCCCCTGCGTCGTTCGTCACCGCCTCCGCGACAAGCTTCCCTTCCTGATCCTTGACCTGTACCCGAGCCTGCGGTACCCGTCGCAGGTCTTGGTTCTGGACCAGGCCCGTGATCGTGCGCAGCGCATCGGAGGGTTTCCCTTGCTCAGCCCGCGCCACCGAGAACCCTTGCAAGAACAGAAGCACCACAAACAACACCAGACCCAGCAACAGTCGAATCAAGCCGCTCAAATATGATCGCATCATATCCTCCCCAATCACCGAAAGAAAGCCGGCACGTGACAAGCTGAGAAGCAGCAAATTCTGCGGGATCGATCCCGTCAACTTGCCATCTCATACGCTTATAGCCGGGATGGTGATCAGGAGAGAGGAGGAGCGCGGGAAGGGGTGCTCGAATTCAGGCTAGCCGACAGTAAAGTGGCCGGAACTGGGAATCGGTGCAGCGCGTCGGCCAGAAACCGCTCGATGACCGGCACCGTGATTTGAAGCGAATTGCCAGTATGGTGCTGGACCCATTGGCAGATGTCCGAATCCGAGTGCTGGTGGTCATCGTGATCCGCCGCTGCAAGTTCGTGGTGGATTTCGAGCGCCACCGCAAAGGGCGCCAGCGCCAATAGAACCAGCGCCAGGGCGATAGAAACCGCGGCGCCGGCAACCATGCGAGTGGAGACGTATGTATGATGACGGATCATAGTCGGCGGTGTTCTAACAGGGCCCTTGCGCCTTGTCAACTTGCACGATTGTGCCGGCCGCGACCTTCCTTCTCAAGCAGAGGCCTCTATGTTACGATGGCGACCGTTCATCGCCTCAATCATGATCTCGTCCGAACGCAGCCTATGCTGATCGATACCCACGCCCATTTGGATGATGCCCGCTACGACACCGACCGGGACGCCATGATTGCGCGTGCGCGGGAGGCCGGCGTCGAGACCTTTGTCACGATCGGCTGCGATCTGGCCACCAGCCGGGCCGCCGTCAACCTGGCCGACCGCTATGCCTTCGTCTACGCGTCCGTCGGCGTCCACCCGCACGAAGTCAAGCAGATCGGCGACGACTGGTACGACGAGCTTCGTCGGCTGGCGCAGCATCCCAAAGTGGTGGCCTACGGCGAGATCGGGCTGGACTATCATTACAACTATTCTCCGCCGAAATTCCAGCGCGAACGCTTTCGCGAGCAGATCGGCCTGGCTCGCGAGCTCCGGCTCCCCATCGTGATTCACACGCGGGAGGCCCAGGAGGATACGATCGCGATTTTAAAAGAGGAGAAAGCAGCCGACGTGGGCGGGGTCTTTCACTGCTTCACGGGGGATGAGTGGCTGGCGAAGGATGCGCTGGACCTGGGCTTCTTCCTGTCGTTCTCGGGGGTGGTCACCTTTCAGAACGCGACGATGCTCCGGGAGATTGTCAAGACAGTGCCAATGGACCGCATCCTGGTGGAGACCGATTGCCCCTATCTGACGCCGGCGCCTCACCGCGGGAAGCGCAATGAACCGGCCTATGTCAGGCTGGTGGCCGAGAAGATCGCGGAAATCAAAGGGGCATCTCTACCGACGAGTCTTGAAGAGGTCGGCCGGATCACGTCGGACAACGCCCGCCGCCTGTTTAAAATCCCCTGAGTTGGCGGTTCCGCTTGCGCAGCGCCTTCGGCAGCTTCCGCGGATTCCCCTTCTTGTCCGGATGGCGTCTGGGAAGCTCCTCATCCGCTGCATCCTTCTGGGCCAGACCTGCCCGGGATACTGGAGCAGGCCTGGTGCGCAGTCTAGAATCAAACTCCACCGCGCTGATCACAAACGCTCCGTGGGCCTTGGCGAAGTCCGCTACCTCCCGGTCCGACGAGACCACCGCGCAGTCGCGTCCGTACTCTGCGGCCAGCCGTTGAATGACCTGATCGGCCCGCTCCCCGCGCCGCGAATACACCACCTCCACCCCTGCCCGGTATTCATGGCGCTCCGCGCCGACGCCCTGCTGCCAGCCGTCGAAGACCACTGTGAGCGGATGCGCTTTGTGCTGCCGGTACGCCGCCAGGTCCCGAAGCAACCGCTCGCGTGCGGCCTCGGAATCCAACCCAGCACGGCTTCCGACCTGCCCCCTGGCTCCCAGCAGGTTGTAGCCGTCAATAATCACATGCATGCCCATGACGGGTGAGAGCCTATCCAGGCCGGGTAAGCCTGTCAATCCTGCCAGGCCCAAGTTCGCCTCAGCTCCTCTTGACAATCCCAGTCACATCTGAGACAACGTTTTCGCAGGATTACTGCGGACCTCGGCCCTATGGCAAAATTGCTTCGGCTCACAGTGGCCCTCTTGGTTGCGGTTCCCCTGGCAATAGCAACACTCTCCCCCCCGCTCCTCTCCGCTGCTTCACCAACCCTGCACCGAATGAACGCGGACACGCCGGCACCTGTCGGGGCTCGCAAGGCCAGAAAATCGAGAAAGAGGGCGGGGGTCCCGGTTTTGTCTCCCACCCTGGTGCGCGACCTGCGCTTGAAAAGTACCTCTGACTCGACACGCTTGGTATTGGATCTTCAACGGAACGTCATCTTCACCCAGAGCCGCCTGAATAACCCCGACCGGGTGATTATCGAGCTGCAGAACTCGCGCTTGAGCGAGACCGCCCGCAGCAAGATCACCGACAAGACCTTTCCGAGCAAGATCGCGATTCGACAACCTCACCCGCGTTCCGTGACGGTGACACTCAATTTGGACACGATCAGCGACTACAAGCTGCTGCCGCTGAACCGGCCGGCTCGACTGGTCGTGGACCTGTTCAATCGGATGGACGGAGACGTGGTCCCCACGGCGACCGTTTCGTCTCCCCCACCGGCTGCGAGCATTCCCGCGATCAGGTCGGCACAACGACCTGCCAAGGAAGAGGTCAGTCTGATCGTGGTGGACCCGGGCCACGGCGGAAAGGACCCCGGGGCGATCGGCCGGGGCGGAACCGCCGAGAAGGACATCACCTTGCAGGTCGGTTTTCGCCTGCGTGATCTGATCGCCAGGCAACTGGGCAAGCAGGTGCTCATGACGCGGGACCGGGACGTCTTCGTGGAGCTGGAAGATCGGGCCAAGTTCGCGAACAGCAAAGACGCCGACCTTTTCGTATCGATCCACGTCAACTCGCATCCGCAGCGCGCGACGAAAGGTCTGGAGGTGTACCATTTCGGGGAAGCCAGCGACCGGCGCGCGCTGGCGGTGGCAGCGCGTGAAAACGGTACCCCCATTGAGGACACCGGCGTGGGCTGGCAGTACCTGGTAGCGGACCTCTTGACCACCAAGAAAGTGCAGGAATCGCTGGAGCTTGCCTGGTCCACCAAACAGGCCATGGTCGCCCACCTGAACGATCACTACGACGTGGTCGATCACGGGGTCAAGACCGCGCCGTTTTACGTGCTTCTGCATACCGCTATGCCCAGTATCCTGGCTGAGATCGCTTTCATCACCAACCCCACCGAGGAGCGGCTCATGCAGAGTGATGCCTTCCTGACCCGCATGGCCGAAGCCATCTTCCAGGGGGTCAAGGCCTACGTGTATCCGCTGCAGACCGCGAAGCGGTAGCGGACCCTCTGCGTCTCCTGTAAGGAGGCCCCCACGACCCGCTGACCGGGCCCCTGTCTCCTATGGCAACGTTCAAGCTCACCATCGAATATGACGGCACGGCGTACGCCGGCTGGCAGCGCCAGCCGGACCGGCCGACCGTGCAGGCTTCGGTCGAAGCCGCCATCCAACGAGTCACCCAGACTGCGATTCCCGTGATCGGCGCCGGGCGGACCGACGCCGGCGCGCATGCCCTCGGACAGGTGGCCAGTTTCCGATCGCAGAAGGTGATGCCGGCGGAGGGCTGGGTCCGAGCGCTGAATGCCCTGCTGCCCCCGGACATCAGCGTGCGGTCGGCCGAGCGCGTGGCCGATGACTTCCACGCCCGCTATTCCGCCCGCGGGAAGCTGTACGAGTACAGGATACTGAACCAGGCGGAGCGGTCAGCGATGGAGCGCACCAGGGCCTGGCATGTCCGGAGGCCGCTGGACATGGAGTCCATGCGCGAGGCAGCGAGCCTGCTCGTGGGCCGTCACGACTTCTCCTCGTTCCAGGGCCATCCGACTGATACGGAAAGCCCGGTCTGCGAGCTCCGGCGGCTCGAGATAAGTCAGCAGCAGACGTTGATCCGGTTCGAAGCGCAGGCGGACCGGTTCCTCAAGCAGATGGTGCGGGCGATCGTGGGAACGCTGGTCGAGGTGGGACAAGGGAAGCGGCCGCCCAAGAGCATGAAGGAGATTCTGGAAGCCAGGGATCGCCGCGCCGCCGGCGTGACCGCCCCCGCGCACGGACTCTACTTGGTCCGCGTGGACTATTGAAGGTCCGTCGGGGCGATGGGTTCCGCTCCGGCGCGGGCCTGCCTAGCTGCTGTAGAAAAAGCTGGGCTCGGCTGACGAACGGCGCGCGCCCTCGATGACGGCATAATGCGGTGGTGTCTGATGGCCATCCGAATCCCTATTGTTGGCCGCTCGCCTCATCGGACCATCGGAACGGCTCGCAGCAGCCGCCGGGCATTTCCAGAGGCAGCTTCCCGCTATGCCGCGCATCTCGGCGCGCATCCGTTCCATCCGAGCCTAAGTGAATGAAGGTTCAGGAAGATCGGGCCTCGCACGTCTCCATCACCCGTTGCATACTGGAGAGCAACGGGTACCCGGCACATCAGCGTGGCGGGCCCGCAAGGTCGCTTGCGCCACCGCCCTAACGGACCAGGCTCCTACGGCGAAGTCCGCTCCGGACCGCCCACCACCCGCGGGTGAGTCGAATTATTGCTAAATACCTTGACCTCCCTTTCCCTGCTTCAAAATCTTAGTGTCAGAGCTAAACTCCTAACGTCGATTTTTCAAGGAGATTGGCGTATGCTTCTAAGCGGTTCAAAAAGAAACGTTGAGGGGCCCGGACTACTTAAGACTGTTCCGTGGGATGAACACGAGCGAGTGCCAAATATTTGCCCAGTTTTTGCTCTGGCTTCTCGTGATCGCTGGAGTTGTGTTCAATGGGCTTAGCCTTTGGACCAAAGTTTTTCATTCATTCTGAGCTACCTTTTAGGCCTGCTCATCCTGGGCGGTGCCGTTGCATCGTACGCCGCAACCGTCTGGGGATTGATTCAAGCGCCCAGGCTTGTGATACGGCTTGCGAAATACCTAACCGGTACCCGAAGCCTGGAGAGTGTGAACTCAGAAATGTAAACCCGGCACGGGGAGAATATTCCCGCTGCTGGATCAGCGTGGATTGAAGTCCGCAAAGGGAGGTGAACCATGCGTCTTGTATCTGGCCTAATGGTGGGCTTTCTCTCTGGATTTCTGATCTGTCTGATGTTCGCCATGATCTTTGCCAGTGGGGTGCCCTCTTCCTGGCTTGTGGCGGCTACCTTGTTAGGAGGTTGGGCCATTACCTCCTATTTCGTGCTTCGGGGAACAGCTTCAACAGGCGAGGTCTGGGCACGTGGGGGTCTGATTGGTGCAGCCGAGTGGCTCTGCGTCGCTACGGTCGCGCTCATTTTCGGAGCAAAGATCGCCGTTCAGCTTGGTGCCGTCATGCCGACAGAAGCGGCGCGAACCGGAGTTGCGCTAGGCGCTGGGCTGCTCTCGATGATCGGCGGCGGCATCTCAGTGGTCATGGCGATCGTCTGTCTGATCATGCACTTCATGGCCACTCAAGGCATGGGTGAAGTTGGGCGGCTCTTCTCTCGGAGGCCGTGTCCCTATTGTGCTGAGCTGATCAAGCCGGACGCGAGGCTCTGCCGATTTTGTGGTCGCGAAGTGGCCTCAAAGGCCGCGTAATCTCTTGCAGCCGGGCGGCTGTTCCTGCTTGAGGTCTGAGAAAAGCGGCAAGATACAAGGGGTCGGGAGTCTTTCGTCACGAGCCCTTCGGCCGGCCGCGTGGACTTAGCGTGGGCTCAAGGCCCATCCGCTTCGCCGCGCGCAACACCCAGTTCGCACTCCTGAATGGGCGACCCCGCTGTACGCTCGTTCGCAACGCCGCCAGCGCCGCCGCCCTCTCCGGCTGATTCACCCGCGCCACCAGTTCCGCGGTCGCTCAACCAAGCCGCAAGCTTCGGCTTCCCCTGCGCCCGCCGCCACACACTCGACTATCGCCAGTCTTCCGCTCGGCTCACGAGCCTCGCGCGCAGGGCGTTCCTCTCGACGCCATTGTTAGGCCTCGCTACCTAGCCGATATCGTTTGCCGCATCAGAACAACGCCGTAGATGTTCACAACTGACAAAACAAGCCAAGTTACAAACACAGAATTTCGGTGCTTTACCGTGGTCCACGTTTTCACCGATGCGATCACTGATCGTTATAGCTCGGTTATTACTATCCCAGAAATACCGTTAATTACGACTTAAGCACCTATCACGAATTGCATTGTCACGGATGCTATCAATTCAATCACACCTATTT
>JACQQM010000035.1 GCA_016207025.1 Nitrospirota bacterium | reverse complement strand
CAGAAAAGGCGGCGGGTTGGTGCCGGCCGCAGGCCTGGTCGTCGTCAAGTACGGCCACGCGGTTCCGACTACGGCGATTGAGGTGAGGGAGACCGGGCATCCCGTCCCGGACCAGGCCGGGCAGAAAGCGGCAACACGGCTGCTCAAGCTGGTAGGAAGGCTGACCGGCCACGACCTGCTGTTCGTGCTCCTGTCCGGCGGCGCCTCCAGCTTGCTGCCGGCACCGGCGCCCGGACTCATCCTGCTGGATAAGCGGCGGACGACTCAGCTTCTGCTGCGGAGCGGGGCGACCATCCAGGAGATCAACACCGTTCGCAAGCATCTCTCGGCCATCAAAGGGGGCCGCTTGGCGGCAGCGACACGGGCCACGGTCGCCAGCCTTATTCTGTCGGATGTGGTCGGGGACGACCTGGGCACAATTGGCTCAGGACCGACCGCGCCGGACCCGACCACCTACGCCGATGCGTACGAGATCCTGCGTCGCTATGGGATCTGGAACGCAGTTCCTAGACAGGTACGGACCCACTTCCTGATTGGACGGCGGGGAGGCTGCGCAGAAACGCCGAAGCCTGGGTCGGCTCTCTTCCGGCGCGTGCAGAACCAGCTCATCGGGAATAATCGCGAGGCGGTCGAGGCGGTGGCGCGGGCGGCCTCGCGCTCGGGGTTGCGACCGCTCATCCTGTCCACCACCCTGACCGGAGAAGCCAGGGAGGCCGCCAAGGTCTTTGGAGCGATCGCGCGGGAGATCGTCGCGTCCGGAAGGCCAGTGGTGCGGCCCGCGTGCGTCATCGCCGGGGGCGAACTCACCGTCACCGTGCGGGGCGACGGACAGGGGGGGCGCGCCCAGGAATTCGCCCTGGCGTCGGCGCTCGAAATCGCGGAGCTCCCCAAGGTCTGGGTGGCTTCGTTCGGAACCGACGGGACCGATGGCCCCACCGACGCGGCCGGGGCCGTGGTGGACGGCGGGACCGTCGCCCGTGCCCGGCGGCTCGGACTGGAGCTGGCTGATGCGCTCACGCACCATGACGCGTACCCGTTTTTCAAGAAAATCGGGGGCCACATCACCACAGGTCCCACCGGCACCAACGTGAACGATCTCTATATCCTGATCGTCCCCTAGCCAGCAGGCAGCAGTTCTCCTCATGATGGACGACCGACTTGTCTTCGCGTTGGAATCCTGCTCGGACCCGGCCCTTGTCGGAGGGAAGGCTGCTGGGTTGGGTCGGTTGATCCGGAACGGCTTCCGCGTCCCCCCAGGCGTGTGCCTCTCGACCGTCGTGTACCGTGACACGCTGCGGGCGGCCGGCGTGGACTTCGCCAAACAATGGGCGAGACTGCGCCGCGCATCCGAGCTCGGCCGTGGTCCGATGCTGGACGAGGGCCGGCGCCTCGTGGCATCGCTGACGGTGCCCCAGGCGATCCTTGAGACGCTTGACGCGGAGTTGACCCGGCTTGAGACGGCCGAGCGGGGGAGCTCTCAGCCTGGAGACGGGATGCTGTGGGCCGTGCGCTCTTCGGCTACCGATGAGGACGCGACGGGCGCGACGTTTGGCGGTGTCTATCGCACGACTCTGGGGGTGCCTCGTCGCTCGATCGCGACCGCGATCGTTGCATGCTGGGCATCATTGTGGACGCCGGCGGCTTTTGCCTACCGAAGCCGCGTCCGGAGCGCGCGCGCAGCGCCTGCCATGGCCGTGATTCTCCAGCCGTTGCTGTCTCCGCGCGCCGCTGGCGTGGCCTTCTCGCGTCACCCGGTGACGGAGGAGGCGAACCGGGTGGTCATCAACGCCGTCTTCGGCCTGGCCGAGCCGCTGGTGGGCGGATACGTGACGCCGGATCAGTATGTGGCAGAGGTCGGGCGCGAGCCAACCGCACCACAACTCCTCCAGCGCCACATCGCCGAGAAGACGAGCGCCAGAGTGCCCACGCAGGCCGGTCTCCTCGACCAGGCGCTTCCCGAGGCGGATCGGAAAAAGCCTGTGCTGGAGGATCATGAGGTCCTGGCGCTGGCCGGTCTTGTCAAGAACGTGGAGCGCACAGTGGGACGGCCGGTGGGTGTCGAATGGGCCATAGATCGTGGCGGAACCTGGCTGCTGCAGGCCAGACCGATCCCTGACCGTGGCGAGTTGGCTGGGCATCCTCCCTTTCACGCGATCGTCTGGTCCCGCGCCAATTTCAAAGAAACGCTTCCGGAATTGCCCTGTCCCCTCACCCTCTCGTTCGTCCATGAGTTCATGGAGACCAACATCGTCCGTCACTATCGAGAGGCCGGGTGCTACGTCCCGCCCGGTCTGTCGTCAGTCCGGGTCATCCGAGGTCGGCCCTATATCAACGTGACGCTGTTCCAGGCGCTGACGGCCCAGCTCGGCGGCGATCCCGAGCTGGTCACCGAACAGATGGGTGGAGAGGTGCCGGTTCCGGTTGGTGTGACCCGCCTGGCCTGGTGGAGGCTGGTCCGGGCTGGTCTCGTGCTGGAGTGGAAGATTCTATGCGCGGCTCATCAAGCGCCGGCCTGGTTCGCCGAGTTGAAGCAACTGGGCACAGCGCTCGCCGATCACGCTCTCGAACACCTGACTGAGAGAGCTGTGCTGGATCGGCGGCGCACCCTGAATGAACGTCTCCGAAAGCGCGACCTGACCTTCGCGTTCGTCAGTGGGGTGTCTCAGGCTCTCTATGTGCTGGGCCTGACGCTGGAACGACGGTTGCCCGGGCGCTGGCGTCCCCTGTTCAACGCCGCCACGCGGGGGCTGGGAGGGATCATCAGCGCGAACCAGATTCTGTGGCTGGCCGAACTGGCCGAGATCGCCCGACAGGAGCCGGCCGCTCGGGACTTTCTGCTGGCCGAGCCGTGGGTCTCAGAAGGATACCGAAGCAGGCTGACCGGCACGAAGTTTCTGGATTCATTTGACGCGTTCCTGACGGAGTACGGCCACCGCGCGATCGGCGAGTCCGACGTCATGTCCCCGCGGTATGCCGAAACACCGGAATATCTCCTGAACATTGTCCGCGGCCATCTCAAGGGCCCTGCGACCAGATCGGTCCAAGACATCCGCCGCGAACAGGAGGTGGCTCGGCAGACGGCGTTCCTCCAGATTCGTACGGCGTTCGGCTGGCGGCTGTCTGAATGGGCGTGGTTCCGCTGGTGGCATCGGTTCCTGTGCCGCTATCTGGAGCTACGGGAAGCCAACCGCCATTACCTGATGTATTTCACGATGGGATTCCGGCAGCTCCTGCTGGTCCTTGGAAGAAAACTGGCTGCCCGCGGCGTGCTGGAGACCGCCGACGATATCTTCTTCCTGATTCCTGAAGAGATCGAGACGATCGTGGCCGAATCGGCACGCGAGCACGGCAGAGACTGGAAGCCTCTCACGGCGGCGCGGCGTGCTGAGCGGGAGCGGTGCGCCCAGGACACGGTCCCTGAGACGGTGGTCTGGCGCGCCGACGCTGGCCAGTCCACCGGCCCTGCCGCTGAATCGGAGTCGCTGAGGCTGCGAGGCATTCCGATCAGCGCCGGATATGCCGAAGGGCCGGTGAGACTGGTCCTGTCACCGGAAGACACGAAACGGGTCCAGAGTGGAGACATTATCGTGGCACCGGTAATCGACCCCGGGATGGCGCCGCTGTTGGGACTCGCGGCCGGACTCGTCATCGAGATGGGCGGCACGCTTTCGCATGGCGCGATCGTTGCGCGCGAGTACGGCCTCCCGGCCGTGGCCAACGTGCGTCATGCGACGAAACTGCTCCGGGACGGCGAGCTGGTCGCTGTGGACGCATCCCTCGGGGAGATCAGCCGTCTGAACCCCCCGTGAAGGTTCACCATGAGGGCCGTCGAAAAGACCGATGGCTCATGCGCCTCGGTCGGTGCTAGGATGGCACTCGGCCGGCAACGTTGATGAACCGCGGGAAAAGGGGGCACACCATGCATACCATACGGACTCTCGCGCTGGCAGTCACGGTCGGGCTGTTCGTCTTCGCGTCGCAGGCTGGGGCGGCGGACCAGAAAGTGACGCTCATGCTGGGTGGAAAGTTCTGCGAGTTCTACCCGGAAGCGATCCAGACAGCCTTGCAGAAGGTTGACGGAGTCAAGAGCGTGGATCTGAAGAGCATGAAGGGGCATGCGGTCGTCCAGGTGGAGGCCGACAAGGTCAGGCCGGGGCAACTCACGGATGCGGTCAACGCCGTCAAAGGGGACGGGTGGCACTGCAAGGCCGAAGTGATGAAATAGTCTTGGGCCAGAAATCTCACGGCTGCGGCACGGGCTGACCGGCCCAGCCGACTTTCGACGCAAAGCCCTTCCCGTAGCGATCGTAGAGCTCAAAAAACTGATAGGCCTTGCAGTCGGTAAGAACTTCCTTGATCTCCGTCAGGTACCGGTCGAAGGTATACTCGAAGCGGACACCCTGGCCTCCCACCAGGGTGACGATTCGCCTGGCGGGATCAATCGCGCTCTCCTGGTGGAACACATAGCGGTAGTACGGGCTGTCCGGCCCGCCGATGTGCCGGAGGAACTGCGCCCAGGTGGGCGGCGTGTCCAGGGACAGTCGCTCCTTGATGTTGACGCCCCTGACCGGGCCGAATTTCTCGAAGAACTCCGTGAACATGTTGTCCCGCCAGTTGTGCTCGTCGGCGATGTGATGAATGGCGTGGGCGAAGGGCACCACGGAGTGGGTTTCCCATCGCGAGCCGGGCGCCCAGTGAAAGATCACGCCGCCGGTCGGGCCGTTCCACTCTGTCCCTCCCACCTGCTCCACCTGGTGCTCGGTGATCTTGTTGGCCCAGACCCAGTAAAGGAAATCGAGAAATCGGGGATCCTCCGATGTCAGCGTGAGGGCGTCGGTGCGAAGCGGAGCGGCATGGTTATAACTCGTCCGTACGCCTTTGCAATGCTGCTCCCACTGGGCATCCGACCAGGCGGCGCCGCTCACCTGGAAGGCGTCCGCCCGGCCGGCGAGAGCCAGCAGGCAGAGCAGGATCCCGCTCACAACAAACAATCGAACTGCTTGCCGCATATTCCCCCCTTCATGAATTCCACTGTGCCAGGACGCTCACTAGGTCGCATTCTACCAGAATCGGAATCCATGCTGATTCCTTGACGAGTCATCGTGATTCCCGTACTCTTCCTCACGGGAGGATGCGCGTGCGACGAACACCCGCCAAGCGAGTGCGCCATGGTTGAACTGACTTCCTTCTCCGTGGGGCTGGCGGCCGGCCTTCTGATCGGCGCGCTGCTGGCCGGTCTCTGGACGACAGGGCGACTGCGCAGCCAGGTGGCGGTGGCGGAAACACAGCGCGACGAGATTCAGAAGAACCTTGAAGAGCAGAAGGCGCTGCTATCGCAAGCCCGGCAGGAGATGGCGGAAGCGTTTAGAGCGCTGTCGGGCGAGGCCTTGAAGGCCAACAATCAGGCCTTCCTGGACCTGGCGAAAACGTCCTTTGAAACCCTGCACGCCGAAGCGAAGGGGGACCTTGCGCTGCGGCAACAAGCGATCGACGAGCTGGTCAAGCCCTTGCACGATTCCCTCAAACGCTATGAAGACGAGCTCCGTCAGATGGAGCGCGTACGCCAGTCCGCGTACGGCGGGCTCGACCAGCACCTCCAACGCCTGCAGCAGGAAACGGGCAATCTAGTCAAGGCCCTGCGCGCGCCCAGCGTGAGGGGGCGCTGGGGCGAGATCACCCTCAGGCGCGTGGCCGAACTGGCGGGGATGGTCGCGCATTGCGACTTCGTCGAGCAGGAGAGCGTCGAGACCGACGAGGGCCGGTTGCGGCCCGACATGGTGGTGCAGCTTCCCGGCGGCCGCCAGATCGTGGTGGACGCAAAAGCGGTCCTCTCCGCTTACTTGGAGGCTCACGAAGCGCAGGACGAGGCCCAGCGGCAGGACCGGCTGCGCCGGCACGCGGCCCAAGTGCGGGCCCGCATGGACCAGTTGAGCGCCAAATCCTACTGGAACCAATTCCCACAGGCGCCGGAATTCGTCGTGCTGTTTCTGCCAGGAGAGCACTTTCTCGGGGCCGCGCTCGAACAGGATCCCGCCCTGATTGAGAATGGATTTGCGCGGCGCGTCATCATCGCCACCCCCACCACGCTGATCGCGCTGCTACACGCCGTGGCTTATGGATGGCGCCAAGAACAATTGAGCGAGCACGCGCAGCAGGCAGGACAGCTCGGGAAGGACTTGTACGAACGGATGGCGGTGCTGGCCGAGCACCTGGGGGACGTGGGGCAGGCGCTGGCCAGAAGCGTCCAGGCGTACAACAAGGCGGTGGGCTCGATCGAGACGCGCATCCTGCCAAAGGCGCGTCAGTTCAAGGAACTGGGGATCGCCTCGGACAAAGACCTCCCGCAGCTTGAGCCGGTTGAATCCGTTCCGCGGCCGGCTCCGCCGGGGGAATGAGAGAGGACACTCCATGACCGACGAGCAGAAGATGGTGACTGAATTTCATCGCGCGTTCGACATCCTGATTGAAACCGCCCCGACTATGCCTGACGAGACGACCCGGTTGCTCCGAGTGCGGTTGATCGAAGAGGAGTTCGGGGAACTGAAGGAGGCTCTGGCCCAACGGGACACTGCTGCCGTGGCCAAGGAGTTGGCCGATCTGTTGTACGTGGTCTATGGAACGGCTGTCTCCTGCGGAATCGACATGGACCCGGTCTTCCGGGAAGTCCACCGGTCCAACCTGAGCAAGGTGGGTGGCCACAAGCGGGTGGATGGGAAATGGGTGAAACCGCCCACGTACTCTCCGGCCTGCCTCCAACCGATCCTGGCCGCTCAGGGCGCGTCCCACAAGACCTCCGGCTGGGTGGAAACCCCCGAACGCGTTTCGCACGCGCCGATGGAAGTCAAAGGAGAGGAGTCCTGATGGAACCCCTGTGCCCACAGTGCGGGACGGACTTCGTTCAACGATCCCGCCGAAAGGGTGTGATCGAGTACCTGTTGAGTCTCATGGATATCCACCCGTTTCGCTGTCAGATCTGCACCAATCGCTTCAGGGCCATGCAGCGGGGGGCTCGCTACTCCAAGAAGGCGACCGACCAACGCCAGTATCAGCGCATTGCGACCCGCTTCCCGGCCACCTTCTCAGGCGACCAGGCGGAGGGAAAGGGCGAGGTGACGGACATTTCCATGGGGGGCTGTGGGCTGGAGACCGACGCCCCGTTGGTGGAAGGCTCGCTCTTGGAACTGCGGCTCAAGACATCGGATCGCGACCCCGCCATCGTTGTGGATACGGCGGTGGTGCGCTCGGTCCGCGCCTCGTATGCCGGTGTGCAATTCCTCCGCCTCCGGATGGAAGAAAAAGATCGTCTCAGCCAATTCATGCGCGGCCTACTGGCCACAGCGCGCCATTGAGAAACGGTGAATGATGAACGCGGAACGATGAACATTGAATGCAGAGCGAAGACGTTCGTCAGAACACCCAAGTCCACTTTGCTTCCGCCCGTATCGTTTTCCCCAATTCATCGTTCGTCATTCATCGTTCAGCGATTCTGACAAGGAGGTTATCGATGAGGCGGACGCGGCCCAGCCGGACCGCGCCCAACAGCACGGCGGCGTCGCTGATGCGGCGGAGCGGCTCCAACGTCTCTGGATCGCAGACCGCAAGATATTCGACTCGCGCCAGAGGCTCCGCGGCGATCGTGTGGTGTATCGTCTCCCGGATTCGGGCGGCGGAACGAACGCCGCCCAGGATGGCCGTCCGGCCGGCCCGCAACGCGGCATACAGGATCGGCGCGGCGCGGCGCTGGGCCGGTGTGAGGTGCTGGTTTCGCGAACTCAGCGCCAGCCCGTCGTGCTCGCGTACGGTCGGGCAGACCACCACGCGCGCGCCCAGATTCAGGTCCTCCACCAACCGTCGGACCAGCACCGACTGTTGAAAATCCTTCTGGCCGAAAAAGACGACGTGCGGCCTCACCAGGCTGAGCAACTTCGTCACCACGGTGGTCACGCCCTCAAAGTGGGCCGGTCGGTGCTCGCCTTCCCACCGGCGCGAGAGGCCCCGCACGACGACCGAGGTTTGAAATCCGGGCGGGTACATCTCCGCCGCGGAGGGCGTGAAGAGCACATCCACGCCTTCCCCTCGACAGAGCGCGCTATCCGACCTGAGCTGTCGAGGGTACCGAGACAAGTCTTCAGCGGGCCCGAACTGACGCGGGTTCACGAAGAGACTCACCGCCACTGCATCGCAGGATAAGCGCGCGGCCCGGATGAGCGCGCGGTGCCCGGCATGGAGCGCCCCCATGGTCGGCATCAACCCGATTAGCACCCCCTCCCGGTGCAGCGCGCGACTCCAGGCCGACAGGGCCTGCACCGATCGGATCACTCGCATCAGACGGAATCTCGCGCAGGCACTCGCGTACTGCAGGCGGGGCGTGAGCCGTATCGTGGACTGGGCTGGGGGTCGAGGCGGCGAACCTGCGCGGGGTCAACCACGTGTTCGAGCAGATCCGCCACGGTCCGGCCCAGGACGGGATGTCGCCAGTCGGGTTCCAGTTCGACCATCGGAACCAGGACGAACCGCCTCAGGTGCAGGCGGGGATGGGGGATCACCAGGTCAGGCTCGTTGATGATGCGGGTCCCGTAGAAGAGGATGTCGAGGTCCAGCGTTCGCGGCCCGTCACGCCGTTCCAGATCTCGGCCCAGGGCCATTTCCACCTCACGGCACACCTCAAGGAGGCTGCGCGGCGTGAGGTCCGTGTCAAGGCGCACCACGCCGTTCAGAAACCAGCCGCTCCCCGGATTCCCCGCATCGGCCACCGGCTCGGTTTCATACAGCGACGACACTCCCGTCACCTGCGAGGCGGGCAAGAGACTGAGGAGCGTCACCGCGCGATCGCAGAAATCCAGCCGATCGCCGAGGTTGGACCCGAAGCCGATGAAGACGGTTTCGCGACTCATTTCCTCACAATGCCATCAGCCATAAGCCATCTGCTCATTCTCAGAGGCCAGCGTTCCTGATCCGCTCCACCGCTTCCACCAGGCGTTCCTTGGAGGTGGTCAGCGTCATGCGGATATAGCCCTCGCCCGCCTCGCCGAATCCGTTCCCAGGCGTGGTCACGATGCCGGCCTTCTCCAACAGGTGTGCGGTGAAGGAGGTGGACGTGTAACCTTTCGGCGTGGCGATCCAGACATAGAACGCCGCGCGGGGCAGGTCCACTTCCAGCCCGAGCTGCTTAAGCCCGGGCACCAGCACGTCCCGCCGCTCCTGATACACCTTCCGGAGGCCTTCGGTGAGTTGATCATCGGACTGGAGCGCGATGATCCCGGCTTCCTGCACCGCTTGAAAGACGCCGGAATCCAGTTGGCTCTTGACCTTCACCAGCCCCGCCAGGACCTGCTTGTTGCCGACGGCAAATCCGATGCGCCACCCGGTCATATTGAAGGTCTTGGACAGGGAATGGAACTCGATCCCCACGTCCCTGGCCCCCTCCACTTCCAGGAAGCTGGGCGGGCGGCGGCCGTCGTAGAAGATTTCAGAGTAGGCTGCGTCATGACAGACGATGATCCGATGTTCCAGGGCAAACGCGACCAGGCGCTTAAAGAAGTCCTTGTCGGCCACCACAGACGTCGGATTGTTGGGTGAATTGACAAACATCAGCTTGGCCCGCCTGGCCACATCCTGGGGGATCGCGTTCAGATCCGGCAGGAAGCCGTTCTTCTTCAGGAGCGGCATGATGTGCGGGACGCCGCCCGCAAAGCTGGCGCCCACAGGGTAGACGGGATAACCCGGACTCGGGATCAGGACGAGGTCACCGGGATCCACGAAAGCCAAGGGAACGTGACCGATGCCCTCCTTAGAGCCGATCAGGGTTAATACCTCGGAAGCCGGGTCCAGCGTGACGCCGAACCGCCGCTTGTACCAAGCGGCCACCGCCTGGCGGAAAGAGAGCAGTCCTTCATATGAAGGATACTGATGGTTCTTGGGATCGGCGGCCGCTTGCTTCAGCCGCTCGATAATCGGCGCGGGCGTGGGCAGGTCCGGATCGCCGATGCCCAGATTGATGATATCCACCCCGCGGGCGATGGCCTTCTGTTTCATCTCGTCGATCGCGGCAAAGAGATACGGCGGCAGGGCCTTGATCCGGCCTGAGAACTCTATCGGAAATCCGGCCATTCAGTCTTGCTCCTTTCGCTCATGCTGTCGAGAACGTCCCCGGTGCAGCCTCACAAAGGGCTGACTGCCCATCCTCCAGGGGGCCCTTAGGTTACTTCAGAAGGAGGGCAGCAATCAACGTGAGGGCTGGTCAAGGGAACTCACAATACGGGCCGTCCGCTCCTCATTGACCTTTCGCCCACGCCGCCGTCTTGATCAGCTCCGCAAACGTCGTCAGCGGGATCCCATAGCGCTGGCGCAGGGCGGGGATATCCACTGAGTAGCCCACCGTATTGAACCACCGGAACATCACCGCGAAATCGTGGCCCATCGTCGCTTCTGCCTGATTATCCGGCATTTGTTGGAACGGGATGGGGCGCCCCATTGTCCGGGACAGGTGTGTGGCAACCTGAGGCATGGTCAACTCATCTCCGGCGAGATCGATTGTCTGCCCGATGAACTCGGTCGGGCGTAAGAAGGCAGCAGCCCCGAACTCGCCGATATCCTTTAACGCGATCATCTGCAGTTTCGTATCGGACCGCAACGGCATAGCCAGGATTCCTTCCTTCGATGGACGAAAGAAGGTGCTGAAATTCTCCATAAAAAAGACCGGCCGGAGGATCGTGGCGGGGAGGCCGATCGTCTTAATGTGCTGCTCCACTCTCCGCTTGGTCTCGAAATGCGGGATACCAGTGTTGCGGTCCGCGCTAGCCACCGACGTATACACGAAGTGGGATACGCCGGCGGCCCTGGCGACATCGGCCAGCACCTCGCCCTGTTGTACTTCTGCCTCCATACCCTCCTCGAACGGCGTGGACATAGCGAAGACGCCGTCCACACCGTCCAGCGCCGCCGCCAAACCGCCTAGATCGGTCAGATCGCCTTTCACCACTTCCGCTCCGGCCTTGGCCAGCTCCGCGGCCTTGGCCGGATTCCTGGTCAGGACCCGGATCTTCTGCCCCTGTCGCAGCAAACTATGAGCGACGGCTCCTCCTTGCTGTCCCGTCGCGCCGGTCACAAGGATTATCTTCGGCTGAGTCATGGCGGTTCTCCTTCCGTTGGCTGATTCAGTTCGTTTCCCAAATGAGCACCTCAGCGCCCGTCACTGCGTCGGCGGTCAGGCGTGGGGCACCCGCCGCGATGAGCCGGACCGCGTCACCAGCAGCCAGAAAGCCGGCCCCTTCCATCTCAGCGGCACCCTTGGCCACGTAGAGGTGCACGAACCGAGCATCCGGAACGCTCACGGACTCCCCCGGCTTGAGGCGCCCACCCCAGAGCACGGCTCCACGCTGCCGGATGGAGATGGCTGCGTCATGTCCACGCCCTGACGCAATCGGAACCAGACCCCCGCGATCAAGCTGGCCATTGATATCGAGCTGCTGATACCCAGGCGTGATGCGCTCTGTGTCCGGCAAGACCCACATTTGGACAAGATGTACCTCCTGATCACTCCGCGGATTCATTTCAGAATGCCAGATGCCGGTCCCCGCGCTCATGCGCTGGGCCAGCCCCGGATAGATGATACCCTGATTCCCGACCGAGTCCTTGTGTTCCAGTTCCCCGTCAAGCACCCAGGTCACGATCTCCATGTCCTGGTGCGGGTGGGTCATGAAGCCGGTGCCGGCCTTTACCGTGTCATCGTTGCTCACCAGCAGCAACCCGTGATGGGTGTTCGTCGGATCGTAGTGGTGAGCAAAGCTGAAGCTGTGATATGAGTCCAGCCAGTCACTCTTTGTATGAAACCGCTCGCTGATGCGTTTGATCACCATGGCGGTCTTGTTCACCGCGCTTCCTCCTTTTTCTCGCCGACGATTTTTCAGGGACCGTCTAGCCATCAGGAGGTCTCGAAGCTTTGCGACAGCTATAATAGTTCTAGTTAGAACAAATGTCAAGAGGAGCGAGTCTGGTTTCTCGCGAGCCGTCTGGGTGATATTGACAGATCTCCTGTGTTTTCAGAAAGTTACGACATCATTACTTTCTGGCTCTTCCTACCCGCACTGAGCTAGAATGGGGCCATGAAACGCCCGATCAGGAACGCCGAAGATCTGGCCTGGCTGGTGGATCACACCCACGCCTTCCGGGGCGGCCAGGTGACCGAGTTGCACCTCCACAAACAGCGGTTGCTGGATGAAGTCTCGGGCCGAGAGGTCACAGCCGGGACCACCATCACCGCCGTGATTCGGTACGAATTCGCGGTTCGAGGGAGCGGCGGGTTGCACGCGCTCACCCGCGTGGCCAAACTGACCATGCGGGGAGCCACAGACTTCTCCATCTTTGAACAGGAAGGGGCAGACTGCTCCGAGATCGGTGCGATCCACGCCGAAGCCTCCGGTGGACGGCTGCGGTTCTGGTTTGACCCGCACGGGGAGCTGTATGTGATCTGCGATGAGGCGGAGATCGAGGAAGTGTCCAGACCGAGTGCGGGTCGGCCGCTTCGGGCAGGGATGACCGAGTGGACTTTTCAAGCGCAAACCGGCGAGTTGCCCGCCGTAGCCTGGTTCCTGGATCATCTCGACCGGGCGGGGCTCCCCTGCGCCTGGCGCGCGGTCAAACGTTCGGCCCCCTCGCATCCCGCCTTGCGCTGGGAAGGCCATCTGGTGCCCGCCGCGGCCCATGATGCGCCCCGCAGCAGCGGCGTCCAAGTACAGACCTACGGTCCGCTCGACGGCTGCGACTTCGTGATCATCCTCCGCGCTTCCAATCCCCACGAGGACGGAACCGGCCGGCTTCTGGTCGCCCTTGCGGACATCATCGCCCGTAGCTTCGCGGGCACATGCCTGGCCGGCAACCACATTATGGAACGGGACGAATGGCTCGGCGTCCACAACCTCGGGTGGAGCGCGCGCCTTGAAGAATAAACGCTATCCGTTATGTGGGAGGGACGAGTACGCCCTGGGAGCGACTGGTTCGGTCCGTTGGTAGGGGGAGGCTTGGGCGGAGCCGTTCTTCTTATTCACGCATTCGATCAGATGCCAGAACCGCAGCGGGTTGACCTTCTCCTTGCGCGCCACCAGCAGCGATGTCCCCTCCAGCACATTCTCCAGCGACAGGTCGGTCCGAAATCCGATGTGCTTACAGAGAGGAGAAATCACCTTCTCGACGGCGGCGATGAGTTTGTTCCCGTTGCTGAAATGGTTGAGCATGATAATCCGCCCGCCCGGTCGACAGACTCGAATCATTTCGGTGACGACTTTCCGGTAATCCGGCACTGCCGTCACCACATAGGCGGCCATGACGGTGTCGAAGCTGTCGTCCGGGAACTCCATCTGGCCGGCATCCATGCGCCGCAGCTCGACGTGCTCCAAGCCGTGTGACCGTATCCGCTCGTGCGCTTTCTCCAACATGCCGGCCGACAGGTCGATGCCGACCACCCGACAGTGCCGGGGATACAGCGGGAGCGAGAGGCCGGTCCCCACCCCCACCTCCAGAATACGCTCGTCTCGTTTGACGTTCAGGCGACGGACCGCCGATTCTCGAGACTCGTGGAAAATTCTTCCGAAGATCTGGTCATACACGCGCGCGTAGTTCGAATACACCCGCTCCACTTTTTTGAGATCCATGCTTCCTCCGTGTCCCACACCATCCCAAGGCCCTGGCCGGCGGGGATTCTCTATACCAACCACTGAGCGTGGAAGCGGCTCAACTCGGCGGGAAACCCGGATGATGAAGCCGTATCGGGGAGGCCCACCTGAGTAAAAAAACGCGCATACTCTAGCGAAGTTTGGGAACGGAGTCAACAACCCCGCAAGGTGGTCTTGCCGGCTTCCCTAGAGCACGCGGTCGGTGCGTCTCACGCATCCCCGTGAAGGGCGATCATTCCGCTGCACCATCTGGTGTGGTATCGTACGCCGCATGCTGTTGGCCGGTGTCTTCGGGGTCGCCTTATTCCTGACGTTGGTTGTGGCAGACTGGTTTCAGTTCACCAGATTGACAGCCGAGGCCAGCCGATACGGGTGCGGGATCGCGCGGATGGAAGACCGCTGGCCCCCCGGATCACTGACGCGCGTGGCGGAGCGGTTTGGGGAAACCGGGGTGTTGCACCTGTCGAACGGCGTCGCGCGGTTCTTCCCGGACGAGCAGAGGATCCTCCTGAGGCCGCAATACAGCCTCGCGTCACGGAGCTTCCGGAGCGCCTGGACGATCAAGGGTTCCATCGAGTTGGAACCGGATGGAGAGGCCACGCGACTGACTTGTACCAAGCGGGTCCCTTGGTCGTCGGCCCTTCTCACTCTGCTGTGGTTTACCGTCGTGGGGATCGGCACGGTGGCCTTTGCCATCGTCTATCTGGTCAACGGCGGGCTCGCCTCGCTCGGCGGCGCATTGATGGGGCTGGGGATCATCGGCCTGGGGTTGCTGGTCCTCTCCTTCGGTTTGGTCGTTGTCTCGCTCGCCTACCGTCTTGAGAACCATCGCCTGATGCAGGCCTACCACGAACTGCGCGACGCCTTGACGGCCGACCTCACCCAGACGCTTCAATGACGGAAGCGGTGAAGGAGTCAGGACGTGAAGGCGTCCAAGAAATGGTCGTACTCGGGGGACAGGTCCAGGCCCTGCCTGGAGCGGGCCAGCCCGGCGATGATGCCGCGATGCTTTTGATTCAGGCCGGACTCGACAAACGCCGTACGATATTGCGCCCACCGCAGCGATTCGTCGCCTGCGATGCGCTGCCGCTCTTCCGGCGCCATTGCTGTGAGGATGGCTGTGAGATGACCGATGGCCTTCTCGACGCTATGGTAGGGAGGGGCCAGCTTCAGACGCGCATAAAAGATTTCCAGATGATGCCGGAATTCGTCGCGGAGAAGCTGGACTGGATCTGACTGGCTGGGCGGCTGTGCCATCTGCATGAGAATACGGTGCTGAACGCCGCGAAGGCAAGGGCTGATGTTGACCCCTCACGCTGCCTACGTTATCCTGCCGACACCTTCACCGTGATGAATCCTTTCCCCAACCCGAGCCTCTAAGGACTCTATTGCGAGAGAAGCGTATGCTTCGTCGCTACATTACTTTCGTTGTGCGCCATCGGCTGGCGGCGATTCTCGCCGCCGCGTTGCTCTCGGCGTTTTTATCCACCCAGATCGGCAACCTGCGGGTCATCGTCAACCCGGACCACAACCTTCCCCAAGAGCATCCGTACGTCATCGCCACCAACCTAATCGAGCAGATCTTCGGCAGCCGCAACCTGATCGTGATCGGCGTCGAAAGCGTCTCGGGCGACGTCTTTCAGCCCGCGGTGCTGGAAAAGATCCAGCGGATCACCGACGGCGTGCTGGACATCCCCGGCGTCATCCGCAGTAACGTCATCAGCCTGGCGGCCCGTAAGGCGAAAAACATTGCGGGCACCGAAGAGGGGATGGTCGTCCGTCAGCTCATGGAGACGGTTCCGCACACGCCGGGCGAGATCGCCCAGCTCAAGAAGGCCGTCTATGCCAACCCGATCTACGTGGATTCGATCATCTCCAGGAACGGGCGCATGACGACGATCATCGCGGACTTCAAGTTCGGGCCGGAGCTCCAGGGGTACCGCGCGATCAAGGAGCGCGTCGAGGCGGTCGTGGACCGCGAGCGCGATGACCACGTCCGGATTTATCTAGGCGGTATCGCAGTCAACCTCGCGTGGCTGGAGATCTACTCCCAACGGATGCAGTTCTTCTTCTTTGGCGCGCTGGCGATCATCATGGCAGTGCTGTATCTCTCCTTCCGGTCGTTCCAAGGCATGATCATCCCGGTGCTAACCGCCGTGATGAGCGTGATCTGGGGGCTCGGGCTGATGGGCTTCCTGCACGTGCCGATGGACACGTTCAATGCCACGACGCCGGTTCTGATCATGGCCGTGGCTGCCGGGCACTCGGTCCAGATCCTCAAACGCTATTATGAGGAGTACGGACGGCTGCATGAAAGCGCGGCCGCCGTCATCGAGTCGCTGAGCCGGATCGGGCCGGTCATGCTCACGGCCGGCAGCATGGCCGTGGCCAGTTTCCTGGCGCTGACGGCCTTCCCCACGCTGACGATTCGAGTGTTCGGCGTGTTCACGGCCGCCGGCATCCTGTCCGCCATGGTCCTAGAAATGACCTTCATCCCGGCCTTCCGCTCCTTCATCCCGGCCCCCAAGCGCTATGAAATGGAGCGCGAGCGCCTGCGCGATTGGCTCGACCGGTTCACGGAAGCGGTATCCGGCGCCATCCTGGCCCGCAAGTGGGGGCGCGTGTTCGGCCCCCTGGCCGCCGCAGCGCTGATCCTGCCGGTCGGGCTGAATCTGCTGGTCGTGGACAGCAGCCTCAAGGGGGAGTTCGATCCGAACAGCCTGGTCAGGCAGGACGACCGCGCGCTGAACGACGGCATGGGGGGCACCAATACCGTCTTCCTGCTGATCGAAGGGCCGGGGCCCGACGCGATCAAGAACCCGGCGGCACTCCAAGCTCTGGATGCCACCCAACGGCACTTGGCCGAGCGGTATTCGCTGGTCGGCAAGACCCAGTCCCTGGCGGATTTTCTCAAACGGATGAACAAGGCCATGCACGCGGACGACCCGAAAGAGGACCGCCTGCCCGACAGCCGTGAGCTGATCGCGCAGTATCTGCTGCTGTATTCCATGTCGGGCGATCCAGGCGATTTCGACACCTACGTGGATTATGAATACCAGGCGGCCGTGCTGTGGGCGTATCTCAAGACCGACAGCACAGCCTATATCGAGCAGATCATCACCGATCTGCGCGACTTCCTCCCGCGACATTTCCCCTCCGATTACCGGGTCAGTATCGGCGGCGGGATGGCCCAAGGCGTCGCCTTGAATGAAGTCATGGTCCAAGGCAAGCTGCTGAACATCGGCTCCATCGCCGCCAGCATCTACACGATCTCGTCGCTGGTGCTGCGGTCGCCGCTAGCCGGCCTGTTTGTGGTGATCCCCCTGATCCTCACGGTGTTGACCAATTTCGGGGTGATGGGACTCGTCGGCATCCGATTGGACATCGGCACGGCGGCCACCTCGGCCATGGCCGTCGGCATCGGAGCGGACTACGCGATCTATCTCATTTATCGTATGAGAGAGGAACTGGGGCGGCACAGAGACGCCGACAAGGCGCTGGCCGTCACCCTGACGACTGCCGGCAAGGCCGTAATCTTCGTCGCCATGTCAGTCGGCCTGGGCTACTCGATCCTCATGCTGACCGGATTCCGGCTCCATGTCCGGCTGGGATTCCTGGTGGCGACGGCCATGACGGTCAGTTGCCTCTCGGCTGTGGCGCTGCTGCCGGCCTTGCTGTATCTCGGTCGCCCCCGCTTCGTCTTCGGAGCGATGCACGGGCCGGCCGCGGCCACGCAGGCACTGGGCCCGAGGCAAGAGGCGCGAGGCTAGCGACGAGAGAGGATGGAACCATGCGCAGGATGAGAGCATTGCTCGCGGGGATGCTGGTCGCCGGCTTGTGGGCTTCGCCGGCGACCGCAGCGGAGCCGTCGCCCCGCGACATCATGGAAAAAAACTTTTACGTCACCAAGATCAAGCACCTGGTCAACGACAGCACGATGACCCTGATCAACGACAAGGGCCAGCAGCGGGTTCGGAAAACCCACAGCGTGAATCTCCTGCAGCCCAACGGCATCGACAGCAAGATCATGATCCGGTTTTTGTTCCCGGGCGACGTGGAGGGCACCGGCTATCTCCAGGTCCAGCACTATGACGGCGACGACGACATGTGGATTTACCTGCCGGCCCTGAAGAAAGTCCGCCGCCTGGTCGCCAACAACAAGAAAGACAGTTTCGTCGGCTCGGACTTCTCCTACGGCGACGTCCTGCAGCCGGTCGTGGACACCTACAAGCACGCGATCCTCAAGAGCGAGCCCCTCGACGGCGAGGCGTGCTGGGTGATCGAGTCGGTGCCGGCCTCCGAGCAGATCAAAAAGGACTACGGCTACGCCAAGAAGACCTCCTGGATTCGCAAGAGCAACTTCATGGAGAAGAAGGTCGAGTATCTGGATACGGGTGGACGCCCGCTCAAGACCATGGTGGCGCCGGAGGTCGTTGAAGTGGATCCTGCCAACCATAAGTGGTGGGCCATGCGACGGGAGGTGAAGAACCATCAGACTGGTCACAGCACGCTGCTCGTCTTCGAGGGGTTGGATACCAAGCAACCGGTCAGAGAGGACTTTTTCACGACCCGCTACCTTGAGCGAGAGAAATGATCCGCCTCCCGATCACGGGAGCACTGTTAGTCATAAACCTCGCGCTGCCGGCGCAAGGAATCCCAGCCGAGACTGCCGAGGAAATGCCGGCTTGGCGCGGGTGGCTCAAAGAACAAGGTTTCAGCGGGCACGTCCGCTTCGACTACTATTCGGCCTCCAAGCGGCTTGATAACAACCACAGCCTTCCCGGACTGACGTTCCAGCCCAAGTTGCTGCCCAAGTTCGGATCGTGGGGCGACGCGAAGATGGAATGGCGCTTCACCGATCAAGACCTCGGGGATCGCCGAGAAATCAAGTGGGCGCGGCTGCTCGAAGGCTACGCAAACTTCTACTTCGGCCCGATTGACGTCCGCATCGGCAAGCAAAACATTCCCTGGGGCCGGGCGGACGCCCTGAATCCCACCGACAACCTGACGCCGAAAGATTTCACGCTGCTCTCCGCCAAGGACGAGGAAGAGCGAAGGATCGGGACTGCCGCCCTCAAGGCGACCTACTATCGCGGCACGTATACGCTTTCATTGATCTGGTTGCCGATCTTTAACCCCATTACCATTCCGCTAGGGCCTCCACCAGGGTTCCAGCTTACCGAGGACAAGCGCTCTCAAGGCAAGTGGAGCGACCAAGGGTTTGCGATAAAACTGGACCAGACCGGTGGCGAGATCGACTGGTCAGTGAGCTATTACTACGGGCTGGATGTATTCCCGGTTGGCCGGCCGCTCAGCGCCAACCATACCGTGCTCGTGCATAACCGGCTGCACGTCTTCGGAGCCGACTTCGCCCGGACGCTCGGGCGGTTCGGAGTCCGGGGCGAGGCAGCGTACATTCATACCCAGGATCCCAAGGGGACCGATCCGGTGATCAAGAATCCCTATGTGTATTACGTGCTGGGCGTGGATCACGACCTCACGGAGGATCTGAACATCAACCTCCAAGCCTACCAGCGGCTCATCGTGAACTGGCATGATCAGTTCGAGATCAAAGACCAGGTGCTGCGGGACGCGGCGGTGCTCAATGTGACGTTTAACCAACAGCTTGACCGGGTACAGGAAGGGCTCACTGGGCGGATCAAGGCCACCTGGTGGAACAAGACGCTGGAAGGAGAGCTGCTCGGTGTCTGGAACGCGAACCGAAGCGACTTCTTCGTCAGACCCTCCCTCGCCTATGCGTTCACCGACGTCTGGAAAGGTTTCATCGGCTGGGACATCTTCAACGGCCGGCGACAGTCATTCTACGGTTTCTTCCAGCCGATGACGGCGTTCTTCATGGAAATTCGCGCCACGTTTTGACCACCGGTTGGCTGCTCGTCTTGTAGGTGGTATGATCCGCGCATGCTGGCTGAACAGCTCCCTCCTCTTTCAACACGCGAAGCTCTCAAGACCAAGGCCATCGAGGCGGCTCGGCTGGCCGGAGCGATCCTCAACGAGCATGCCCGCCACGGGTTTCGCGTCGAACATAAGGACGCCGTCAACCTGGTCACAGACGCGGACCGACGTGCCGAGCAGGCCATCGTGGACGTGATCAAACACGACTACCCAACACACCAGATTTTGGCCGAGGAACGGGGCCTGCTGGAGGGGACCCCGTCCCTCTACAAATGGGTGATCGACCCGTTGGATGGCACCACCAATTTTGCGCACGGCTACCCGGCCTACTGCGTCTCGATCGGGCTGGAGTATCAGGGCCGCTGCATCCTGGGAGTGGTGTTCGACCCGACCCGCCAGGAGCTCTTCGTCGCCGAGGCCGGCGGCGGCGCCTTCCTGAACGGAACGCCGATCCACGTGTCACACACCCCCAAGTTGGACGCCGCCTTGCTCGTGACGGGGTTCGCGTACGATATCCGCGAAAGCCCGCAGAACAACCTGGATCACTTCGCTCGCTTCGCGCTTCGGGCCCAAGGGGTGCGCCGGACCGGATCAGCCGCGCTGGACCTGTGTTACGTGTCAGCCGGCCGCTTCGACGGCTTTTGGGAGCTGAAACTCCACCCGTGGGACACCGCGGCGGGGGCGCTCATCGTGACGGAAGCGGGTGGACAGGTGACGGATTTGGCGGGAGACCCGTTTTCCATCTACCGGAAAGAGATCGTCGCCAGCAACGGGCTGATCCATGACGAGATGCTCGAAGTCCTGCGTGAGCCCTGAGTCCAAAGCATTCCCATCTTGCCACTGATGCGATAGCATGAACGCAGCCCAGGAGGATCAACATGGCGACGCAGACTCCCCCCGCCACGCCGCCCAGCGGCTCAGGGAAGCAAGGCAACGGCGAGCCCGAAGCAGCACGGGACGTCGAACTGCTCAAGATGGTGGTCACCCGGGAGGGGCAGAAAGTCAGCGCCCAATGGGCGCTTCACCCCCCAGATCAAGCACGACCTGCTCCCGGCTGAATGGAAAGAGGTCTCGGAACTCATGGCCAAGGTCACGAACATTGTGGGGACCCGCTTTGCCGAGATCCTTTCCGAAGCCGAGCCAGATAAACCAGGCACCGCCTGACGCGCTGAACGATGAGTGATGAATGCTGAGTGATGAATGGAAGAGTCTT
>JACQQM010000034.1 GCA_016207025.1 Nitrospirota bacterium | reverse complement strand
CGTTTATCCTGGAGAATCCCACAAAGGAGGAGCACGCGTTTGCCGTCCGGGGCATGTTTGAGATGACGACAGAACCAAGCAAAGAAGCCGTGGCGCCCGGGGAAGAACCGGGAATGGTCTACCACTTGAAACCCATTCGCGTCACGGTGCCTCCAGGCGAGACCAGGCGCCTCACTGTGAGCACGGTGCAGTTCGAGGGAGCCCGCGTGAGCGGACCGGGACAGCTCTTTCGAGTCTGGTGCCCGCTTCACAAAGATCGGCATCTGGGTGGGCATATCTATTTTGTCGGCGGGCGGTGAAGGAGGTCGTCGTGCGCGATCACGCAAGACCATATGCTGAAGGTGTGAAACACGACTCGGCAGGTCTTGAACGGAAGGCATACGAAAGGAGGTGAGCATCAGAAAACAGTCGTGCCGCGAACTCTCACCCGCTCAGGATCGTCAGTGTGAGATGAACGAGATCCAGTGAGAAAGGAGGACGTGCCATGAGGAGATGGAAAGACATAAGCCATGCAGTAGGGCTTGCCGTCGTCTTCCTCGCGGGTTTATTTGCCGGCGAGACGGCCCAGGCAGGCGAGTTCCGCTGGATTGCCTCGGAGATGATGCCTCCGAAGTATGCGATCTGGCAGCCCAACCAACTTATAATGGATCAAGAGGACCTGAAGGATGGACTGACGTTTATCCTGGAGAACCCCACGAAGGAGGAGCACGCCTTCGCCGTCCGGGGCATGTTCGAGGTGGTGACGGAAAAAAGCACAGAAGTCGTGGCGCCTGGGGAAGAACCGGGAATGGTGTATCACTTGAAGCCGATTCGCGTCACGGTCCGCCCGGGCGAGACCAAGCGCATCAACGTGAGCACCGCGCAGTTTGAGGGATCCCGCCTGACGGGGCCGGACCAACTCTTCCGAGTCTGGTGCCCGCTGCACAAGGACCGGCATCTGGGGGGCCATATCTACTATGTCGGGCGGTGAAAATGTGATCGGGGACGGCGCCGGAGGGGACTGTCGCGGCTCGACTGAGCTCGCCGAAGTCCCTTCCGGCTGGCGACTGTCCCCGTTCAGATCCGGAATGGGGACAGGCACGCCGCGGACGGCGAGCCAGTCCCCTCACACGGGTGCGGAACGCAGGTCTCGGCCTCCACCGCGTTTCGCGCCTGTTTTTCCAACCTTGCCTGTCAGTGGGGCTACCGGAACGGACACTGGAGGCCGAGCAGACACGGAGGAAAGAACCATGAAACCAGCTTTCAACCATAGGATTTTTCTGACAGGCCTGATAGCTGCGATCCTCCTCACTCCGGCGAACAGCGAATCCGGGTCTGTGCCACAACGGGAAGGGTGGCTTGAGCAATTGACGGGGTTCGTCGTGGTCCAGCAGGGCACCGCGCTCGTCAACGGGGAATCCGCGATGTTTGACCTCTACCTGGACCAACTCAACCTGGTGCGACGCTCCCACGAGAACGGTGATCGCGAGAGGACGTATATGGCAATGAACCGCTTCATGGACATGCTGGAAGCCAGAGCAGGCGGGATCAGCGCCAAAGCCGCGGACGCGATCTGGGATTATTGTTACCAGGTCACCCCGCCGGCGCTGCATGACGTGAAGCGGCATAGGCAATGGTGGGACAAGACCGTGGATTGGGACGAGTTCTTTTGGGGAAATGGATAAGGCTTGGCCCGTCCTCTTTGCTTGAAGGAGAACAGAACAACGTACGGTGTGACCATGCGCACATATAAGCCCTGGGCTCTCCTGATCAGTGGCATGCTGGTATTGGCTCCCCTGTCAACTATGGCGGCCGGCCGCGGAGGCGGGACGTTTGCCGGAGACGGAGGAGTGGCTACGGAAGCCCGGCTCAACAACCCGCGAGGGGTGGCTGTCGATCAGGCCGGCAACCTGTACATCGCCGACTCCAGCAACGATCGGATTCGCCGGATCGACCGCCGGACAGGACTCATCACCACCGTCGCGGGCTCCGGCGAGCGCGGCTTCGGTGGTGATGGCGGGCCGGCCTTGTCTGCGAAGCTCTATTTTCCACATAGCCTAGCTCTTGATGCTGTCGGCGACCTGTATATCGCCGATGCCGGCAACCACCGCATCAGAAAGGTCGATGTCTCCATCGGCACCGTCTCCACTCTTGCAGGAACCGGAGACACTTGGGCTTACGGAGAAAGTGGACCCGCGACAGCCGCGGGGCTCTTTGCGCCTCGAGGCGTCACGGTTGATGGGAACGGAATTGTGTATATTTCGGATACTCAGAACGGGTGCATTCGCCGAGTGGACCGACATGGCCAGATCAGTACGCTCACCGGCTCGAATCCGAGAAGGAGAGGGTCGAAAAATCTGAGGCATCCGGTCGGGCTCGCGGTGGGTCCTGATGGACAGATCTATTGGGCTGACGCGACCCTGAACCGGGTGAAGAAGGCCGATCCAAGCCGGATCGATCCCGAGACCAAGAGCGGGTGGATCACAATCGTGGCTGGCAGCGAGACGATGGGCTTCAGCGGCGACGGCGGCCTGGCACGTGAAGCCGAGCTTGGGGAGCCAGCGGCCGTCGTGTTTGACAGCAAGGGGAATCTCTACATCGCCGAACACAACAACGTCCGCATCCGACGCGTGGATGCGAAGACCGGCGTCATCACCACCATTGCCGGAAATGGCACGCGCGGTTTTTCCGGTGACGGCGGTCCAGCCACGGACGCCAGTTTGAACGCGCCGGCGGGACTGGCCTTTGATGCTGACGGCAACCTGTACATCGCCGATGCCCAAAACCACCGTATCCGTAAGATCGAGGCGTCAACCGGCATCATCACGACCGTCGCCGGAGGCGGTCTAAGTGATGAGGCCCCCCTGACCAATAGTCATCAGCGATCAGCCATCAGCGGTCAGCTTTTCGTCGGATAGCCGAAGGCTCAGAACCGCCGATCACAGGCTCGTGGCCCCTGCTTGTTCCTTCGCTGAAAGCTCACGGCTGATTGTTGCTTCATGAGGGAGTCCTGCGGCTCAGCCTCCGGAGGGTGGGCGACATGTCCCCGGGGTCAAGGACCACTTCGATGAGCGACACCCCTTGGCGATCACACGCTTTCTGTAAAGCGAACCCGAACTCCTCCGCCGTTCGTACGCGCACGCCCGTAACGCGGATGGCTCTCGCCACTGCCACATAATCCCAAGGATAAATATCGCAGATCTTTCGGGCTGCACCCAGCGCCTCGAGGCTCCGATAGCCCCCGTTATTGAGCACGACCACTACCGCATCCACGCCGTACCGGACCAAGGTCCCTAGCTCCATGCCAGTCATCTGGAAGCCGCCATCCCCCACCAGCGCCACCGGCCGGCGGTCCGGCGCCGCAAGCCCCGCGCCCAGGGCGGCCGGCACACCAAACCCCATGCTGGCATAATAGCCGGGGTTGAGGATGTTCTCCGCGTTCAATTCAACTGAGCCGAACAGGCAGTCTCCCACATCGACGGTGAATACGTAGCGCCGATCGTCCAGACGACTTAATTCCAAAAAGACCGCGCTGATAAGGGATCGGTCTTGCGGTTCAGTCCGCTCCGGCACGTACTCGTTCCGAAACTCCCGCGGCTTGATCTCAGCCCTCTCGAGCAACGCGTCCATAACTTCGACCAGCCCCACTTGGTCGTATCGATGACGACTGACGGTCACCTCGTTGGCCAAAACCTGGATCAGCGTGCCGCGCGGGATCGCGCTCGTGAAGAGGCCGGTCTCGGTGTCGGTCAGCCAGGCCCCCAGCATCAGGAGGCAATCCGATCCTTCGACCACCAGGCGGGAGTACGGATGCCCGGCCGCGCCCATGTACGTCCCGATGAAGTTTGGGTGATGCTCCGGGAACACCGCCTTCCCCATAAACGACGTGGCCACCGGCAGGTTGTAGCACTCAGCGAGCCGGATAAGCTGATCCCGGAGCCCCAGCCGCATGATCTCGACCCCGGCCAGAATGACCGGGTTCCGGCTCCGGTTCACACGGGCCGTAATGTCCTGCATCGCCTCCACCAATGCCCCGGCATCCCGCCGCGGAGCAAAATGTGGCCGGGCCGCAGTCTCGGCAATCTCGGCCCACACCATGTCGCGCGGAATCTCCAGATAGCCCGGTCGCTTCTCGTGTCGCACCGTCTCGATCACCCGATTGATCTCACGGTAGGCGGTCGCCGGATCTTCCAGCGCCGCGCTGGCCACAGTGGCTTGCTCGTAAATGCGAAGCTGGGTGTCGAAGGTCCTCACCTTGTGATGGATCAACAGGTCCGGATTGCGGTCGGCTATGTCGGGCGCGCCGCTGATGACCACCACGGGTGATTTCTCCGCATAGGCCTGCGCAGCCGGGTTGACCATGTTGAGTGCGCCGGCTCCGTACGTCCCCACCGCCACCCCGATGCCTTTCAGGCGGGCGTAGGCGTCGGCGGCGAAGCCGGCGGACGGTTCATGGGTCGTCAGGATGGGACGGATCGGGCTCTCCTCCAATGCTTCATAGAGCGGCAGAATGACGTCGCCGGGTATGCCGAAGGCGTGGGCGGCGCCGAGATCAAAGAGTCGTTGGAAGAGATAAGGAGCCAGCCGCATGCCTCCACCATGGTCGAGCGGTTTCAAGAACGGGCTACTTCGGGCTGTCTTGGAGACACCGAAAGCCGACGTCGAAGTAACTATTTATCGGCGCGAAGTAGTTCCGGTTCGTGGATCGCAGGTCATAGAGCATGTTATACCACGAGCCCCCACGAAGCACCTTGCTCCCCCCGCGCGAGGGGCCGGTCGGGTTCCGGTCCGGGCTGCTCTTGTAATAATTTCTATCGTACCAGTCCGCGACCCACTCCCAGGTATTGCCCGCCAGGTCATAGACCCCGAAGGGGCTCTTGCCCGCCTCCAGGCCCCCCACCACGGTGAGGGTCTCGTAACCGATCCAGGCTACGCCGAAGTTCGCATGGCGGTTGGTCGGCTCCTCATTCCCCCAAGGGAACAGCCGTCCGTCGGTCCCCCGTGCCGCTTTCTCCCATTCGGCCTCGGTCGGCAGGCGTTTCCCATAATGGCGGCAGTACGCATCGGCGTCATGCCATGTGACGCCAACCACCGGGCGTTCCCCGTCGGTCGCCGGATTCACATCCTTCCACTTCGAGGGTGGCTCGCGACCTGTCTGCTGCATGAAGATGGCATACCGCGCAGTCGTGACCTCGTACTTATCCATATAAAACACGTCCAGATACGCACGGTGGACCGGTTTCTCATCGGCATCCCACTTGTCATGTCCCATCGTGAACTCCCCCGCCGGGACCAGGACCATCGGGGCGCCGTCTTTGCCGGTAATCTCGAGAGACGGGGGCTCTGCTGAGGTGGTTGCGGCCCACAGAATCCCTGCCATCACCAGGCCGCTAATAATCCGGGGTCGAACGGGCATTCTCCGCACCACGTGAGAAGAGCAGCGGCCAACAGGACGAATCGGAAACCGGTCAACCCGTAGGCGAGAGGCAAGAGGCCCGGGGCAATAGGCAACGCCAAGCTTCAGGGTTCGGCGTTGAGACAGTTCGTCAGCCCATAGCCTCGCGCCCTAAGCCCCGCGCCTATTGGCTTACAGGAAGAACTGCTCGACCGGCCCTTCAGTGGGCGGGCCTTCGCTGATCGGGCCGCTTCCGGCGACCGTTGTGATGATCCCGCTCGCCGCCGACACCATGCGGATGCGATGGTTCTGTGCATCGGCGATATACAGATTGTCGTCGGCATCGAGCGCGATTCCCGCCGGCGCGTTCAGGCCAGCCTCGGTGGCAGGCCCGCCGTCTCCGGTGAGTCCGCGCTGTCCGTTGCCCGCAACCGTGGTGATGATCCCGGTCTTGGCATCAACACGCCGGATGCGGAGGTTGTCATGGTCGGCAATGTAGAGATTCCCATTGCTGTCAAACGCCAGGGCCGCCGGAGCCCCAAGCTCGGCGTCTCGCGCCGGGCCGCCGTCGCCGCTGAAGCCCATCGTCTCACCGCCGGCCACGATCGTGATCCACCCACTCTTGGTCTTGGGATCGATCCGACTCTGGTCGGCCTTCTTGACCCGGTTCAAGGTGGCGTCTGCCCAATAGATGTGGCCATCAGGTCCGACCGCGACACCGACCGGGTGCCACAGGTACTTGGGTGCGGCTCCACGCTCCACCAACCTCGGATCAGTGCCGACAACGGTCGTGATCCGTCCCTCCCGATCCACTTTCCTGATGCATCCATTCTGGGTGTCGGCGATATAGAGCTGACCGTCGGGCCCGACGCTCACTCCGCGCGACGCACTGACTCTGGCCCGCACGGCCGGGCCGCCATCGCCACTCCACCCTCGTTTCCCATTCCCGGCTACCGTGTGAACCACACCGGTTTGTGCCTCCACTTTCCGGATCCTGTGATTCCCGGCATCAGCGATGTAAAGGCTTCCGGTGTCATCCAGGGAAACCCCATGAGGAAAGTACAGTTTCGCTGCCAATGCGGATCCCCCCTCTCCGGCAAAGCCGCGGTCCCCTGAGCCCGCGATCGTCGTAATGACGCCGGTCTGGCGATCCACGCGGCGGATCCGGTCGTTGCTGGAGTCGGCGATATAGAGATGCCCCGCGCGATCCACCGCCACCCCCCGTGGGTTGTTGAGCCGCGCGTCCGTTGCCGGGCCGCCGTCCCCGGAAAAGGTGCCGCCGCCAGGACCGACGGCAAGAAGGGGATGGGGACCGATGAGGAGACCGACGCCAACCAGCAGCCATCCTCCAACCACACAGGCACGCATCTTCAGATCCTCTCGTAGGGCGTGAGGAAATCGGGCCTTCGCCCCTCTCCCTTACCCTCCCCCTTGAAGGGGGGAGGGTTGGGGTGGGGGTGTTTTCGCACACCGCACTCCAAGCCATTTGTACTGCGATTGTGGCGGATACCAATGGCGGTGGGCCACGCGGTTGGGGCCGATGCCGCCCACGTAGGACCCACCCCGGAGCACCTTTTCTTGCCCGGAGTCAGGTCCGGCGGGATTCACCTCAGGGCTTTTTCCATAGTAGCCGGCGTCATACCAGTCTGCGACCCACTCCCAGACATTCCCGCTCATATCGAAGAGGCCGTAATCATTTGGGGGAAAGCTCCCGACCAGGAGCGTCCCCTGTCCTTCATAATTGGCGCGCGTATGGTCCGGGGTGTCGCCCCAGGGAAAGGCGAGTCCCTCGCGTCCGCCGCGAGCGGCCTTTTCCCACTCCGCTTCGGTGGGCAATCGCTTCTCCATCCACTCGCAGAACGCCTTCGCTTCGAACCAGGAGAGCCCGACGACCGGATGACGCGGGAACCTCTCGCCGTTGTGGAACCGTTCGCTCTTGTTCCAGTACCGGGGCTCCGGCGTACCAGTTGCCCGCAGGTACTCCGCATAGTGCTCGTTAGTCACTTCGACGCGATCCATCCAAAAGGCATCCAGCGCCACCCGATGCCGAGGCCGCTCCTCGTCGAAGCCGCCGCCCATGAGGAACGGGCCAGCCGGGATCAGCACCATCTCCTCGACCGGCTCTCCCGTAGAGGGCGGAGCGGCCAGGGAGAACCCGATTGAGGCTATCATCCAAACTCCTGCGCCAATCGCGGCTATCCATGGCGAAAGCATGCTTATCCACGAACGACTGCCCGTCGTTCCGCGCGGTTCTTGATTCGACTCACGGTTTCCTGGATCTTCTGCCCGGTCAGCAGGCCCCCTTTGACATACTCTTGGATCGTGCCCGCCTCGTCAATGAACACGCTGACCGGCAGCCCGAACACGCCGTACAGGTTCGCCACCCGATTGTCCTGGTCCAGCAGGACCGGAAACGTGTGTCCATGATCGCGAATGTGTTCCGCCACCTTCTGCGTATCCTCCAGCTCATTGATGGCCAAGACTGCAAAATCGTGGTCCCGAAGTCGTTCGTAGGCCGCCTGCATGGCCGGCATCTCGGTCGTGCACGGCTTGCACCAGGTCGCCCAGAAGTTGAGGAGCACGATCTTGCCCCGGTACTGACTGAGGCTCTGCACCCGCCCGCTCAGATCAGGAAGCGAAAACTCATGCGCTGGCATGCCCAACACCGGCGGCCTGGCACCCATTCCCCAGACGAGGCTGATACCCAGCCCCGCCAGCGTCACCGCGAAGGTGACGATCCCGATGATCACCGTCCTGCTCCGATGCAGCTTCATCTCCTCACCAGGTCTCTGGCCAACCCCAGGCTGAATAGACCGTAAATGAGCCACTTCGACGGGTCGAAGTTGTACCGCCGGGGGCCGTTCCGGTAGTCGCGCGGATACGCATGATGGTAATTGTGGTAGCCCTCCCCGAAGGTAATGAGCGACACCCACCAGCTATCCCGGCTGCTGTTGGATCGGCTGTAGGGTTGGCTTCCCCACAGGTGGCAGACGGAATTGATACAGAACGTGGAGTTCAGCACCAGAAAGACCCGTCCGACGCCGGCCAACAAGAAGCAACTGAGCCCACTCAGTCCCCCGCCGGCCAGCAGACCGACCACAAACGGGAGGGCCAGCCCCGACAGGACGATCCGGGCATACCAGCGGTGCTGCCACATCACCACGCGATCCTCCCGTAACCAGGGCGCGTATTGTTCGGTCCGGTGCGGATCTTTCAGGAAAACCCAGCCGCAGTGGCTGTACCAGAACCCCCGGGTCGCATTGTACGGGTCTTCCTCCTGATCCACACGCGCATGGTGCCGGGCGTGGTCGGCCGCCCACGTCAGCGCCGAGTTTTCCAGTGCCCAGCCGCCTGCAATAAGCAGAGCGGCCTTCACCCAGTCCGGGCACCGGAAGCCGCCGTGGGCGATCAACCGGTGGTACCCTACGGTGATCCCCAATCCGCTGACCATATAGAGGACCCCGCACATGGCCCAGTCCAGCCGGGTATAGCCATGGACATACCCAAAGAGCGGCACCCCGATAAGGGCTGCCAGCGTCACCAGCACGAACAGCACTGTCGGCGGGAGATCCAACGTTCGTCGGTCATTCCCTGTAGCAGCATTCCGTTGACGGCTCATCGCCGAACCCTCTCCCTTGTGCGGTACCAGCTCCAGCGCGCTGATCGTCGGTTCATACAGGATCTGCATCGTGTTCCCGTCCGGATCGGCCAAGTAGAACGAATAGCTGCCGTCCCGATGGCGTTTCGGGCGGCGCACGATCTTCCCGCCGCTCCGCTCAATCCACTCGAACATCCGGTCTACCGCCTGGGGCGTGTCCACGACGAGGCCGAAGTGGTCCATGAACTGGCCGCGCGGGCCGTTGTAGTCCGCCAGCTCAGCCGCTGGAATCTGATGCAGCGCCAGGTTGTCGGACCCCGAGCTGAGATAGAGATGGTCGGAATCGGGCTGCCAGACCACCCGCATTCCAAAGAGACATTCGTAAAAGGCGCGAGAGCGCCGCAAGTCGGTCACCCGTAACGCCAGATGCCGGAGCCCTCGAATCACCGGCGCACTCATACGCCCTCCGCAGGAGTCATGCACAGAGCCCCACAGCCTGAAGCCGCTCCACGAAGGACAGCGGCCTGGATTCGATTCCCGCTTCGGTGGCTGCCACCTTATCGAGCAACCCCGGCCTGTCCCCATCCCCCGCTCCCACGATAAGGACCTCCCTGCAGCGACCCATGATCAGTCTCTCGTTGGGCTGGGGGCGGCCCCAGCCGCGTGCGCCGCACCCCTCACCATGAGGGGAAGAAAGTGGCAATCCTTTGGGAATCCCGGTGCCGCTTCCTCGGCGTAGCCAAAGAGGGGGCAGGAAACGGTCTCCGTTGCCGCGTGTGCAACATCCTCCGGACTCACCCGCGGAAGGTGGACATTGTGATACATCGTCAGCCGCCCATCGGTGAGATCGTAGAGGAGAGCGAGCGTGTTCTGCTGACTCTGCTTTTCGATCAGAAGCAGGGCCTCAAGCAGCATGAGCCTGTCATCAGTTTTTCCAAGGCCCTCGTCGACGAAAATCACGACTCTCGGATGCAATCGCTTCAGCGCCCGAATACCTTCCTCCAGATCGGTGGTCACGGTGGTCGGCAGCCCCGTCCTTCGGCCGCCCAGCATAAAACGGAACCATTTCCCCGCTCGCTCATTTCGCGAGATGACCAGGATAGGTCTTCTTATCTTCATAGCCCTCACCCCTTCCCTTACCCTCCCCTCAGAGGGGAGAGGGTGGAGTCTACCTTGACAACCTAGTGGTGATGCTGCGGGTTCTGTTCCGATTGCGGAGTGGACAGAGCGGGTTCCCCCGACTCGGGCCGCTCCAGCTCGTCGACGCGCATGCGGGCATCTTCCACAAGCGTCGCATGATCGGGGCCCGCGAACTCCAGGAACTTCCGGTAGTTCTCGATCGCCTTGTCCTTCACGTGAATGCCGTCGTAGAGCACCGCCCTGTTGAAATACGCGCGGGGATACCTCGGGTCGAGGTCAATCGCCTTCTGCCACATCTCCAGCGCTTCCTGAAACTTCTGGAGCCCGTAGTAGCAGTTTCCGACACTGTTGTACCCCACGGGCGAGGTAGGCGTCCGTTTGAGCACTTCTTGGTAGAAGCCCAGCGCCTCCTCAAGCCGGCCCTGGTCAAAATGCAGGTTGCCCAGGCCCTGGAACGCCTCCACCAGCTCCGAATCATGCTGAAGCGCTAACCGGTAAAGCGCTATCGCCTTCTCGGGCCGGCCCGCCTCATGGTTGATCCGGCCAAGCGCCAGGTACGCCGGGGCGAAGTCAGGCTTCACCCGGATCGCCTCCACGTAGGCTTCCGTCGCGGCCCGCAGCCGGCCGCTCTTCGCCTCCATCTGTCCTCTCGCGAACAGCGCCGCTGCCTCTTCGCTCGCCAAAGCAGGTGACATACTGGCCCGGGTTTCCTCGTCGCCGAATATAGGGCATGCCAAGAGCGTGCAAACGGTCACGATTACCCAGACGACCCGCCTGCCGCGTTCGCCCCGCTTACCCATTGAGCGCCTCCAGCCGCCTCGCCCGGTTGTTGTTCGGCTCCACGATCACCACACGGCCCTTCGGATCAATGGCCACGCCGGTTGGGAAGCCCAAACTGGCTTTCACCGCCGGACCCTTGTCGCCCGAGAAGCCTCGCTGCCCCGTGCCCGCAACTGTGGTCACGATGCCGCTCTTGGCATCCACCTTCCGAACTCGGTCGTTGCCCGCATCGGCGATGTACACATTCCCGTCAGCGTCCAGCGCGACGCCAGCTGGTTGAGCGAGGCATGCCTCTTTGGCTGGCCCACCATCCCCGCAATACTGGTTGACCCCCTTGCCGGCGACGATGGTCACCTTGCGGGTTGCCACCTCCACCTTCTTCACGCGGTTCAAAAACGCATCAGCCACATAGAGGCTCCCTTTGCCATCGTAGGTCAGTCCCACCGGCGCCACGAAGAGGCCCCGGATCGTCGGCGTGCCAGATGGATCCGTCTTGGCGCCGGGCGTGCCCTCACCTACTAGGCTCGAGATGATCCCGGTCTTCCTATCCACTCGCCGAATGCCGCCGTTCTCCGAATCGGCGATATAGAGATTGCTCTTTTCGTCCAAGGTGACGGCCGTCGGGTACGAGAGTAGCGCGCTTAGCGCTGGCCCGTTGTCCCCGGCCAGCCCTCGGATCCCTTGCCCGGCGACGGTGGTGATGATCCCGGTCTTGGCGTCCACCCGGCGGATCCGGTGGTTGCGCGCATCCGCAATAAACAGATTCCCGTCCCGATCCACCGCGAGCCCCATCGGAAAGGCCAGGCTCGCCTTGGTCGCCGGCCCCCCGTCCCCACTGAAATCGCGGACGCCGTTTCCTGCCACGGTGGTAATGGTGCCGGTCGCGGCATCCACTTTCCGAACCCGGTTGTTGGTGGAATCGGAGATATAGATGTTCCCAGCGGGGTCCACAGCAATGGCTCTCGGGTTGCTCAGGCTGGCTGCCACTGCAGCGCCTCCGTCGCCTTTGTAGTCCGGCGCCCCATTTCCGACAACCGTAGAGATCACCACCTTCCCGGCTTTACGGTCGGCCTTCTCGGCGGCACCGGCGCCGGTTGCCCAAACCATGGTACACAGGCAGAGCCCGACGGCCACTATGGCACGTGTTCCTCTGTTCATCTTGGCCTCCTTCTTTCCAGGGAGCGTCCGTTGCGTCTGTGGCGTCCTTTGCGTCTATCGCGAGAAACGCAAAAGGCGCGGCACGCAAGAGACGCGACAGACGCGTGACACTGAACGCTGTTCAGTGCAGGTGCGCAAAGCTCACCTTGAAGATGTTCGCCTCCGTGGGTGTGAGCGACGACTGTCCGGCCGGGGTTCGCACCACCACGAGCCTCGGCCCGAGCGGGGCATGCACCAGAATGGTGACCTTCACCGTCGCCACAGTGCCCTCGCTGTTGACGACGGGGGCATCCTCAACGACCATACCGGTTGCCGGCACAAACCGGACCTCTGAAGCGCTCTGCAGATTGCGTCCCTCAAGCGTGAGCGAAATCACCCAGCCTGACGACCCCCACGTCGGCGCAATCCTGGTGATCTCGGGCGCGTTGACCGACTCCCCTTGTGGAGCCAGCAGGCTCTCCTGGGCCAGCGAGTCGCTCCCACTCACTCGTCCCACCAACGCCAGCAGCGCGAACATCAGCGCCAGGCAGGACCTCACCCCCAGCCTCTTCACGAACTCATTACTCATCACTCGCCACTCATTACTGGAACTAGTGCGCCCCTTCCTTCTGCGTCACGCTCTCGATCTTATCGGCCAACTTCTCAGCGAGTGAGGGATCGAGGCTCACCAGGATCTCCAGGTGCTCTCGGGCACGCTTCACGTCGCCACGTCCCTGGTAGAGATAGGCAATGGCCAGGTTGTAGCGGGCCCCGACATGGTTGGGGTTCCACGACAGCACCTTCTGGAACGCCTCCAGCGCCAGGGCGTTGTAGTCGGTCAGGTCCGGCGTGGGCAGGTCGGCCAGGCCGACCATGCTCTTGCGTCCGTAGGCCAGCCCCAGGTTGTAGTAGCCCTCGACATTCCGCGGATCCAGTGTCGTGATCTCGCGGAACTGCCGGATCGCCTCATCCAGATCCCCCTTCTTATCGGCTATGTATCCCAGCGCGAAGCGAGCCGGCAGATGCTGCGGATCGGCCTGGATCGTGGCCCGAAAGCGGCCAATCGCAATGTCATCCAGCTTGCGCTTCTGGGAGATGAGCCCGAGCCGGAAATGCGCCTCGGCCAGATCGGGCTGCCACTTCAGCGTCTCGATGAACTCGTGGATGGCCCGGTCGTCGTCGCCTTGCTGGCTGGCCACGATACCCATCGCCAGGTGCGGGTCGGCATCCTTGGGGCGCAGCTCAGCGGCCTTGCCGAGCGCGACCATCGCTTCCTCCCATCGCCCCCGCTCGCCGAGGAGCACCCCCAGGTTATAGTGCGCCTCGGCCTGGGCCGGATTGAGCCGAACAGCCATCTGAAACTCCTCGATCGCGCGATCCACTTGTCCGCGCTCGCTCGCCAGCACACCCTGCACGAAATGGTCAACCTGGCGCTCGACCCCTGAATCAGAATTGGCTGCCACGACCGGGGGCACCACCCACCACCCTGTGAGGGCCAGCACGACCACCACGCCGTACGCCGCTCGCCTTTTCACCCTGTTCACAGCATCCTCCTTATCTCAGGCAGGTTTTGAGTTTTTAGTTCTTAGTTGACAAATAGCAGAACATCGGTAACACCAACATCGGTGACACCGTAATGCCTGTCTTGTGGCAAGACATCGGTCACACATGCATGGCTGTTCTCTCTCCAACAGGGAGGGAGAACCCATGGCAGAACACGAGCAACGAATCGAGGCGATCAGTCGCTTCTTGCGAGGAGAACCGGCAACCACGATCTGTCGGGCGCTGGGACGGTCCCGCCGGTGGTTCTATAAGTGGCTTCGGCGTTTCGACCCGGGGAACCCTCGCTGGGCCCAGAGCCGATCGCGGGCTCCCAAACATCGTGCCCGCCGCACTCCGGAGGCCGTGGTTCAGCTGGTCTGTACGATCCGCAAGCGGCTGCTCACCACCCGGTATGCCCAACGAGGCGCGGTGGCCATTCAATGGCAGCTTCAGCAGTTGGGGGTGGAGCCCCTGCCCACAATCTGGACCATCAACCGCATTCTTAAGCGGCAGGGGTTGGTGGCAAAGGTCTCGTACACGCCACGCGGCACCCCGTATCCTGCCTTGGCCGCGCAGCGGCCGAACGACGTGCATCAGCTCGATCTGGTGGGCCCGCGGTACCTGCAAGGAGCCAGCCGGCTCTACAGCGTTCATCTCATCGACGCCTTCAGCAACGCCGTGGCCTTGGCGGCCAAGCCGAGCAAGCGCGATACCGACCTCGTCGCGGCGGTGGTGGCGGCATGGCAGCGCCTGGGAATTCCCCGCTACCTCCAAGTTGATAACGAACTGTCGTTTCGCGGATCGAATCGCTATCCCCGCAGCTTGGGCCTCCTTATTCGCCTCTGCTTGTATCTGGGCGTGGAGATCGTGTTTATCCCCGAAGGGGAACCGTGGCGCAATGGCATCGTGGAGCGGTTCAACGACGTCTACGACAAACTCTTCTTCCGGAGTCAGCGCTTTCGGGATCGTGAGCACCTCACCGCCGAGCTGGCGCGGGTTGAACCCTTCCACAATACACCGCATCGCTATGCCAAGCTCGGGCAGCGCGTGCCTTGGGCGGTCCACACGGCGATTCGGCGCCGACGGTTGCCCCAGCGCTTTACGCTTCACCGGCGGCAACTGCCCTTCCGCGACGGGCGCGTCTCGTTCGTGCGGCTCACTGATGCCCAAGGGCGGGTCCGTTTCTTCAGCGAGTCCTTTCTGGTGGATCCTACCCTGGTCCACGAATACGTCACGGGCACTATCTTTACCCGTACGGGCCTGCTCAACTTCACCTATCAGGGTCGCCTCCTCAAGGTCTACAAATACGCTGTCACCAAGAGGCATGTGTAACCGATGTCCTGCTACTTTTGACACATTAAAAACCGTCACCGATGTTGTGCTATACGACACTTAGTTTTGAGTTTCTGGGAACTCAGCACTCACAATTCAAAACTCAGAACTGATGCGAGAGAGGGGAAAGGAAGCACAAGGAGGCCATCAAGCTTCCCTTCCCCCGAGAAGAGGTGGCACATTCGCCCCTTCCCATCATGAGAATTGACTCATTGGGTGATTTCTTCATTGGTTCATTGCGATGAAATGAAGCAATCGTCAATGAGTCAATCGACAATTCTTCACGCGGCTTCCCTGCCGCGTGTCCCGCCGCCGGAATTCCTCGCCAATCAGATGGATCACCTGCAGTTTCGTCACACCCCAGTGCGGCGCCACCACGTACGGTTCGGCCACCTCGCCAGTCAAGCGCTGCACCACCACGCGGGTGGGGGTCCGCTCCAGGAAGTCGCACGCCAAGCCAACATACTCACGCAGGGTGAGCACACGGACTGTAGAGCGCCGGTACAGGCGCTCCAGTGCGGTGCCCTTTGTCACATAGAAGTGGTGCAGCTTCACCCCGTCCAGGCCGAGCTGCGCCAGGCGATCCGCCGTCTCAAGCATCATCTCGCGCGTCTCACCAGGCAGGCCCAGGATGACGTGGGCGCACACCCGCAACGCCCGCTCCTGCGCTCGCCGAACCGCGTCCACGAACTGCGCGTAGGTATGGCGCCGGTTGAGCCGTTGCAGCGTGGTGTCATGGCTGCTCTGCAGTCCGAGCTCCAGCCAGAGGTGCGTCCGCCCGGCATACCTCGCCAGAAGGTCCAGCACCCGATCGGGCACGCAATCGGGGCGGGTCCCAACTGCGAGTCCCACCACATCCGTGTACCCCAGGGCCTCATCGTAGACTTGGCGCAGGCGATCCAGTGGTCCATGCGTGTTCGTGTAAGCCTGGAAATAGACGATGAATTTCTCCCCTTGAAGCCGTTCTCGATAGAAACGGATCCCGTCCGCGATCTGCTGTGCGATCGGGGCACGGGGAACCCGGCTATTAGGACTGAAGCTGGCATTGCCGCAATACGTGCACCCTCCGTACCCGATCGAGCCGTCCCGGTTCGGGCAGTTGAAGCCCGCGTCAATGGCGATCTTGAAGACCCGGAACGGGAACTGCTCTCTGAGATAGCGTCCGCCGGAATAAAACGGCACTTTGACTAACGCCTCTGCCACCATGCTTGCATGTCTCCTCCCGCCCTCAACACCCTTTACGCTTCACGCCTCACGCTTCACGCCGCCTTGCAGGAGTTGCCACGCGTACAGCGCGATGAGTGTTCCGATGGCCAAGAGGTACAGCCCGCCGAACGGGATGAAGAACCACCGCTCGGCCAACGCGAATGCGACCGCCTTCCCTTTGGCAGGCAGCGCGAGCGCCACCGTCAGCCAGCCGAACGGATACAGCAACCCCACTGCCGTCCAGCCCATGAGAAACAAGCGTAGTCGGTCCGCCACCTCCAGATTTGCGATGACCGTCACCAACGCCAGCGTCATAAGCGCGAGTCCGAGCGCATGGCTGTGGAAGTGGTGAATGTGGCCTAGCACCTCCTGCGCGATTCCCTCCACGATGCTTTGGTCCACATCGCTGAGGCCCGTGAGCTGATGCACGGTAGGATGTTCCTTTGCCGCCGAGGCCGCAGTGGCAAGGATCTGGGTCTTGAAGCCGCCCTGCAGCGCTCCCGTCAGCTCGCCCCATCCGAAGAGTAGCAGGCAGGCGAACACGGCCAGGGCCGGCGGGGCCTTCACTACTGTGCCCGCCGTCATGATCCACCTCCTCTGGGCAAATCCAGAATCGGTTTGAGCTTGCCGACGACGAGCTGGTCTTGAAATCCTTCAACCAGCCCGTTCAAGAACTGGGCTCGCAGCGTCCCGAGGGCGGCCGCATCGCCGCGTTTCACCGCCACTGCCATTCGGTCCAGCAACCGGTCCAGAGCCTTGATCTGCTCTGGCGCTCGGAAGCGCAACAGCCGCTCGAACATGTGGGTGAAATAGTCGTGCGCGACCGCCAGCACCGCTGCCCTGGTCTCGACGCGTGTGCCGGCGTCCTGCATCAGGAGCTCCAGCCGGTCCAGCTTTTCCAGGATCAAGAGGAAGGCTATCGAGTAGACCGCCTTCTGGAGATGCGGGATGTCCTTCCTTTCTAGCGCTCGGATCGTCTCGTCTGCCAACGAGGTCCGGTATGCCGCATCGAGACGCTGGGCGGTGGGAAGCAGCCCCACCTCCTGAATCAGGCGGCCCCGGCTGCTGTCCGGGAAGTCTTGTTGGATCGCTACGGCTTTGGTATAGGCCTGGTCCGGCTTGCCCCGGTTGATGAGCAGAATCGTATCGTGCATCCGCTCGAGGAGCACTGGCACCGGCTGGCTTAGTTCGTGAGCCCCCCCTTGCGTCGGACCTGCGAGCGTCCACACAAGGGTCGCTACACCCCAATATAAGCGTGCACAGGAAACTGACCGCCTGCGACTCTTCACGAATGGCCTCCTTAAGAGCCCTCAGCTATCAGCGTTCAGTCATCAGAACCGAGGAATGAGGGGTCGAGGACCGAGCCTCATCGCTCAGTCCTCGATACTCAGTCCTGAGATCTATGGCGTTTTGAAAAACGAGTCGTACACCCCGTAGACCAGGATCAGGCCGATCACCGTGAACCACACATAATCGGCCGCCCCGTACCCGCCCGCCGACACCTTGGACGACTCTTCCGCAAACACCGCCGTCGGCCAGATCGAGCCGGCCATCATGATCACAAAAGCGGATTCCTTCCCTCGCTCCATGAAACCCTCCCACTCACCCCGTCCCGTGCCCTCCCCCTTCAAGCAAGGGGAAGGGGAGGGTGGGGGCGTTATTTCAGCTCGAACGCGACCTTGACATCCCCTCCGTCCTTGACCTCGATCTCCTTGGTCAGGACCACATGGTCCTCGTAAATCGGGCGCTCAAGCAGTGCGTCTTCGGGCTTGATGTGGCCGGCCTTGATCTTCGCGTCCGCTTCCTTCACCGAGCGCTCGACTTCCTCCCAGTTCTTGGCTTTCCAGTTCTCGTGCCAGGTCACCAGCTTGTACTTGCCGGCCGGGACGCCGTCGATCTTGAAGTTCCCGTTCTCATCCGTGACGGCAAAATAGCCATGATCGAGCACGAGGATCCACCCGTTCATGTGCACATGCGAATCGCACACCAACTTCACGAGCCCGCCTGCCCGTATCTTTCGCTCGATGACCTGCCCCTTCTCAGACAACGCCACGTTGAACTGGGTTGCGTGCTTGTCATTGAAGGTGTGCGGATTGTGCAGGATCGGGTCGGTATTCTTCATCGAAATATTCTTGTTCTTGACCATCGCGAGGACATGCTGAACAAAGTCGCACTTCTTTCCAGGATCCCCCATCTCCAGCTCATATTTATCTTTCACCGGCCCGCCGCTGGCTTGTTCCAGATAGACCACTGACCATTGCACCCCTTTGGACTTGGGATTCACGGCCAGCACCGGAATCTCTATCTCATTTCCGCAATAGTCCGCATTCTTCGCGATCCGCATCTTGGGATTGGCGGGCGGGGCTCCCGAAAACGTCACGGTTCCGGTAATTGCCCCGGCGGCTTGGACATCCTGCGCCGACACCCCGAGTCCGAAGATTGCGGCCATCCCACATACTCCCATCATCATCCAGTTGCTCACCTTGCCCATGTTGCTCTTCCTCCCTTTTAATTTAGCAACCCATCGCGTTTCACCTATGACGCCGACTCAACAACCCTATCCCCCGGATTCCAGCAACTTCTTCACGCTTTCGTCGATTGTCGGCCCTCCCTTGAACTCACGGGAAGGGATTCCTCGCCGTTGGGAAGTAGCCATGTACAGTTTGCCATCCGTCCCAACCCGCACGCGCGTATCCAATTCAATTCCCACTTTCACGCGACGTTTGAAATGCTTAATCGCCTCCTCTGTTTCAATGATGATCTCCACCTCCTGTCCCAGCCGTTCCAGGGCCCCTTCGATCACCTTCATCGTCACGGTTGGCGGGGTCGCATCATAGTTGGTCTTGGTCACCACCCCCATGAGGAAAATGTCGAAACCGGCTCGCTGACCTGCGCCGCTGGACGACTGGGTCTTTCCCTCTCCTTCCGCTCCAGCAGCAAGGGTCAACGCCGTCCCGCTCACCGCGATTGCGACTCCCACCATCACAGACAACGCCCAACTCGTTCTTGTCTCTTTCATGACATGCCTCTATGGGGACTGAGACCTTTCCCACTCCCTACGGTTCGACAATCACTTCCCCTATCATGCCGCCTTGCCCGGTGATCGACTGAAGCGACCAATGAATGACGCACATATAGGGGTACTTTCCAGGCTTCGTAAAAGTATGGATAAAGTATTGGCCCGGCAGGAGCGTCCCGGAATCCAGCGGCTTGCCGAGACTCGGATCCTGCAGGCCCTTGCCGCTGATCACCTGATGGACATCCTGATCGTCATTGAGCCACTCGACGGGTTCTCCTACTTTCACCGTGAGGGTTGCGGGGGAAAACTGCCGATCTTTCATGGAAATTTTGACCATCTCGGCCACCGCCGTCCCGAGACCAGCCCACCCGATGAGGCCGATCACGGCGGCGACGAGGACGCTCATGACCACCGAGCTTCTGCGGGTCATGGCTGATACTCCTGCACAACGATCTCCCCGACCATGCCGTTTGCCCCCGACGGATTGTTCGGTGAGCTGTGGATGAAGCACAAGTACCGGTAAGACCCGGGCATCGTGAAGGTAAAAGCGTAGCTCGCATTCCACATGATGACGCCTGACATCATGGGGGAGCCCAGGTCCGGGTCATAGGGCGACCGGCCGCTGATGACCTGGTGTAGCTCGGTGTCATCATTCACCCACCGGACCGTGTCGCCCACCTTCACCGTGATCTTCTCCGGAATGAAGACCCGGTCCTTCATGGAAATCGTGACGGTCTCGGCCAGAACCACTGAGACCGACAGGACTGTCACCACCAGGAGACTAACCAGGGCGCGGTATGCCATTTTGCTACTCAAACTGGCTGCTTCTCCCGCACGCAGGGCGCGTCATATGTCCGCTACGGTCCGGTCCCCACCGCCACGGTCTCCACTATGTCTTTCGCTGACAGACGGAGCTCCAACCGCTCGCCCTTCTTGCCGACGCGGTGAATTTGCTCGAACGCGTCAACGTCCACTTTCAACGTCACTGTCTGCCCCTCCACAATCTCAACGGTGATAGTTTTATTGAGCGGATCGACCCCCTTCAGCGTGCCTTGCACAATCTTCACCGGCGCGTGGGGAGCCCCTTTTTGTGCAGGGATTTGCGCAGTGGCTATCGCGGCGGTGAACGAGCCACTGACCAGCAAGACAAACAGCACCAGCATGATCTTCTTCATGACCTTCTCTCCTTTTTCCCTTATGGACCCGTGCCGACCGCAACGGTCTGAACGATATCGTTTGCGTCCAGCCGCAACTCTACCCGCTCGCCAATCTTCCCGGTCCGGCGGATCTGATTAAGCGCATCGACGTCGACCTTGAGTGTGACTTTCTGGCCCTCCACGATTTCGACCGTAATCGTCTCTTTCAGGATGTCCATACCCTTGAGCGTTCCCTGGACGATTTTTTCAGGTTTGAACGTCCCTGCCCCGGTCGCTTTATGCCCAGCCACCGCCAGGCCGGCCCACCCGCTCAGGGCCAGTATGCCCAGCATGCATAGACCGACAACTGTCCGTTTCATGCCATGCCTCCATTTTGGCTCGGTGCGAGAAATAGGAAGCCTGGGCACATTCCAAGCTCCCCATCCCTATTCATCTTCCTCTGATGAGCAAGGCAGGTGCCATCCCAACCTGTGCGTTGGACCTGAAGGGCCACACAACGAATTGCGTGTTTTCAGAAATCACTTGTTATCCCTCTCCTCGCAGGGAGTTACCCCGAGTCATCTCGCCACATCTCAGAAGGTCAATCTGTGGCAGATTGACGCAGCAAGCAATCGCGGGACTCACGCGCATCCGAGCCCCCTGTCAGCCGAGAGCAATAGCCTGCCTATTTTTTTGCCGCCCCAGGCTCAGCCGGCCGGATCGTGACCGGCAGGTTCCGCCGCAAAACCGTCACCACTTTGTCTCCTGACGTCTTGATGTCCGCCCCGTCACCGACATTAAGGCGCCTTTTCCAGACCGGACTGGCAAGAATATCTTTGTCAGTGACCGTGAACTTTTCCGGCTTGCCGTTGGCGTTCATGATTTCGATTGCGCCGGAGTCCTTGTCGATCTTCGTGACGTTTCCCGAATGCATCACCACGTCCTGGGCAAAGGCCCCCGCTGCAGAGAACATCACCCAGACGCTCGCCAGTATCAGCACTATCCACCGTGTTCTCATGGCCCTACTCTCCTCTCCGGGTCTGGAGGCCGGAGCATATGCTCGTTTCCTCCGTCCACAGTTTTATCAAACGGGACTCCCCGCTGATATCGTCATTCACCATCCCACCGTATCGCCCACCCTGATCGCGACGCCGGCATGACAAGCTTTCTCGTCAACCCCAGGCCAGGGAGCCAATGCTCCGGGAAAAGCAACACGATTGCCATGGGACCGGGCCCCATGTCTCGAGGAAAGGTTCGGACACATTCCGACCCCCTCCTCGGTCCTGAAACCTACTTGGCCGCCGCCGTCTCCGGTGGCCGAACGGTCACCGGCAAGTTCCGCCGGAGCACCGTCAAGACCTTGTCTCCGGATGCCTTGATGTCAACTCCGTCACCGACGTTGAGGCGCTTTTGCCACACCGAACTCGCAAGAATATCCTTGTCGGTGACCGTGAACGACTTGGTGCCACCGTTCCTCAGTTCGATCGTGATCGCGCCGGAGGCCTTATCGATCTTGGTCACGTTTCCCGAATGGATCACCAGGTCCTGGGCGAAGGCCGCCCCTGCAGAGAACATCACCCAGACGATCGCCAGTATCAGCACTATCCACCGTGTTCTCATGGCTTTCTTCTCCTCCCAGGGTGTGGAGGGGGGAGCCAGCGCTCGCCTCCTCCCCCCTCAACCCCAGACCTGCTTCGTGGCCTACTCGCCCATGATCTGCTTCTTGATCGCCTTGTGCGACAGCGACATGTTCATGGTCTTCGGATCGTCCATCGTCTTAAAGCCCGGCAATGGCAACGGCGGGATCACCGGCAAGTACGGGTTGTTCTCGTACTCGATGACGGTGAGCAACCCGCCCGGATAGGCCCCGTCGTTCGTCGCGTGCGGCACCCGGTGGCAGTGGAACACCCACCGGCCGGGGTTATTGGCCTTGAAGATGATATCGGTCCGCTGGGCCGCGTTCAGATTCATGGCGTCCCTGAACTCCCAGGTCCTGGGGCACCGATCGCACTCGGCGCTGGATTGCGCAAACGCATGCCCATGGAGGTGCATGGCGTGGCTCCAATAGCCGAAGTTCAGGAACCGGACCCGCACGATGTCCCCTTCCCGCACGAAGATCATCGGTGTCTCCGGGAAGGATTTGCCGTTGATCGTGAAGTAGTTGAAGTTGGCGATCTTGCGCGGATGGCCCAGCTCCATGCCTCCGCTCTCACCGTCGTCAATCCGGGTGTCGACCTCATCCAGGATCATCACGTAGTCCCGGTCGATCCTCAGCGAGGGATCCGCCGCCTGTTTGGCATTGGTGCCAGGCGCTTGTTCTCCCGGATACACGACAAACGACCCATACAGCCCCATATCCATATGCGTCGCCGCGTTCACGTGGCAGTGATAGAAGTGATGCCCGGACGGCTTTGCCATGAACTCATACACGAACGTCTCGCCCGGCTGGATCGAGAGCTGCGTGACGTTCGGCACCCCGTCCATGTTCACCGGGACCCACTGCCCGTGCGGGTGAATCGTATGGTCAATCGTGGTGTTGTTCTTGACGGTGATCCGAACAATGTCGCCCTCGGTGGCCGTGAGCAACGGGCCCGGCACCTGGCCGTTGAACGCCCACTGCGTCACATACACGTCGCCGACGATGTTCCACTTGATCTGCTCGATCGTCAGGTAGTACTCGACCATCTTTCCGGTCGCCCGGAACGACATATTCTCGGCTCCCGAGATATCCGGCATGCTGTTCGGGTTCACCGGCGGGTTCTTGATCGAGTTCCACCGGTCCGGATACGGTTGCTTATGCGTCTTGACTTCCGGGTCCGCCGCAAAGGCCACGCCGGCGGCAAACGCGCACAGCGTGAAGGCGAAAATTGCGGCGACCAATCCAGTTTTCCGTGTCATGATTATTCCTCCTCCCTCTGCACACTTAGTTTTCATTCCAATGCCTGCGCTGCATCTCCCGACCGCCTCTCACCTCCTTTCTACTTAGCTTTCAGCCGTCAGCAATCAGCTTTCAGCCGACAACTCCACCCCCTCCTTTTTCCTCCCCCTTCAAGGGGGAGGGTGGGGTGGGGGTGCTGATCGCTGAATGCTGCTTTACACCTGCAGCATGCGGTGACTGACCCGCCGTTTCTGCTCCGCGGTCAACCGCATCTCAGCCAGCACGAAGAGAATCCGCTCTTCGCACGAGAGGTGCCCGCGGTAGCGACGGACAAACGACCGAATCCCGAACGGATCGGCGTCGCCGCCGCGCGACGCGCTCGCGGCCTTCCCGTTGAGCTGCTTCGCAATGCCAGCCGCGTCGGCCTTCATCACGCGGTGTTCGACTAACAGGTTCTCGAGCTGTTCGCGTTCCTCTCGCTTCCGGCCAAGGACACGGCCGAGCGCTGCGATGAGGACCGCCTCCCGCTTGAAATGGACTCCGATCCGGCCCGTGAAGAACCGGAGGAGTTCGCGGAGCGTGTCCCGGTCCGGCTCCTCTAACGCACGGTTTCTGACAGTGCGCGGACCGAGCGTGGTCTCGATCATGCCGAGCTGGTCCAAAATCATCTCGTGCTCCCGCTTCAGGAGCGCGACGGGATCAACCGTCTGGCTCGTCCGCCCACGTCCTTGAGGCACCATCGTTCGCCAGTCCCTTGTTCTGAAGCTCGACCGTGCGAGCAAGGCGGCCTCCTTCCTTGGCGCTCACTATACCGAAGGGGAAGATAGACCCACACTGTGATCAGCCAGGCTGGCCTATGATTCATCTCAAGGCTTTGGGATGGGCCATTAGACCTATTCGGAGCGGAGGCGCGTGGAGCGTCCATAGCGGGCAGTCTCAATCGCGCCTTTGCGTGACGGACACGATGACGCGACAGACGCAATGGACTCTACAGACTCAGGGGGGGACTGCTGACTTTCTGAGGAGGGGGTTAGAGTCGGGCAATCCGGGCCAGCCGGTCTGGCCTCAGCAGCGTGATGACCCGTCCGTCGATGCCGACCAGCCCCTCGTCCCGAAATGCGCCGAGGAGCCGGATGACGGTTTCGACCGTGACGCCGGCCATCTCGGCCACTTCTTCACGCTTGAGGGTGATCCCGACCAGGACTTCATTGCCCGCCTTTTTGCCGAATCGGTCACCCAGCTCCAGGAGCAAGCCGGCCAGCCGTTCGCGCGCGGTCTTGAACGTGAACTGGTCGAGCTGATCCATGTGCATGCCCAGCTCGCTACTCAAGAGCTGGATCAGTTTGATCGCCAGTTGCGGGTTCCGCTGGATGAGCGCCAGATATGGCTCCTTCTCAATGAGGCAGATCTGGGAACGTTCCAGGGTCTCGCAGGTCACTTCGTGGAGGGCCCCATCCCGGAACGCGTGCTTCTCGATCAGCTCGCCGCCATCCAGGATCCGCACGATCTGCCGCTGGCCGCGGGCCGAAGACCGGGTGAGCTTGACCTTGCCCGCACACAGCAAGTACAAACCGAGGCAAGCATGGCCTTCGTAGAAGATCGTCTGGTGGGGCTCGTACTGGATGGTGCGCTTGATCTTCTGAAACGCGGCCAGGTCCTGTCCGGCAAGGTCGCAGAGGACGGACTTGCCGCGGACCCCGCAGGTCCCACAGTCCTCAATCATGAGTGAGGGTTTCCGCTTCACATTCCGCCCCTGCTTGGTGCCGGGTGCCTGGCAGGGTTCCCTGAGAGATCCTCCAAACAACAAGGTAAAGGTATGCAATCCAAGCACCACCTGCCTGTTCAGGCATAGCCCCGCTGCATCCCATCATTAACTATTTGATTTCACAAATATATTTTTCGTGCCAGGCAAACCATCGGGAGCCCGGCTGGGTTATGGTGCCACGTTGCGGGAAATCAAACTGTCGCGGAATGCTACAGAAGGCAGGGTTTAGCTCTCAGCCATCAGCTAGCAGCTAATAGCTCAGAGTCCTTCACTTCCTACTACTTGCTGTTCGCTATTGGTGAGGGGAGATAGTTGCAAAACGGCTCCTCGTTGAGGTAGTGGCCGGTCTGACCGAATGCGCGAGCTCGGCAGCCGCCGCAGACCACCCGGTACTCGCACACGCCGCACTTGCCCATCAGCCGACCCGGGTCCCGGAGATCGGCAAAGAGCGGCGCCGTCTCCCAGATTCTCGCGAAGGGCTGCTGCCGGGTGTCGCCTGCCTGGATCGGCAAATACCCACACGGGAACACCTTGCCCCGGTGCGAGATAAAGCAGATGCCGGTCCCGGCCAGACAACCCCGACGGGTTTGGGGCTTCACCGAACGTCCCTCGTGAAGCGTACCTCGTCCTCCTGATTCCGACGCTTCACGCATCACGCTGGACGCTTCACGCTCAGCGAGGGCTTCGCGCTGCAGCCGGATGCGCTGCGCATGCGGCGCGCACGTGGCGCGGATTTCCATTCCACCACTCTGCGCCTCGCTCTGCGCAAGGTCGTCGATCCAAAAGAGGACCTCCTCGTAATCGCGGGGGGTGAGCTGCGCGCTACGGGCGATTTCCAACCCACACCCGACCGGCACCAGCAGGAACAGATGCCACGCGTCGGCACCGAGTTTCCGGACCAGCTCATAGGTCTCCTCAAGCCGCTCGCGGTTGTGGACGGTCACCGTCGTGTTCACTTGCATCGACATCCCCAACTCTTTGAGGTGGATGAACCCATCCACCGCATCGTCGAACGCCCCCGGAACCCGCCGGAAGTTGTCATGCGTCTCGGCATCCGGTCCATCGAGGCTGATGGACACCCGCTTGAAGCCGGCGTTCACAACCCGTTTGGCCACCTCGCGCGTGACCAGCGTCCCGTTCGTCGCCAGCGCCATCGGGAGCCCACGCCAAACCCCATAGGTTGCCAGGTCAAACAGGTCGCTGCGGAGCAAGGGCTCGCCGCCGGTGAGCACGAGGATGGGCTGGCCAACCTCCGCAATCGCATCAATCAGGCGAAACCCTTCGGCAAGCGACAACTCATCGGACGACTGGCAGGACTGGGGGACCGCACGGCAATGACTGCACCGTAGGTTACAGCGCTTCGTGATCTCCCAGTAAACAAGACGCGGCGGCAGCATGGGTGCACACTTTGGCGAGGGGCTATGGGCAATAGGTATAGGTCGGAGGGTCCTGCCCATTGCCTATTGCCTCGTTCCCATTGCCCCGCCGTGCTGACGCACGGTGTCAGAACCCGACCCCGAGATAGGCGCCGACCGTCCCGAAGGTATTCGTCGTTTGGGTCATGTTGGCACTCAGGTGATAGCGCCCATCCAACCCTAGATTGAACGGTCCCCAGATGCTGTACTCAACGCCGGCACCGAACTGCACCCCGATATCCAGGTAGTTGGTCGCGTTGGAAGGGGGACTGATCACGTGGAAATCCAGGCCAAGCGGGATGACCCAGGGGTGGAACTTGCTTTTTTCCATGAACTTGAGCTTCGGGGCCACATCCACGGTGAGCATCGTGATCTGAACCTTATCGTTTCGAACGGAGCAGCCCGGCGCGGCTCCACCCAGTGCACCTGCGCAAGTCGATGGCACGGCTTGCGTGACGGTCTTCGACTCAAATCGCTTGAATTCGAGCCCTACCTCGCCGAGCAACGACGTGCCTTCGAACCCGAGAAAGTTCTTGTGCATCAAGAGATCCAGCCCGGCCCCGATGTAGTAGCCGGTGTTCCCGTCGTTGCGCAGGTTGTTCCGGCCAAAGACGTCCGTGAACACCTCCCCTGAACGATCACTATTCAGCCCGGCGAAGCCGCCCCGGAAGAACACCTCGTTTTCATGAGCGGACACAAGCGACGGCAGCATCGTTCCCACCATGATAATCGCCGCCACCAGCGCCACGATCTTCAGGCCCATCTTCTCACTTCTTTGTCCGCCTCTGTCCATCATGTCCCCCTTTCGTAAGAAGTTTCCCCGTACCAATGCGAGTATCGTAGCCCTGACCGGAGCAGGTATCCCTGACCGATCGCGACTACAGACATGATCGTTGTCACGCTTTGGAATAGGGCGTTCGGCCTATAACGAGGACGTGAAACGTGAGGAGTGAGGTGTGAGGTGAGGGACGTTATGTGGAACTCGCGTCGTGGCGCTGAATAGGGGGCTGGCGTTAGGGGGGAGGCGAAACTCTTTACCCCTTACGCCTCACGCTTTACGCCTAACGGACTGCTTGGCAGGCAGAGGTTGGGGCACCACTCCACTTCCGCTTGCCGTGCGATCGCGTGAAGCTGGGCCGAGACCGGCGGCGCGCCGCTCTCGCGGGCGACCTGAAGGCAGCGCGTGCAGATGAACTGGCAATGGGACAGGCAGGCCCGATCGGGGCACCCGCCCGCGTCGCCGAGCCTGGCGGCTCGACGCATGCAATAGGCCTGTGGGTCTTGCTCCCTAAGACTATCGCGGTAGCAGAGCAGGGCGCTCCAGAACTTGGTCAGGCTGAGCACAGGCCGCGCATTGATCGAGACCCGGACACCCGGGAGGTTGATCACCTCCCCGATGAGCCGCACTGCCTGATCAAGATACTCGGGCAGGTCCGCAAAAGTCGCCACGTAGGCTCGCTCCTTCCCCTCACCTTCAGTATGAAAGGCAGGGGATAACCGAGCCAGGATACGCGCGGTCGGGAAGGTCGCAGCGTCGGACTCGGGAATCCATACGCTGAGCTGCATGTCTCACCCTCTTAGCCGGCTTTGCGACTTGCTACTCGCTGCGCGCTTTCAAGGCTTTCGGCGTCGCAACGTTGCCGGCCCGAAGTAGGCAAAGGCATCCTTCAGATTCGAGAAGACGCGTTGGAACGGCCCCATCGCCTGGTTCGTCACGTACTGGAGGGTGAGGATGATGCGCTCCTCTCCCTCACCCAAGGGAGTCACGGCGTGCCAGAGCTTGTCTCCGTTGAAGATCACCATGGACCCCGGCTCCATCGCGAGCTGAAGCTCCTGCGTTTCCCTCACCGGGTCGTCTTTGTAGAGCTGAGCGACCAGCCGGCACTGCGTGGTCCGTTCGACCAATCCCACCAGAACCGTATAGCGGGCGCCTTTGTAGTACGAGGTATCGTAGTGCCAGCCGATGTGGTCGCCCGGCTCCGTGTAGACGTACAGCGCACAGGCATGGGGATCGTCGGCGGGACTAAGCAGGAGCGGCGCCTGCACGAGCCGGCTCAGGAACGAGTGGAGCACGGGGGACTCATAGAGGGCCAGAATGGCGGGCGCCTGTCTGCGCAGGACATAGGAGCTGACACTCCCTCCCTTCTTGTGAGTGGGGACGTAGTTTCGATTGACCACCAGCCGCACCCGTTCCACCTCGGAGAGGAACTGGTCCACCGCTTCTAGCGGCAGGATTCGTTCGAGAAAGACAAATTCATTCTGGTCCCAGTACGCTCGGCGCACCCGCTCGAGGTCCAGCCCATCAATCGCATCCTGAACGCTCTGTTCCACGCTGACCGTCAGATTCTGCATCGTCCCACTTCCAGCGAAACGCGCCAGCAGTCCGTTACCAGGCGCTCCGATTCACGGAGCCGCCTTGGAATCGGCCGGACACTGGCCCGGTGTCATGTACAGCAGGTAGTTGCCCATGCCGTGATTGAGATGAGGATCCTGCAACGGGCGATGGTGGACCATCACCACCTCGTAGTCGTCGCTGGCATTGACCCCGAAGCCCCGCGTGCTCTGATAGACCTGGTGCGGCGGGAATGACAGGAACGCGCCATCCGGCGCGACGTCCGGCACCGTCCGGAGCAGCGTCTGCCGCGCGGTCGTGTTCTCCAAGGCGATCAGGAGCACCTGGTCATGCCCGTGGGGGTACGCGAACTTCACGCATCCGTCCATCCTGAACTTGAGCGGCGCGCGGTCCACCTGCACGCCTGGCCGGACCTCGATCCCCTCGTCGGTCTCGTCCTTCCGCCGCTTGGGGAACTGGCTATAGCAAACCACGTTGACGCCGACCTGGTACACGTCCAGCGCCTGCACTGCCGCGCCCTTCGAGGCCATGTCCATCGTGAAGCTCGCCATGACATCCTTCGTCGGCGGCACGCCGTGATAGAACGCGGCGATCGTCATGAGCTTCTGCCCCTTCGCAAGCTTCACCCCGTAGCCGGACGGAAAGCGGGCCTCGCTCATCTCGAGGCCCGCGCCCGCGAAAAACAACGGTTCACCCGGGCACGAGACGCTCTCCTTGTCGAGGTTGATGAGCAGGATGTGATGAAGATACTGGCGAGGGAGCGGGGTCCCGTCCTTCGTGAATACGGCGGAGCGGTAGCCCACCAACGCCATGTCCTCCGGCAGCTCAAAGACGTGCTTCGGCATGCTGGCCGCGAGCTCTCCCTCGTGCGCGGACGGCAGGTCCACCGGGCCAAACGTCAGGGTCACGGTGTTGCCCTCGTACGTCACGATCGTCTTTGCCTGATCCGAGAGCCGCGGCACCCCGTGATCGCTGTGGCCACTCTCCGCAAATGCCGTCCCCGTTATGACCGCCGCGATCATGAGCGCCGATAGCAGATGGATCATGAAGCCTCCTCTCATGGCTAGGGTTTCGCCGTTTCTACTGCGCCGGCGCCGTGACCGCCTGGGAGACCTGTGTGCGCTGAATGTCCTGTGAATCGCGTGCGCAACGGAAGCCGAGCCAGTTCATCTTCGTGGTCGGGTCCGCCCCGTTCCGCTGGGCGGCGCGCACGCTGGGCGTGCTGTCCATCCAGCCACCCCCGCGGAAGGCCCTCTGTGTTCCCTGCGCTGGACCTTTTGGATTCCGCTCCGGCGCCGTTGCGTAATACTGCGTGTCATACCAGTCCGCCACCCACTCGGCGACGTTCCCGGCCATCTGGTGCACCCCATAGGGGCTCACCGAGTTTTGGTATTTATCCACTGCGATAATCGGCGGATAGAGGAGTAACCGCTCCGGCCGATCCCGGACCGGTCCGGACAAGCCCGTCCGCCCGTAATTGGCGCGCGTCAGTCCTGCCATCTGATTTCCCCAGGGATAGATCCGGCCGTCCTCTCCACGCGCCGCCTTCTCCCATTCGGCTTCGGTGGGCAGGCGCTTTCCAGCCCACTTGCAATAGGCGTCGGCGTCATGCCACGTGACATGCATCACGGGGTGATTCACCATCGATTCCTGAAAATTCCCCCCGTCGTACCGCCAATCCAGCAGCGGGGGACGATCTGTCGCTAGCACAAAACGCAGGTATTGGAGAGCGGTGACTTCATATTTGTAGATCTCGAAGGTATCAAGATAGACCCGGCGTTGGGGAAATTCCGCAGGATACGCGTTCCGGTCCACTCGCTTGGTGCTACCCATCAGGAACCAGCCCGCAGGCACCCGCACCATCTCCTCATTCGCGGGCAACTTCGCCCGCTCCGCTGCGATCTTCTTGCCCTCCGGAGTCCATTCGGGCGTGACGTCGGCCACATCCAAGCCCCACGCGAAGCTCGCCAGCGCCAGTGCGATCGCGCCGGCGAGCAGGGCATTGACGATTCGATTGGCGGTCGTCCACTTGGCTGACTGTTGCGAATCCATCTCCAGCCTCCCTCTCTGGCTCGTTAAACGTGAATCGTCGTTCGTGAATCGTTCATCGGAGAAGACCGGAGTTCTCCTGCGAGCTTACTTGCGCTTCACGCTTCACGAGCGACGGTTCGTGCGCATCCCGCGCACAGCGAAATCCAATCAAATACGAGCGGTGATCCGGCGCACGGGCTCCGCGGCCGGCCGACCGGGCGACCTCGGGATCCTCGTTCCAGGATCCGCCGCGGAACACTTTCTCCTGACCGACGACTGGTCCTTCCGGATTGTAGTGCGTCTCATGCTGGTAGGACTCCGGATCAAACCAGTCAGCGACCCACTCGGCCACGTTCCCGGCCATCTGGTAGGCGCCGTACGGGCTGACGCCGCGTTCGTAGCGGTCCACGTTGGCCAGCGGAGGATACTTGATGCCCCGCTTGGAGCCGGGATGGGCGATGTTGCTCCGCCCCCATCCGGCCGGCTGGTTGCCCCAGGGGTAGAGGCGCCCGTCAGTGCCGCGCGCCGCTTTTTCCCACTCCGCCTCGGTCGGCAGGCGCTTGCCGGCCCACCGGCAGTACGCGTCGGCCTCCTCCCAACTCACGCCGATCACCGGATGGCTGGCCATCTTGTCCGGGAATGGATCGCTCTTCCAATAGGGTGGCCACGGCGCGCCGGTGGCCAGCACGAACCGAAGGTACTGCACGTTGCTGACTTCATAGCGGTCGATTGCAAACGCATCCAGATAGACCCACTGTTGCGGCTGCTCTTGAGGACCGGCATCCGGGTCCGCGTGCGGGTCGCTCCCCATCCGGAACCAGCCGGCCGGCACACGAACCATCCCTTCCGGGACTGTCATCGCCGCCAGCCGTTCTGCCTCAACCTCCGGCGCCCACGGATCGCGCACCGGTTTGTCATGGTCCGCAAGCGCGGTGGCGGCTGTCAGCAGCGCGCCAATGTAAAATGCAAAATTAAAAATGAAAAAGCTCTTGGCGAATTCATTTTGCATTTTTCACTGGACATTGCGTCAATACGACTGACGCTCGAGTGTCGGCACGATCCGGGTATTTCCCATAATGCCCAGACCGAAGCGGGGGTTCTCCACCGCCTCATTCGCATAGAGACGGCCAGTCGGCGCGTCAATCCTTGCGTTCAGTGTTGCATGGCCTTTGGGCTCAATCGTCACCGTGTACTCTTTCGCCCCGCCGATCTGGGGATGCCACACCAGGACTCTATAGGTCCCCGGCGGGATGTCGCTGATCGTGAAGCTGCCGTCCTGGCCAGTCACGGCATAATAGGGGTTCTCGACCGCGAGCCCCCAGCTCTCCATGTAGGCGTGAAACCCGCACTGCATCACAAACACCCGGCGGCCCTTGGTCATATTCACGATCTGTTTCATGGGTTCCCCGGGGAGATGCTTGTGATACTGGGCATTCAGGCTGGCATCACGCGGATGAAGCGGATTCATCGGCAGCGGCACATTGAACAGCACCCGGGGGCCGAGCTCTGAGGTCTCGTACGCCTGGATATCATGCATGGCGGGATCCATGTTCACCACCATGACCGGATGCTTGTCCCGGACCACCGTGGTGAACGGCTTGAACGTACAGTCGATCGCCTCGACGCGGGGCGTCTGGAAGGCGAACGGCTTCCCGCGCTCAACCCCCTCGATCAGCACGACGACATCGCTGAAGGCGCTCTCGGGTCCCACGTGAAAGGTCTGGAGGAGTCGCCACCCCTTCCCGTCCGAAATCCGGCCGCAATAGACCGGATCCGGAAACGTGACCAGGTTATAGCCCTTCGGCTTCGGGACCTGACCGACCAGCGTGACCGTGCCGGTCAGCGTCCCCCCGTCGCTAACTGTTATTTCCTCATAGGCTAGAGCACGGCCCACGCTTAACAGAAGAGAGATGATCATTCCTGCAATGAATCCGAACCGTATTCTCTTGCTCGCCATGATTCCGGCCTCCATTCTCTCCCCCACCCTCCCCTCCCCCTTCAAGGGGGAGGGGAAGGGAGAGGGTCAAGCTGACTGCTGATAGCTGACTGCTGATCGCTGACAGCTACCTGAAACGAAACAGGGGAGCCACATGCCAGACGTAGCTCCCCTGCCTCGGTGTCACGCTGTCACGCAGACTACTTCATCGCGGTCGGGATCGCTTCGCCGTATCCAGGTTGTCCAGGTTGAGCCTGGGCACTCCGCGCACCGACCTCGTCCTTCGACAACGGCAGGACCCGCTGATCGCCGGCCGGCAGCACCCGGAAGTAGCCCCACTGCCCGGACTGCGTGTACGGCAACCGCTGGTTGGACCAGAGATAGTCGCCCACCAGCCGGTATGGCCCGCCTGCGCCTCCGCGCAGGAACACATCCAACGTTTCCGATCCGGAATACTCCACCACACTGATCATGTCGGCGCCGGGCATGTAGGGCTCGATCGGCCACTCGTGGCTTTCCACCGAGAACATGCCGTTCTGCTCGTTATTGGCGCCGATCACGTGGATCCGGACCGGATCACCCGCATGCGCCTCGATCAACGGCGTCACGGGATCCTCCGGCTTATCCACCACGCACGGATGGAAGATCCGACCGAGGTTGCAGCCCTGCTCTTCCCGGAACTTGTACGGCTCCGACCGGTAGTTCACCGCGGTCAGGCCTGCCACGTTCTGGATATAGGGCATGAAGCTGGTCCCGATGATGTTGTCCTCATCCTGGAAGAAGAGGGCCACATCCCGGTAGTTCCCCTTGCCGGCGTTCTCCGGCAGGCTCCGATCCACAATCACGTCCGCCCGCCAGGCGTTCTTCTGCGAGAGATCCTCGCCGCTCACCGGGTCCCGGTACTTCGAGCCCTTGGGCCCGACGATGACGGCTCCGTAGAGCCCATTGCGCGGATTCGTCACGATGTTCCCACCGTCCCACACCAGCGACGTTGTCTCCTTGTTGTCCGGATGCGCGTAGTAGGTATAGGTCCGGCTCTCGCCCGGGCCGATGGTCTGATCGCCGGGGTTGTTCCCGACGTTCAGGCCCAGGGAGTCCTTCGGATCGAAGGCCAGGCCCGACGCGAAGAAGGACGCCCGGCTATTGGCCATCTTGTTCTTCAGGTTCACCTTGATGCAGTCCCCGAGGTTCACACGCAGCGTCAGCGGATTCGGCATCACGTTGGCTGCGACCTTTGTCACCTCCTCTTCAAGCGCGAAGATCTTGCCCTCAGGATTGTTCATGATGATCTTCCGCTCGAAGTCCACCTCGATCGCCTCCGGCGCCTTCGGATTCAGCTTCAACGGGCGATCCAGCGCCACCACGTTGAAGGCCTTCACCGGCGCGTCGGCCGGACAGACCGACTTCGGGGCCCCTGGAATTTCATCCGACTTGGTCCCAGAAGGCAGCTTCTTCAGATCAGGCACCTCCTTTTCCAACACCCGGAAGATGCCCCATCCACCCTCGGCGAAGTGCGACGTGCGACCGTTGAAGTGGATATAGTCCCCCGGCATGCCCTGGAACCCGCCCGCCTTGGTCACCAGGTCATACCGCTCGGCGATCCCGACGTGGATCGAGTTCTTCCGATTGGCATCCCCGGCATACCGCTCGGTCAGGAAGGTATGGCCCGAGATCGTCCAGACGTGCGATTCGTTCATGAGCTGGTGCAGCAGGCGGAACACGACGGTATCCCCTACATACGCGCGCAGGAGCGGCGTGTCCGGGTCCCCGTGAATCGCGCTGCTGAACAGCTTGGAGGTGTCCGCATTGTTCGCGAGCCGCCGCGCCCAGGGTTCGGCACGGAAGTTCAGACCGCTACCGGTTGTGTGCGTCCCTCCGTTAATGTAGGGGTTGGGGGCGTTCAGGATCTTCTCCGGCATCGCAAACGACACCGTCTTCCCGGCCTCCAGCGCCACCTCCACCGGCTGGCCCGGAGGGTTGCCGGCCGACACGACGTTCACCGTGTGCGGCACCGTGTCGTGGATGGACACCATCAGCTCACGGAAGCTGCCGTTCACCCCGTAGCCCACCGGCTCGACCGTGTGGATGTCGGCGATCGGGCCGCTCCGGATCTGCTTCCCGGTCTTCGGATCATGGTAGGTCGATCCGAACGGCTCAATGATCACGCTGCCAAACCCGCCATGCGGCCAGGTGGTGGCGCCGAAGGCGTGGTCATGCCAGAACACGGTCCCCAGGTCCGAGTCCACCCACCACCGGTACCTGACATACTCCACGGTGGCGATGTCGTTCTTGGGGTGATTGTGCCTGAGGGGTTGATAGAAGGTGATCGTGTTGCCCTTGATCTCCTTGATCCGGGCCACTTCCGAACACCCGACACAGTCCGCGCCCACTAAGAGCTCCGTGTTGACATGATACTGGGCCGCGTTCTTCACCGTGATGGACTTGGCGCCGGCCTTCACCGCCTCGGTCAGCACCGTGTTCATCGGCACCGGAAGTCCATGCTTACCTTTTTTCTCTAGCATCGTGAACGGCCGCATGGACTGCTCATAGGACAGCCCGCTCATCACGCCGTCCGATGCCTGGTTGTCGAACTGCATAAAGTGGGGATGGATGTTGATCTTCGACGACTGGAAGTTGGTGTAGTCATCGTCATCCCACTCGTTGGTCAGGAGCACATCCACGCAGTCATAGACGTTCGCGCGGATCACCAGCGGGTACTTGAGGTCGTCGTTCTTCCTGACCGCTGCCTCCTCCTCATGCAGGACGTAGATCAACCCGTCCTTGTCCACCATCGCAGGCTCCTTCCCCTGCGCTTTAGACAGGGTGATCGGGAGCCGGATGAAGTGGATGTTGTAGAACTTCCGGTTCGCATTATCGGGACAGAGGCTCCAACGGCCTTGCTCGCCCGGAAGCGCCGGCTCGCCGGTCCGCTCGCCAGTCTGATCCTGGTGGATCATGTCCAGCCAGGGCGCCCCGTTATGATTCGGCGGGAAGGGAATCCGCTTCCCAAAATGCGGCTTCAACAATGGGAAAGATACCTTCCCGGTCTTCGGCTCAAACAGAATGGCCGGCCTGGTGCTGTTCTCCCACTTGTCCACCGCAGGATACTTCGGGTTCTTGGCCGTGCTCTCCCGCTCACCCAAGGCCTTGTTGCCGTCCCAGGCCCAGTCCCACACCGACGCATCATAGGCCATGAGCTGGCCGCGTTCGTCATCCTTGTGGCCGGGCTTGCCCATGGTCGGCAATTGGATTTCCACCCAGTCCTTGATCGTGACGATGGCCGGGTCGGCCTTCCAGTTCGTCTTCTGGCTGTTCTCCACGATCTTGAAGGTCTTGCCGAACCAGTCCAGGGTCTTGCCGACCAGCTTGTCGGAGGTCACGCCGACCTTTATCCGGCCCTGCCGATCCGGCAGCTCCCGCATATCCGGCATCGTGTCGGTGTGATACTGGCCGACTTGCAGGGTGTTGTACGTCCGGCCATAGCCCCACATGCCGGCCACGTAGTGGTGCGCGACATGGCAGTGGAACAGGAAGTCGCCAGCCAACTGCTGGCACAGACCGGACCCGCACTCGTTTTCTAAATCAAGCGCTTCAGACGGTCCGATCACTTCCACATCCACCCGGTCCGTCTTGGTGCGGACTACCGGATACTTCACCGGTCCGTCCTTGGCCGTCGCCCACAGCTCCTGATCCACGGCGCGCGGGCTGCGCGGCCAGCGGATCGAGCCGCCATGCGGATGGTGGGAATGGAACACTTCCGAGCCGCCGTGCACGATCCGCCACTTGACCGGATCGCCCAGGTAGGCGCGCGGAAGCGTCGTGGGAATGTCGCCGAACATGTAGGCACTGTACGCCGAGGATTCGTCCTCGAATCCGAAGTACTCGTGCTGCAGGTGCATCTCATCAATGCCGAACGGCTCGCTGCGATAATTCAGCGCGCGGCCGCCCGGACGATACGCATCGGTCAACGGATCACGCTGAGGCAGGAAGTCCCCCTTCTTGTTCAGCGGCCGGAACGCCTCATCGCCGATCTCGTGATAGAAAATCACGTGCTCGCGGAAGTCCGGACCGGACCCGTTGTCAATCATCACCTGCCAGCCACTCTTGGCCTCGGTGGCCGGGCCGGTGCCCAGCGGCTCCAGATACCGGGACCCCTTCGGCTCCACGACGAAGGCCCCGAAGAGCCCCATCACGGTGAGCTCACGATCGTTGCTATACGAGTGGAACTGCCGGACCCCTTCCTGGATCGAGGAATGCAGATACCACTCCATCTCCACGCTCTTCCCCGGATCCACCACCGAGTCGGGATTGGTGGTGGTGGCCGCCTTGCCAGTGGCGCTGATCACCATGCTGGAGCCGTGGATATGCAGGCTGCCTGCTTCGTCGGCCATTTGATTGCGCAAGGTGATCCTAACGCAGTCGCCCTGATTGCCCCGGATCACGAGCGGCTGGATGTAATCGCCCTGGAGACCGGTGCTGACCGCTCCAGGATCGAATCCCTCCTTGTCCCGCGCTGCCTTGTTCTTGGCCTCCTCGGCCCGAATCTTGTCAATGTTCTCGGTTAGCACGTACATGTAGCCCGGATAGTAGTCCAACCACCGGTTCAACGTGACCTCGACATTGATCATCGAGACGTCGTAGAGCTTGACCGGTACCCCGGCCGGGCACTTCCCCCCGGCCATCGAGACCGGCTCGGCCTTGCTGTCCGAAGCCAGCAGGAAGCTGGAGCCGTCCTGGCCCATGTACTGGTGCATCATGGACATCCCGTTGTAGCCGCCCGAGGTCCATTGGGCCGAGCCCTGATCCGCCATCTGCTGCTCCATCTGCCGCATGAGGCGATGGTGCTGCAGCTCGAGCTTCTCGGAGCGGCCGGCCCGCCCCTCGAGCCCCTCCTCGACTTTCGTCTGCCCGATCAACGCCTCCTTCCACGTGGGCCCGGAGACAGGGATTGCATGCTGCTGATGCTCACTGTTTTCCGCCCCAGCAGCGAAGACGGCCGGCGACACGACTAGGGTACTCGCCAGCAATGCTGCTTGCAGCATAGTCGCACCATGCGCCACACGCGCGGCGCGACATCTGCGTGAATGACATAACTCCATGACACGGCCTCCTTGTTGAAGAATTGTGAGATTTGTCCATTTGGTGATTGATTCATTGGCAACGGGTCAGCGATTCTCTTCCGGCCAATGGTTCAATGACCCAATCGCAAATCACCAAATCCAGATAAAAGTGCCGGTGAAGGGCCCATCTTTTGGACGGGACAGGGTCATTCGGAGGCCGGTCCTAGCTACCCACCCTTCACCAGCGGGTTGCTATATGCGCAACTGACATGCCAAAGACCCGCTTCCTATCCAGTCCGGAACATGTCGTGAAGTTTCAATCACTTAGGTAGGTTAATGGGATTTCCATTTTCTCGCCCGAATCGACGGAATTCCACAGCCTTAGACAGTCACATCATGGAGCCATCAAATTCTTTAAAAAACTCATTCGGATGCGATGTCTAAGAAGTTGGACAGTAAAGAAAGGAAACTGTGGCAAGACAGGACAAATTCACCTGCTCTGTGGACTCGGATACCACAGACCTGAACTGCTGTCGCATCAACTTCTTTTTGGCTCTTCCGGCTTTTGTGTGGGTTGAGCCGCCTTCGGCTGACGAAGGGCGGGCCGCTTCGGGCTTCGCCCTGATGCGTGAGCGTCCAGCAGCTCTTCTCCACGGTTCGGTTGGCCGCCG
>JACQQM010000040.1 GCA_016207025.1 Nitrospirota bacterium | reverse complement strand
GCCGCACCCCGCTCCTGACAAGGCGTCCTTGACAAGCTCTCGCGCGAAGTGGTTGTAATAGCCGCGTGCGCCCGTAGCTCAGTTGGATAGAGCGTCGGGCTTCGAACCCGCAGGTCGCCCGTTCAAGTCGGGCCGGGCGCACCATTGAAACCGGCACGGGCGGCCGAGAGTCCGACACCGTGTCGGCGTAACGGTTCGCACAGAGGGAGATGGTCGTGCGCGTGTTAGTGACGGGAGCAACCGGATTTGTGGGCGCACACGTAGCGCGCCTGCTGGTCGAGCAAGGGCTCGACGTGCTGGCGTTGGTCAGGCCGACCAGCAATCTCGGTGCGTTGGCTGATCTGCCTGTGAAACCGATTCTCGGGAGCCTCACCGATCCACCTTCGCTGGAGCATGCCGTGCGGGACATCGACCTGCTGTTTCATGTGGCCGCAGATTACCGCCTCTGGGTTCCCGATCCTGAATACATGCGCAAGGTCAACGTGGATGGCACCGTCCGGCTCCTGGAGGCGGCTCTGAAGGCAGGAGTCCAGCGGATCATCTACACCTCGAGTGCGGTGACCGTTCGCTGTTCAGCGACCCGCCTAGGAACTGAAGAAGATTTCGTGCATCCCGAGGACTGCCGGAGCGTCTACCAACTGACGAAGGTGCTCGCCGAGCAAGCGGTGTGGCATCTCATCCGGCAAGGCGCGCCGATTACGATCGTGAATCCGTCTACGCCGATCGGCGCCTTGGACCGGCGTCCCACGCCCACGGGCCGCCTGATTGTCGACTTCCTGAATGGACGGCTCCCCGCGTTTCTGGACGCCCTATTTAATTGGGTGCATGTCGCAGATGTGGCCAAGGGGCATTGGTTGGCCGCCGACAAAGGGCGCGTGGGCGAACGCTATATCCTTGGGCATCAGAACATGTCGCTCAGCGACTTCTTGCAGCTCTTGGCGAAGGTGAGTGGGCATCCGGCTCCACGGATGAGGATCCCTTACGCTGTGGCGTACATGGCGGGGACCGTCGGAGAGCTGTGGAGTCGTCTCAGTGGTCGTGAACCGCGCGCGTCGCTCGATGGGGTCCGCATGGCGAGCTGTCCCATGCAGTACGACAGCAGCAAGGCGGTGAAGGAGTTGGAATGGCCGCAGACCCCGCTTCAGGTAGCTGCGAAAGAGGCTGTGCACTGGTTTCGAACTCATGGATACGTCACCAAGGGGGTACTGCATGAATATCGGGCTCGTGGCTGAGGTCAAGTGGGAAGTGCGCGAGGTCTGCCTGCAGTTGAAGCTCCGGTTGCTCGACGCACACGATGAGATATGGGGAGCCGATCTGAACGGCCATGTGATCCGGCTGTGCCTCTCCGGGATGGTGCCCGCCGTGTCCAAGGAACGCGTGGGCCGATTCCTGGACTCCAAGAAACTGGATCTGATGATCTGCAGTGGGCTCGCGGGTGCACTCCGGCCGAATATCATGGTGGGCGACGTGATCATCCAATCATCAGATCCTTCGCTGGTGAAGACAGCGGAACTGGCGTTGAAGGAACGAGGCATTCCTTTCCACGTCGGGCCACTCGTCACCGTGTCCAGCCCGGTGCTGACGCCGGCGGCGCGCCGGGACTTGGCGACGAAGAGTGGAGCGATCGCGGTGGATATGGAAAGCCAAACTATCGCGGCCCTCTGCCGGGAACGGGGGATTCCGAGTCTCGCCATGAAGGGGGTGTCCGATGGCATTGACGACGATCTCTCGCCGATCCTCGGCGGATTTGAGAGCATCAATATTCCGCGCATCGCCTTGCGCGTGCTGTCGCGGCCCGGCACCTGGCCCTTAGCCGCACGCTTGGCGCGGCACAGTTACGTGGCGGCCGATCATCTGGGACACGGGGTGTGGGCCACACTCACCCGGCTGAGGTAATTGGTCCGAGCCTCATGTAGGCTTAGATTCCTCGTGTGAACCGTTACAGCAAGTAGACTAAGGAGTTACTGTGCTAAATTCCGTCCGAAAAGACCGGAACAGATCGAACAAGACTGGAATAGATAGAAAGTCATAACTGCTGGACTAACAAAGTAAAAGCGGGAAATCACAACCAAGACAGGGAGTTAGCAAAATCTACTTTGACAGCCTTCGAACCCGCAGGTCGCCCGTTCAAGTCGGGCCGGGCGCACCACTCTGTTGCATCGTCCTTCCCTGTCTCTAGACCGGATGGAGGCGCGCTGGCGGGAGTTCTTCGAACCGCGCGGTGAAATGGCGGAGGACCGGCGCTTCGTACGTCATCTTCAGCCCGCCGATCGCGTCGCGCCGGCGGTGGAGTTCGATAATCGATTCTGCCACATACGTGATCTGCATGTTGGTGTACACGCGTCGGGGGATCGCGAGACGCACCATCTCCAGTTCGGGATAGATGGTCCGGCCGGTCGCGGGGTCCTTCTTGCCGAACATCACCGTGCCGATCTCCACCCCGCGGATCCCGTGCTCGCGATAGAGGGCGACCGCCAACGCCTGGGCCGGAAATTCCTCGGGACGGAGGTGCGGGAGGAACTCCTTCGCGTTGAGGTAGACCGCGTGCCCGCCGACCGGCTTGAGGATCGACACCCCGGCATTGTCCAACAGCTCACCCAGGTAGCGGACCTGCCCGATCCGGAACCGAAGATAGTCCTCGTCCAGCACCTCGCGGAGCCCTCGGGCCATGGCCTCGAGGTCGCGTCCGGCGAGCCCCCCGTAGGTCGGGAAGCCCTCCACCAGGATCAACATGTTGGTGATGTCCTGCACCCACTGCTCGTGATTGAGGCTCAGGAACCCGCCGATATTGACCAGCCCGTCCTTCTTGGCCGACATGGTGCAGCCGTCCCCGTAGCCGAAGAGCTCGCGGGCGATCGCCAGGATTGAGGCATCGGCGTAGCCGGTCTCGCGCTCCTTGATGAAGAAGCAGTTTTCAGCGAACCGGCACGCGTCGAAGAGCAACGGAATGCCGTGCCGGGTCAACAGCGCCCGGGTTTGCCGGATGTTCTCCATCGAGACCGGCTGGCCGCCCCCGCTGTTGTTCGTGATGGTGAGCATCACCAGCGGAATGCGATCGCGCCCCACCCGGTTGATGGTGTCCTCCAGCCGAATCAAATCCATGTTCCCCTTGAACGGCATCTCGCAGTGCGGGTCGTAGGCTTCCTTGATGACCACGTCGAGCGCCTCGGCCCCCTGGTGCTCCACGTTGGCGCGGGTCGTATCAAAGTGGATGTTGTTCGGCACACACATGCCCGGTTTCACCACGGTGGAAAACAAAAGGTTTTCGGCCATGCGGCCCTGGTGGGTCGGAATCACGTACCGGTACCCGAAGATCGAGCGCACCGTTTCCTCGAAATGGTAATAATTCTTGCTCCCGGCGTAGGACTCGTCGCCCAGCATCAAGCCGGCCCACTGATTGTCGCTCATCGCCGACGTGCCGCTGTCCGTGAGCAGATCCACATACACGCTCTCCGCCGGCACGTGAAACAGGTTGTACCCGGCCTCTCGGAGCAGCCGATCCCGCTCCTCGCGAGTGGTCCGGCGGATCGGCTCCACCACCTTGATCTTAAACGGTTCCGACGGAAACCTCACGGTGCATGCTCCTCCTCGCCAGGACTATCAAGGAATCTCTACTACGACGCCCGATCCTCTTGCGGGGTGCCCATTGCTCTCTAGACTGCAATGGGCCATGGGCTTTTCTCCTCAACGTACTGTTGACCCATTGCAATAGGAGGAGCAACGGGTACCCGGTACACCTACGTCGGCCTCACTTGCGAGAAGCCCCGGCGGGCTTCGGTCTCGGCCCTCTCGCTACGAAATTCCTGAATAGTCCTGGCGAACCGCGCCAACTGCGCCTTGAAGGCCTTCGCGCCCTGGTACTCAAATACGTAGCGGGTCATATCGAAGAGGGGGGCCGGGTTCAACTCCCGGATCAGGTCCGGTTTCCAGGTGATCTGAAGCTGATTGATCATGGTGATGGGGGTGGGCTTGCCGACCATGCCGAGCGGAACCGTGCCGTACGATTGCGAAAAGATCAGGATCTCGCCGTCGAACATGGCCGCATTCAGGTCTTGGGCGGCGCCGTACTTTTTAAAATCTTGTTCCAGCCGCTGAAACGTGGGGGAGCGGCTCAGCTCCTCCCGGAAAGCATAGTAGATCTTGATGCCGGCCCGGTGCTGATCATCCATGATCTGGATGGCGTCGGCGACCAAGGACCCTTGCTGCATCTGATCCCGCGTCAAAGTCAGCAGCCGGCGGATGGTCACGTTGCGCCGGACTGCCGCCTGGTTGGCCAAGAGGTAGTTGGGATACAGCGCCTCCCCTTTCTTCCAGATGTTCCACCGTTCCATGAACGCGTCGATCGACCGCTCCGCCGTCTCCACCAGCCGGACCGCCTCGGCGTTGGCGGCGGCGCCTTCATAGGTCAGGGTCTGGGATTCAAGCTGGCGCAGCTCCCGGCCGATCGCTTCCACTTTCTGGGGAATGTATCGCGGGCTCTTGGGGACATGCAGCATCACGTCGACGGCGGTCAGCGCCAGCGTCCAGTACTCTTTGGCCGGCGCCGGCGCCTTGTCTTTCTGGGCAATGAGGAGGAGCTCGACCGGATTTTTGTCCAGCAGCTTGGCGATCTTGATGCAGAGCTCGGGCTTCGGCACCTTCAGCCCGCGGCGTATGAGATTGGCTTCGGGCTGGGCGATCCCAAGCTTCTTCGCCAACGCATAATCGCTGCTTAAGCGGTAGCGATCCTTGACTTCCTCAACGTAGCCGGCAATCTCCAGCATCACCCTCCGACATCCCGGCATCGTGTGGCGCCGATGATAACACAGTTTTCGAATCAACTAATATCGCAATGCTATTAAGAGGGCGGCGGTCTTCTCGTGCCAACCCGTCCCGAGGCCGACGCGCCCGTTCAAAATGCTGATGACCAGCCCGCTCGACGTTGGCAGGAGGACGGATGGAGCGATGGAACGACGCCAGCGCCGTCAAGCTGTTCGACGCGCGTCCGTATCCGCTCCTTAATCCTGACCAGCGAGATCGAAATGCCGTTCCGAGCAAACCGTGCGCGAATCTGTGGGAACCGCTCCATGACCAGCTCCGCCACCGTGAGATATCCGCATCGGAGGAGATGGACGCGGTCACGGAAGCTGAGGAAACTCCGTTCGAACAACAACGTCTCGGTCGACTTCGGCGAGATCACGAAGAATTCTTTATCCGGATATTCATGTTCGAACAGCCTCAAGGCTTGTGAGAAACGTGCTTCGAGATTGATCCGTGAGGCCTGATCACCGATTGAGAGAAATCCCAAGTCCCGCATGCGCGGGGGGCGACGGCTGCGGGTTCGAATCCAACCGGCCGCTGTGTCGTACTGGAGACAGACTAACGGGTTAACAATCACCAGAAGGTCGGCGCCCTTCTGGATCGCCACGTCGAAGAAGGTGATCCGGCCGATTCCGGCATCGATGTAGTCACGACCCTCGATACGGACGGGGCAGAAATAGATGGGAGCCGCGGACGATGCGGTGATGGCCCGGGAGATCGGGACAAAGCGCCACCCTTCATCACCGAAGATCACGCTCTGCCCGGTTTCCAAATCAATCGCCGGAATGTAGAGCTCTTTGCCGAGTCCGTCGAAGGTGTTGCTGAGGCCCTTCGCGGCAAACGTCGACTCAAGGTATCGCGCAAACGGCTCCAAGGTGTACACGCCACTCGGAAGCGCATCCTGGGCCTTGTCGAGCAGGTCGATGAGGCTCATTTCGTGGCGGTTCTGCAGGTACAGCTTGAGCAGCGGGACGAGCTGCTGGCCCACACGCAGGACGGTCTTCAGCCCCTCGCCCATCGCGGGCGCAAAGATATCGCGGCGCTCGAAATAGTACGGCTGCTTGCCGGACAGGTTGGCCTCGAAAATTTCCTCTGGCTTCACGCCATTGGCCAGGAGCGCAGCGACCGCCGCACCGGCGCTGACCCCCACGTAGAGATGAAAATCGTTGACCGTAAACCCGTCGTCGAACAAATCATCGAACGCCGTGAGCGCACCGATCTCAAAGAGGTAGCCAGTGAACCCTCCTCCCGACAGCGCCAGTGCCAGCTTGGACGACCGTTGCCTGTCAGCCATCTCGCGCACCGCTCTCGCGGCTAGCTCGCCTGCTTCAGCAGATCCTCGGCGATCACCAGCCGCTGGATCTCATTCGTGCCTTCGAAGATCCGATTGATTCGGGCATCCCGATAGAACCGTTCCACCGGATGCTCTCCCATGTAGCCCATCCCGCCGTGAATCTGGACCGCCTTGTCGGCAATCCGACACAATGCCTCCGACGCGTAGAGCTTGGCGATGGCCGACTCCCGGGTGATGCGGAGGCCCTGATCGTACATCCAGGCGGTCCGGTACACGGCGCTCTCCATCAGATAGACCTCGGCGGCCATGTCGGCCAGCATCCACTGAATCGCCTGGAACTGGGCGATGGGCTGGCCAAACGCGTGCCGTTTCTTGGCGAAGTCCGTCGAGAGCTGGATCAGCTCCTTGCCGGCGCCGACGCAGGCCGCCCCAAGGCTCAGCCGGGACTCATCCAAGGTCTTCATGGCCAGCACGAACCCGGCGCCCATCTCGCCCAGCACGTTCTCCTTGGGCACGCGGACGTGGTCCAGGACCAGCTCCGCCGTGCTGGACCCCCGGATTCCCATTTTGTCGTGAATTCGGTGCGCCGAGAAGCCCGGGGACGTGCGCTCCACGAGGAAGGCTGTGATCCCGCCACGCGCCTTCCGCTGGGCGTCCGTGACCGCGTAGACCACAATCACGTCCGCGATATCGCCGTTCGAGATCCACAGCTTGGTGCCGTTCAGGATGAAATCGTCGCCATCGCGGATCGCCTCCGTCTGGATGCTGGCCGCATCCGAGCCCGCACCCGCTTCGGTGAGCGCGTAGGCGCCGAGCCACTCCCCCGAAATCATGCGAGGGAGATAGCGCCGTTTCTGCTCCTCGTTGCCGCCCAGCAAGATCGAAAAACACGCCAATCCCACATGCGCGCCGATGGTCACGCTGGTGGACGCGCAGGCGCGCCCGATCTCTTCCAACAGCACGCAATAGCCGATCTCCCCCAACCCCGAACCGCCGTAGGTCTCCGGGAACGGCACGCCCAGAAGCCCAACCGCGCCGGCCTTGGTGATGAGCGATCGGGGGACCTCCCGCTCCTTGTCGATCTGCTGGGCAATGGGCCTGAGCTCACGGTCCACAAACCGACGCGCGGTCTCCCGGAGCATGATGTGTTCAGAGCTGAACGTGAAGTCCATAGGAGCCTCAGCGATCCTGGAATTGCGGCTGTCGCTTCATGAGGAACGCCGCAGTCCCTTCCTTCTTATCCTCGGAGTCGCACAGCCCGCCGAACAGGCGAGCCTCCAGGGCCAGCCCCTCCCTCAGCCCCAGTTCGGCGCCCTGATGGATCGCCCGCAGCGCGGCCCGAACCGCCAACTGACCTTTTGAGGCGATCCGGCGTGCCAATCCCTGGGCCTGGCGCAGCAGATCCTCCGGAGGCACCACCTGCGACACCAGCCCCATCGCTTTGGCTTCCTGCGCTGAGAAGAGATCGCCGGTCAGGATCAGCTCGGTGGCCTTCGACCGACCCACAAAGCGGGCGAGGCGCTGCGTGCCGCCGAATCCCGGCATGATGCCCAGGTTGATCTCCGGCTGGCCGAGCCGAGTTCCTTCGGCGGCAAGCCGGAGATGACAGCACATCGCCAGTTCCAGTCCGCCGCCGAGGCAGACGCCATTGATGGCCGCGATGACCGGTTTCTCGAACGCCTCGATCTTGTTGAAGATCGCTTGCCCCCGCAGAGCCATCTCCGTGCCCTCGCGCGACGAGGGAATCCCGGCGATCACCCGGATATCCGCTCCGGCAATAAAAAACCGGCCGGTGCCCGTCAAGACGACCACCTTGACGGCTCGATCGGCGGCCAGTGCGTCGAAGGCAGCTTCCAGCTCAACCAGCAGTTCCGGCGTCAGCGCGTTCACCGGCGGATGGTTCAGTGTCAGGGTGGCAACGCCGTGCTCGACCGTGCGCGAGAGCGCCGTGTTGGCTATCGTGGTCATGTCGCGTATCCTCCGGTCAGTAGGTGAAGAAACCCCGCCCGGCGAGTTGCCCGGTGAAGCCGGCGTCCACCATCCGGCGCAGCATCGGCGCTGGCCAGAACCGCGCACCCAGGCTCTGGGCGAATTCCTCTAACTCCTGCAGCACCTGGTCGATGCCAAGACGATCGGCGAAGTGCAATGGGCCTTCCTTGTCGCTCGGGAATCCCGTCCCGGCCACCATCGCGAGGTCGATGTCGCGCGCAGTAGCCACCCCCTCCTGCAGGGCGATGACCGCCTCGTTCACCATGGCCAGCAGGAGCCGGGATCGGACCCACCGCGTCCCTTGCCGACCGGTCTCAGCCGCGATCTTCTGAACCAGTACCGCCAGGTCCTGATCCACGGCGCCGGTATAATCGTAAAACCCTCGACCGGTCTTGACTCCCAGCCGCCCCGCTTTGACCAGCGCCTCGAGCAGGGCGGCCGGTGCCATGCGCGGCCCGTAGCTCCGGTGGAGGACGCGCGCGACTTCGGACGAGATATCGAGCCCAATCGTATCGAGCAGGGTGAAAGGTCCGACCGGCATGCCGAACGCCACCATTTCCTGGTCGATCTCCTTCAGCGAGGCGGCGCCCTCCTGGAGGCACAGGACCGCTTCGTTCAGATAGGGCATCAGCAACCGGTTGACCAGGAAGCCAGCGCATTCTTTGACTACGATCGGAGCCTTCCGGATGCTTTCGGCAAAGCCCACCGCATCCTCAACCGTCTGCTGATCCGTGGCCAGACCCGGGATCACCTCCACAAGCGGCATCGCATAGGCCGGGTTGAAGAAGTGCAGCCCGAGGACCTTGCCGGGCCGCCGCGTCGCGGCCCCGAGCGCCGAGATCGAGAGCGCGGACGTGTTGCTGGCCAGAATCGTCCCGGGCGAGCAGGTCCGGTCCAGCTGATGGAACACGTGCTGCTTCATCCGCAGGTCCTCCGACACGGCCTCAATCACCAGGTCCGTTTCCTTGAGCGCGGTCAAATCGGCCGCGGCCGTCACCAGCAACATTTTTTCTTCAAGCTGATCGGCGGTCATCTTACCCTTGTCCACCCGGACCTGGTAGATCCGGCGCACGCTCTCCACGCCTCGTCGTGCAAGCGCCTCGCTCACGTCCGTCACGACGACCGGCACGCCGGCGAAGCTGACCGCCTGCGCGATCTGCGCGCCCATGGTGCCGGCTCCTACGATGCCGACCTTGTAGATGTACATAACCGTCGTTGCGTCTCTTGCGTCAGTGCGTCTTTCGCGACAGACGCGATCGACGCATCACGCATCACGGCCTCACATCCGCTCGAGCACCATCGCCGCCCCTTGACCACCGCCCACACACAGGCTCACCGCCCCGAGCGTTGCGCCGCGCCGCCGCATTTCGTACAGCAGCGTGATGACCAGGCGCGTACCGGTCATCCCGACCGGATGGCCCAGCGCGATCGCGCCACCGTTCACGTTCACCCGCTCGCGGGTGAGCCCCAGCATCCGTTCCACGGCCAGGTACTGCGCCGCAAACGCTTCGTTCACTTCGATCAATTCCAGGTCGGCGAGGCTGGCGCCTGCGCGCTTGAGCGCCAGCGGAAGCGCCTCGGCCGGCCCGATGCCCATGCGGGTCGGCTCGACGCCGACGAAGGCGTAGCTCCGGATGCGGCCCAGGGGGTGCAGCCCCAACTCACGCGCTCGGCCGGCCGACATGACAAGCGCCGCGGCGGCGCCGTCATTGAGCGGACAACTATTTCCGGCCGTGACCGTTCCCCCTTCCTTGAAGAGAGGCGGATAGAGCGCAAGTTGCTGCTCGGTCAAGCCGATGTTGGGACCTTCGTCCTGCGTCAAGACGACCGGCGCCGCCTCGCGGCCGGCGACCGTCTTGGGGATTGTGACCGGCAGCGTCTCGTCCTTGAAGCGGCCTTCCCGCAGGGCCCTGAAGGCGCGCCGGTGGCTCTCGACCGCGAAGCGGTCCTGTTCCTCGCGCCCAATACCGAATTCCTCAGCCAAGTTCTCGGCCGTTTGGCCCATGAGCTGGCCGCAAAAGGCGTCGGTCAGGCCTTCCCAGATGCTGTCGATGAACTCCGCATGGCGCAGCCGCTTGCCCCACCGCATGTCCCGCGTGACGAAGGGAGCCCGGCTCATGCTCTCCACTCCTCCGACCACCTGCACCTCCGCGTCCCGGCTCCGGATATTCTGGCACGCGTTCACAAACGGCTGCAGGCCGGATGCGCAATTGCGTTGCACCGAATAGGCCGGGGTCCGGACTGGGAGACCGGCCATAAGCCCGATCACCCGCGCGATGTTCGCGGCATCGCTGAACTGCCCGACGCAACCGATGATGATCTCGTCGATGAGAGTCGGATCGAGGCCGGCGCGCGCGATCACTTCGCGCACCACCAGCTCCCCGAGCTTCTGCGCCGGAATGTCCTTGAGAGCGCCGCCGAAGTTGCCGATCGGCGTGCGCACACCCGATACGATCACGACCTCTTGCAAACCATCCTGCATGGGCCAGTCTCCCGTGGCCGTCTCCGCGCCCGCTCCGCTCACCCCACCTTTTGACGCTTCGGCTCGCGAGCCCCGAGCCGGCCCATCTCTTCGTCGCGAAGCGCCCGTCGCAAGACCTTGCCGACCATCGTGCGCGGCAGCTCCCGCCTGAACTCAATGACGGTTGGCACCTTGAACTTCGCCAGCAGATCGCGGCAATGCGCGATCAGTTCCCCCTCGCTGACCTCTCGACCGTCCTTGCAGACGACGAAGGCTTTCACCGCTTCCCCAAACTGGCGATGAGGAATCCCAACGACGACCGCATCTTTCACGGCCGGGTGCGTGAACAGAACCTCCTCCACGTCGCGTGGATACACGCTTTCGCCGCGTGATTTGATCATGTCCTTCTTCCGGTCCACCAGAAAGAAGAACCCCGTGTCGTCCTGGCGGACGATGTCGCCGGTGTAGAGCCAGCCATCGCGCAGCACCAACTGCGTCTCCGCCTCCTTCTTCCAGTACCCCCGCATCACCTGTGGTCCCCGGATGATCAGCTCGCCTACTTCGCCGATCGGCACATCGCGCGTGCCGGTCTCCAGATCCACGACACGGGCGTCAGTGTCCGGAAAGGGGACCCCGATAGAACCGCGCGGCCGCTCCGCGTAGATCGGGTTGCAGTGGGTCACCGGGCTGGCCTCAGTGAGTCCATAGCCCTCCGAAATCCTTATGCCGGTGAGACGCTCAAACTGGTCCTGCACCTCGGCGTGCAACGGGCTTGCGCCGCTGAGACAAATACGGAGTGACCGAAGGTCGTACCGGCCGACTTTCGGGAACTCGTTGATCATCATGAACATCGCCGGAGTGCCGGAGAAGATCGTGACCCGGTACTTGTGAATCGCCTGCAGGACCTCGGCGACTTGAAACCGCGGCAGCAAAATCAGCGTGCACCCGCTCATCATGGCAAGGTGCTGGCACGTACTCAGACCGTAGACATGGAAAAACGGAATAACGCCCAGAAAGACTTCCTGGCCTTCTTTGAAATCCGGCACCCAGCGACCACACTGGATGGCGTTGACCACCACGTTCCGGTGGCTGAGCATCACCGCCTTGGGCGTGCCGGTGGTGCCACCCGTGTATTGCAGAAGCGCAAGATCATCCGGATGCGGCGACGGGAGTGCGGCGGCATCCCCATTCGGCACGGTCTTCAGAAGCTGGAGAAAGTCATAGAGCGGCGGCTTCTTCTCAAGATGAATCCACTGGCCGTTCAACCTGGCCTTAAGGGGATACAGGAAGCGGCGCACCGTGGGAAGAAAATCTCGGATGCCGGTCACGATCAGCCGCTTCAACGGCGTGCGCCCTCTGACCGGCTGGATGCGGGGATAGAACAGGTCCAGAGCCACCATCGTCTCGCTGCCGGAATCGACGAGCTGCGCCTCGATCTCGCGGGAGACGTACAACGGGTTCGTTTGCACGACGACCGCTCCGGCCTTCAACGCG
>JACQQM010000039.1 GCA_016207025.1 Nitrospirota bacterium | reverse complement strand
TCGCCATCCCCCGCTCCGCCGCCACCTTCGTCAACGCCGACGTCAGCGTCGTCTTCCCGTGGTCCACGTGCCCGATCGTCCCTATGTTCACGTGGGGCTTGCGCCGCTCAAATTTCGCCTTCGCCATACCCCTCCTCCTTCCTCATTTAGTACGATCGTGGCGGATCCTTCGCGAGAGCGGAGCCGGACGCCGCGCTTCCAGGAACTCATGCGCAGCAACCTCTCCGACCGGCAAACGCTGGAGCCCACGACGCGGATCGAACGCGTGACCTCGTCCTTACCAAGGACGTGCTCTACCGACTGAGCTACGTGGGCGATGCACGCAGTTCTCTCACCCCATCTGACGTGTGACGTGCAGGCTTCTCTGCATGAAACCGGCCAGTCCAGAACCTGCGATCAACTGGAGCGGGCGACGGGATTTGAACCGCGCTCCGTCGCCGGTTCGGCCCTGAAACTTGCCTCACCGGCTCCCGCTAGGGGGCCAGCCCCCTCGCGCGCTCGCTTCGCTTCGCGTCACCCCATGAAGGGGGATCACCCCCTTCGAACCCCCTGTCGCGGGTTCAATCAGAACCTGCGATCAACTGGAGCGGGCGACGGGATTTGAACCCGCGACAGCCAGCTTGGAAGGCTGGAACTCTACCACTGAGCTACGCCCGCATGTCTGGAATCATGCTCCTTCGTCAACTGATCATCGGCGCCACTGGTGGGCAGGCAAGGATTCGAACCTTGGAAGCCGATGGCAACAGATTTACAGTCTGCCCCCTTTGTCCACTTGGGTACCTGCCCTTCAGAAGTTCAGAAAAAACCTGAAGGTGCTATCCGCCGGAAAGCAAAACAAACCACCCCGCTCACAGTTCCCCGATCCCTCACGAGAGAGAACCGGGTTACTGACCGCAGGATGGTTGCTATTTGGCTCAGGGAACAGGGAATTGTATGAGCGAAGTCGATGTTTGTCAAGCGGTAAATCTGAAGATTTTTTGAGGCGACGCCATCGGTTCGGTAGCTCTGACCGAAATGGAGCGCGGGAGCGGCGCGGCAGTGGGTTCTTAATGCTCTGGGGTGTGCGATTAAGACCGCTTTTTGTTTAATGTCATGATCAGTTCTGGCAAGGGGCACCGCCTGCAAGCGGCGGCCGGTCTTGCTCCATCACAGCGGCGGAACGGCGTGCTGCCTCGACAGGTTCTCCGAACAGCACTTCCAGTAAGAGGGCCACTTCACTGGGCGACAAACGGTGGGAAGGGGCAAGGTACCGTTTGTTGGTCATCCCCCGCTCGGTTGGATCCTCGGGTTCGTAGTACCCGGTCAAATCGCCGTCGCGGTCCGCCTTCTTCAATCGCTTGACCCACTCCTCGGTCGCGGAGAGGGTCTTCCGCCCTCGCGCCTCACGCCCGCTCTGCAGCTCCAGCTTTGTCCAGATGGCCCAGCCCACGAACACAGCCCAGGTCTCATTGAGGGCCTCCCAGGACTCACGATCGGTCAAATAGCGGATTTCGGTCACGGACTTCCGCTGCAGGACAGGCGTGATGGCGACGACTTGGTACCGGCACCGCTGCTGATCCTCCGCGAATGCCAGCAGGCGGGCCACGTCCGGATCGGAAGCGGCCGCGCGGGGCTCTGATTGTATGAAGTCCATGTAGGCGTGGAACAGCTCGTGATAGAGAGTTCCCAATTCGCTGTGGGTCAACTTGGCCAGCGGCCTGAGCGTGCCGCCGGCTGCGTTGAAGGAAAGCGAGCGGTTCAGCACCATGCGGTGCTCAGCCGGATGATACTCCGCCGCAAACGTGTGCAGGCTTTCGAACTCCAGCGTCACGAAGCCGGGAGTGATCAGCCGCAGGAACCGCGTCGGGAGGCCAAGCGTCTCAGCTTGGCTGATGAGAGCGTTCCAGGGACTATGGGGATCGGGAGAGAGATCCTTACCGGACACCGATCCGACCAGCACCCCACTCCAGATCGTCCCGGTCAGCCAGAGCGTCAGAAAGACGACTATCGCGCGATCCAGAGCGCTAGCTCCAGTCACGGGATCCCTCTTCCTCCACAAGTGCCCAGGTGTCCAGCAGGGAGGAGGAGACATCGTCAAGAAAGCGGGATGGTCTGGAAAGCACCGATCCGGTCGCCTTGTCATAGACATTGATCGGATAGGTCAGATAGAGATGCCGCTTCGCGCGGGTCACCGCCACATAGAAGAGCCGTCGTTCCTCTTCCAGCTCCTCCTCGGTCATGAAGGAGTAGGCGGACGGAAACCGCCCGTCAACCACCCAAATCACGAATACGCACTGCCACTCCAGCCCTTTGGCGGAATGAATGGTGGAGAGAACTAACCGCTCGTCGTCACGACCCATGGCCTCCACATCGACCACACTCTGGTCAGGAGGCTCCAGCGCCAAGTCGGACAGAAACTCTTCGAGCCGATGGTACCGTTCAGCCATTGTGTAGAGATGCTCCAAATCGCGCATCCGCTTCGGATAATCGTCATATTGCTCTTTGAGGAGAGGCAGATAATACTCGTACACTTGGTTTACCTGCTCCGCTGGTGACGTCCCCCCGAGGCGAGCGACCTCTTCCAGCATGCGTGCTAACTCTTTGAGCCCGCGTGAGGACCGACCACCCGCTTCACGCAACACGTCCAACGGTCGTTCCACCTTGAAAAACGAAGCAAGCAGGTCCTGGGCTTTCTTCGGTCCAACCCCTTCGAGTAGTAACAGCACGCGATTCCAGCTCACGGCATCGAGGGGATTCTCCGCCACGCGGAGGTACGCCAACAGATCTTTGACGTGCGCCGTCTCGATAAACTTGAATCCGCCCCGCTTGACGAAGGGCAGACCCCGCCGTGACAGCTCGATCTCCAGATCGAACGAATGAAAACTGGATCGGAACAGGACTGCGATCTCATCGAGCGGGATCCCTTCCTCCCGCAACTCCAGGACCTTCTGCGCCACGAACCGCGACTGCGTGTTCTCTCCTGCTGCCTGAACCAAGACCGGCAGCGGTCCATCCAGCTTCCGCGTGAACAGGTGCTTGCTGTACTTCTCGGCGGCGCCCCGAATGATCTCATTGGCCAGGTTCAGGATTGGCTGGGTGCTCCGATAGTTCTCCTCCAGCTTATAGATCGTGCTCCCCGGAAAGAGAGTAGGAAACTCCATGATGTTCCGGAATGTCGCCCCGCGGAAGGCGTAAATGGATTGCGAGTCGTCTCCCACCACCATCACATTGTCGTGCGTGGCCGCCAACTTCCTGATAAGGTCCGCTTGCAGACGGTTGGTATCCTGATACTCATCCACCAGAACGTAGCGAAAGACCCGAGAAATCGTTCGGCGCACGGTCTCATCCATGCTGAGGAGGTCCCGCAGTCTCACTAGAAGATCGTCGTAATCCAGCAATTGCCGCTGCTGTTTCGCCGTCTCGTAGGCGCGCTTGAGCTTCCCGAGGTCTTCCAGGTGCTCCGAAAAATGCGCGAACTCTCCCAGGACGACATCCTCCAGGCTGTGCATCGTGTTCTCGCACTTACTGAAGATCTCGGCGATCGTCCCTTTCCGCGGAAAGCGCTTATCCTTTTCGTTCATCCCGAGTTGCGCGCGTACAAGGTTGATCAAATCCTCGGCGTCGCCGCGGTCCAGGATCGTGAACCCCGGTTCCAGGCCAATCGGCCGTCCGTAGCGCCGCAGGAGGGTATTGGCCACCGAGTGAAAGGTTCCCCCGCAGACGCGTTCGCTCCGCACTCCAATCAGCAGCCCCACCCGCTTGAGCATTTCCTGAGCCGCCTTGCGCGTGAAAGTAAGGAGGAGGACCGACCCCGGATCAACCCCGCTGTCGATCAGATAGGCCACGCGGTAGACCAGCGTGCGGGTCTTGCCGCTGCCGGCACCGGCGATCACGAGTGCCGGCCCTGGCCCAGCTGTCACTGCCGCCAACTGTTGCGGATTCAGCGCCTGCGCGTAGTCCAGCGACAGCGTGGGGAGGGACCGCCCCTCTCCTGTCCGCTTGAGCACGTACGGCTTCATCTCGCGTTCCATCCCCTCCTCTGCTCCTGCCCTCGCGAACAAGCCGGTCATGCGGCCGGCGCACGTTGCGCACGATGCGATGGTGGGCTGTTCATAACATACCGTTTCCATGGTTGCAACGGAGAGACTGATGACCCATGACACTTCACTGCACGGCCGGACTTGTATATAATGGGCCGGTTTCTGGAGGACCTCATGGCAGTATCCCAAAGCCCTTATGCCGGTCTGCTTCGCGAGCTTGCCACATTGATGTTGGCTGTGTCGGGCGAGTCGGTCACGATGATCAAGCGCAGCGCTCCGGAGCAGGCGCTCAAGATGAAGAAAAGGAAGGAATGGGACCTTTATCTGGAATTTCTCAAGGTGATGTTCAATCTGGCTGACCGGCTCTCACCCCTCTATATCCCGATTCAGGAGCAGCCGCCCTTCATGGACAGCCTCGAAGACGCGGTCACCAAGCAGCTCCAGACGATGTTGGCCCCGGCTCTGGGCCCCGATGGCGACGAGATGGAGATCGTGATGACGATCGGCAAGGCGGTGGCGGAGAGCCGGGAGCGGTATGAACGTTTCCGCTTCTTGGCGACGGAGGACAGCAAAGTCAAGGATGAGTTCCTCAAGCTGTTCGGCGACCGCATCGCCCAGTTGATGGACGCGCCGGGCAATGGGGTGGTGACATCCGCCGCAACGCTCTGCGCGAGTTCAGTGATCGGAGCCATGAAAGCCTTGTTCGACGGTTTCGAGAAGCGAAACCTCGCCCCCGAACCGGTCCCAGGCGTCGCGTCTTCCGACCGCCCGGCCGGAGGGGCAACGGGGAACGAGATTAAATTGGTCAGCGTCATGTCCACCGTCAAGGGAGAAGAGGTCGAAACTCGCTGGGGGCTCCACCCCCGATTCAGACAGGACCTGAAACCTGAACAAGCGCAGGAACTGTCGCAACTCATGAACCGCATTACCCAGATCCTGGGAGAGCGCTACGCAGCGGTCGCGTTCTCGGCCGATTGGGCGACCTGGAACCGGATCGGCCATGCATGATTGCCCACGCATGAAATGGGAGGCATCGTGAACGACGACCAATCTGTTGCCGGACCTCCGGAGACCTTTCCCGGAAGTCTGGTTCGTCTGCAAGAACTCGCGCACAATCTGTGGTGGAGTTGGAAACCGGAAGCTCGCCGGCTGTTCGAAACCCTTGATCCGACCCTCTGGCGCCTTAGCCACCACAATCCGGTCAAACTGCTCCAGGACATGAAACCTGAACGCCTGGCCGCCCTGGCTGAGGATCCGGCCTTCATTCGCCAATACTCCGCCGTGCTCAAGACGTACGACGAGTACATGGCCTCCAAGGGCACGTGGTATGCCACCCAATACCCCACGATATCGAATGGCACCATCGCCTATTTTTCGGCTGAGTTCGGGCTCCACAACTCCATTCCGATTTACAGCGGTGGGCTGGGCATCCTGGCTGGGGATCACTGCAAAGAGGCCAGCGACCTGGGAATCCCTCTTGTAGGTATCGGGTTCATGTACCCACAAGGCTACTTTCATCAGCGGATCACCCCGGAAGGCTGGCAAGAGGCCGTGTATGAACCCGTCAATCGATTGGAGTTGCCGATCCACCAAGTGATCATGCCGTCAGGAGCTCCCTGCCAAGTGCAGATCGAGATGGGCAACCGGACGGTCTCGGCGCTGGTCTGGCACGTGCGGGTTGGACGGGTGGTCTTATACCTGATCGACACGGATGTGCCTGACAATGCCCCCACCGACCGTGAGCTGTCCGCCAGGCTCTACGGCGGCGACCAGGAGGTTCGACTCTGCCAAGAAATCCTGCTCGGCATCGGCGGCGTGCGTGTCTTGCGGGCGCTCGGACTATCCCCGACCGTGTGGCACGCCAACGAGGGACATGCGGCATTCCTGACCCTCGAACGTATCCGAGAGTTGGTCCTAGCCGGGCACACCCATGCTGATGCTTCCGAACTGGTACGCCACAGCACGGTTTTCACAACCCACACGCCTGTGCCGGCGGGGCACGACGTGTTCCCCACGCACCTGATCGAGCGCTATTTCCATGGATATTGGGATCAGCTTGGACTCACGCGCGAGGCGTTTCTTCGATTAGGCGAGCATCCGGATTTACCCGAAGCCGGGTTCAACATGACCGCGCTGGCGATGCGGATGTCGGCCCATCTGAACGGTGTCAGCCGCGAGCACGGCCGGATCTCGCGCACGATGTGGCGGAGCTTGTGGCCGGGCCTTCCCCAGGATCTCGTGCCGATCAGGAGCATCACGAACGGCATCCATGTACCCACCTGGATCGCGCCTGAGATGCACCACCTGTACAGTAAATATTTGGGGCCCGATTGGGCAGATCGGTCGGACGACCCGGCGGTCTGGCACCGCGTGACCGAGATCCCTGACGGGGAGCTGTGGGCGGTCCGCCAAACGCTGAAGCGGAAGCTGATAAGCTTCATTCGAGAGCGAGCTCGGGCCGGCTGGGTGCAGGGACACCTCGAGGCCTCCCAGGTGCTGGCCGCCGGTACCTTGCTGGATCCCGAAGCCCTGACGATCGGCTTCGCGCGGCGGTTCGCGACCTACAAACGTGCCACCCTTCTGTTCAGCGATCTCGAACGGCTCAAAGACCTTCTCCAGAACCGATGGCGTCCCGTTCAAATTGTCTTTGCGGGCAAGGCTCACCCGGCGGACGAGCCAGCCCGGTATTTCATCCATCAGGTTTACAATTTCTGCAAAGACCATGGACTCGGCGGCCACATCGCGTTCTTGAAGAACTATGATATGCACCTGGCTAAGTTCCTGGTCCAGGGAGTGGACGTCTGGCTCAACACCCCGCGTCCGCCCATGGAAGCCAGCGGCACGAGCGGCCAGAAGGCGGCGCTCAACGGCGCACCTCACCTGAGCGTGTTGGACGGCTGGTGGCATGAGGGGTATGACGGCGCCAACGGCTGGGCGATCCCACTTCCAACGGATCTCCATGATCCGCATGCTTTGGACGCGCACGACGCCGAGCACCTGTACCGCATCATCGAGCAGGATGTCGTGCCGCTCTATTACGATCGAGACCGAGATGGCATTCCACGAGGCTGGATCCAGATCGTGAAAGATGCCATTCGAACCGTCGCCCCTCGGTTCTGCGCCCGCCGCATGGTAAAGGAGTACATGCAGCTCTCCTACGCGCCCGCGACCGCTCGGCCCCCCACCGCTTGGTAGGAATCCAAGCGGTGGGAATTCTGGCGGTCTTCAGAGTCCTGCCGGTCGCATTGAGCTGCCTTCTTGCGCTTCCTCTCTGGAGCGTCCCCTCATCAGCCGCTCAGAGCGCCCCTCCCACCCCTATCACAGCGGGAGGGGGCCCCGCCAGCGGCATCCCTCCCACGTCCATCACAGTGGGAGGGGGCCCATCACCCGTTGCAATCGCCGGAGCAACGGGTCCCCGGAGCGCCCCTCCCACACCCATCATAGTGGGAGGAGGCCCCGCTCAAAGCGCCCCTCCCACACCCACCGAGCGCGACGCATTCTCCGCTTTCAAGAAAGGCCAGTATGACCGCGTGACTCGCTTCCTTGAAACGCTGCCGCCTGAAAAGAAACCATCCCCGGAGCTGCTGCGAATCGGACTGCTCAGCTATGTGCGCCTCGGACAACCTGAGCCGGCGTTCAACGCCTACACCCGTCTCATCTCTCCGGGAACCCCCGATCATTCCCGGTTACTCCGCGAGGTCGCTCTAGCCTTTATCACCAGCCGGGTCCATGACTCTGAAGAATACGTGCGCATCGCGGCGTATACTGCCTTATCGGAGATCGCTAGCCGCGAAGTCGGTCCGCTGCTCGAAGACGGTCTCCTCGACCCATCCATCTTGGTTCGTGCCCGTGCGGCCGAGGGTCTCGGACGGGCTGGCCTGGCCGCCTCGTCGCCGGGCCTCAAACGGGCATTGCAGGATCCCGCTCCCGCCGTCCGCATCGCCGCCCTGAATGCGTTGGGAGACGCGAGGGATGCGTCCGTGCTCCCCCTGATCACCCGCATGGCTAGGTCCGAGGAAGGAGCCGAGCACGTCTTCGCGCTGGCCGCGATGGTCAAGCTGGGCAAGCCCGATGCGCTGGTCGACATCATGAACGCCGCCACCTTGCCGGAGTCTGACATCCGCATGGCCGCACTGGGCGTGCTGGGACGGCTCAAGCGCCCCTCCAGCTTGTCTCTCCTCCGCCAATCGGTGTACGATCCGGACCCGTCAGTCCGCGCATTCGCAGCCGGCGCCCTGGGAGAATTCGGCAACCCAGAAGGCGCCGCATCGCTGACACACGCGCTGGGAGACGACAGCCCGAGGGTGCGCGGCGTGGCGGCCGCCAGCTTGGGGCGGTTGAAATTGGCTTACACTCGGCCGATGCTCCAGCAGGCTGCTCGGGATCCGGTGGAACTCGTCCGCGCCGGCGCAGTGGAAGGACTGCTCAGGCTCGGAGACAGCGAGGCGGTCTTGCTGGCCGCCGATCTTGCGAAACATTCAGACCCGTCCGTGCGGAGCGCCGCAGCCCAGGCGCTGGGACAAGCCGGCAACACGAAGGCCATGCGGGTCCTTGAGCCTTTGCTCCAGGACCAGCAACCCCAACCGCGCCTGACGGCGGCTCGCGCGCTGGGCAAGATCGGAGGTCGGGAGGTGATCCCGCTTCTGAAAAAAGCTCTCCAGGACTCCGAACCCGCGGTCCGGATCGCCGCGGCCGGAAGCTTGGCACAGGTCTTGGCCACGCCCAAGCCATGACCATGAACGAAGGAAGGAGGCCTATGCTGAAACTCTTGGGATTGGTGGTGCTGCTCGCATCCGTCTTCGGCCTCGGGTACTACGTGGGCCAACGTCCCGGTGAGGTCAAGAAAACCGTGCAGGACCTGTCACGGAACGTCTTGGACGCCACGCTGGGCATTGAACGAAATCTGAAATTCCGCCAGGGATTGGTCGATGCGAAGGCGCGCGTGGCGCAAGTGAAAGCGGAACTGCTGGACCGGAATTACGGCAACGCCACCAAGGAACTGAGCGAGGTGATCCAAGACTTGGAGAAGGCGAGCGCCACGGAACAAGACAGCGGAAGAGCGTCAAAAGTCAGGACGCTGGTCGCAAAAGCCCGTGAGGCGCAGCAGGAGCTATCGTTGGGAAAGGGTCCGCCTCGGGCGAAGCTGGACGAAATCGACAAAGAGTTGACCGGTCTGCTGGGCCAGTAGCGCCGGCGAGCGGACTCAGGCGGTGGCGGGCTTCTTCTTCCAGGCGGCGAGAATCCGTTCGACACGCATCTTTACCACCATGTCGGGATCTTTGAGGAGCGGCTTGATTGCCTCGCGCCCCCGCTCGTCGCCGTTTTTTTCAAGCGCGGCCGCAGCGGTCAAGCGGGTGAACCAATCCTTATCCTGCAGCATGTCGACCAGCGGATCAATGGCCTCCGGGTCCTGAATGCGCCCCAGCGCAATGACGGCCTGCTTCCGAGTGTTCTCATCCTTGTCTTTCAGCGCGGCGATGAGCTTGGGCACCGCCGGCTTGCCGAGTTCGACCAGCGCATCGGTGGCGGCCTCATTGAACTCGTCGTTTCTCAATTGACCGATCAAGGGATCCAGGACGCGCTCGTCCTTGATCTTTCCGAGCGCCCAGATGGCGAACTTCCGGACGTCCCAGTCCCGCAGAAGTCTGATGAGCGACTCGACCGCCGGGGAGCCGACCATTCCGAGCGCCTCGATGGCCACTTCCCGCACTTGCCAATCGCCATCCCGAAGCGCGCGGATGAGGGGCTCGACGCAGCGCTCGTCCCCCATCTCGCCCAGCGTGATCACCGCCTCGCGGCGAACTGCCCAGTCCGGATCTTTCAAGAGATCGATTTGGATGTCGATCTCGTCTTTGACCCGCTCTTCTTCGAGGACGACCTCTTCCGCCGCATCGGTCGGCGGCATGTCCGTCGCCGCCCGGTCGGAAGTCTGGTCGGACGCCATCGCCATGGCGTCCGAGACCTGGTCAGTCAATTCGTCTGATACCTCAGGCACGTCAGTCGGAGAGAGATCCGCGGGGTTCTTGGTCTCTTCACTCATGCCATCTCCTTCGTCGAAACGGTCAGCACCGCGTCCGTAGAACGGGCTACGCGCCGCTTGCGGGCGCCTCCGCCTTCGCTTCTGCCTTTGCCCCTGCGCCGGCTTTTTTCCCCATCGCGTGTCGTTTTCTGATTTCGAGCCTCCGCCGCTTGCGCTGCGCGCGTTTCAGCCGTTTGTGGAGCGAGCGCAGTGCGGCATCGCCTTCTGGATTCTGACTGCCGACAATTCGTTCCCTGACTTTTTTCTTCAGCCTCGCTTCGTCAGACTCTGCGGATGTCTTCTTTGCCATCGACCACGGCCCTCCTCCTCAGCCATGCGGCCTCAGTCACGAACGCACGGTTCATCGCTCTACGGAGCACAGTGTATTAGACCAACGTCAGCAGTGTCAACACGAGGAAACCGGCGGGGGAAGGGAGACCGGAAGGGTTCAGGAGGCTAAGGAATGTACAGCGCGGCTGCAGTATAGACCCGGCGTTCGGCCGCCAAGATATCCGACACGCGGCGCGCGCGTCGTTCAAGCATGAAGTCGCCGGGCGGCATTCTGACCCCCCGCGCTGCGTGCGCATCCCAGAGTGCCAGCCTCTGCGTCACGGCTCGGAATTTCTCTGGATCCTTTGATTCCGGTAGAGTGTCGAGTGCCACGAGCGTACGCACAGACAGATTATCGGCAACCAGGAACTCTTCTCCATGACCGCTGATTACTTCCAAAGAGACCGCCGACACGCCAGGCTCCACCATCTCGAGTTCCCGGGCTGCTGCATAGGACAAATCGATCACGCGCCCATTCACGTAAGGACCACGGTCATTAATGCGCACCCGGACCTGCTTCCCGTTCACGACGTTCGTCACCCTGACCACGGAGCCCAAGGGGAGCGTCCGATGCGCGCCGGTCAGCGCCTCCATATTGTAAATCTCGCCGCTGGTTGTGACCCTTCCATGGAAATCGTCACCGTACCACGAGGCGATCCCCCGATCCTTCGCCCCCACATCCAGATCCGCCAAGCCTTTCGGCAGGCAGGTACAGGCGCTGAGCAGAAAGGCACACCCGCACACCAGCGCCCATGTGCTGAATCGTCGTGTACTTACACTCACAAGGTCCTCCCACCACCGCATTGCTTATACCAGACGTACACCCGTGATGCTCTCAACCCGAACTACGTTTAGGTAAATAAAGGAGCGCAGACACGACAACTTAAGATGTCTGCTCTACGGGGATCAATGAGAAGAAAATTGCAGCAGAGCACTGTAACAAAACTTTTTAGAACAAGTCAAGCACCCTGTTCACCGTTCCACCCGAACGACCGCGCTTGCCGTGCAGGTAATACGTTGAAATCTCCCCGAGCAGTCGATAGGATTGATTCCCCATGCATCGCGGCAACCGCAAACATGCCAACGCCCGATCACGCCCGAGACCTGCAGAAGCGGTCCGCGCCGGGGTGCATGTCAGCATCGCCGGTGGCATGGCAAAAGCTGTCGCGCACGCGCGGGAACTCGGGTGTCAAACCATGCAGGTGTTCTCCAAAAGCCCTCGGGGCTGGGCCGCCCGCCCCTTGGACCTATTGGACACGGAGCGAGCGCAGATATTGCGGCGTGATTTCGGCATCAGCATATCGGCAAGGGCGCGATCGGGAAGAATGGGTTCTCAGCTCTGGTGACTCACCCGTCCCTTCGATGCATCCCGATGGTATTGGAAACGCCGAAACCCTCGGACGCCGACGACCTCCACAACCTGAAAACCATTCGACGGCTGGCCGCCGTCCGATGAGCCGGCTACGCCGGCTTGAGGAAGAGCACCGCAAGAGGCGGGAGGGTGAGGGAGACCGAATACGGCAAGCCGTGCCAGGGTGTCGGCTCCGCCTGGACCCCCCCGAGGTTTCCCATATTGCTGCCCCCGTAGACGGCTGCGTCGCTGTTCAGGAGTTCCCGGTACCACCCCGGTGCCGGCACGCCAATCCGATATCCCGTCCGCGGGACCGACGTAAAATTGCAGACGCAGACCACACAGTCGTCCGCGGCCCTGGCGCGACGGAGAAACGCGATCACCGATTGGTCCGCATCGCTGAAGTCAATCCATTGAAACCCTGACCAGTCGAAGTCCACCTGGTGCAACGCCGGCTCGGCCCAGTAGAGCTGGTTCAGATCCCGGACATACCGCTGTACCCCCCGATGCGGCTCGTACTCGAGCAGGTGCCACTGCAGGCTGTCGTCGTGGTTCCATTCCCACCATTGTCCGAACTCGCCTCCCATGAACACCATTTTCTTGCCGGGATGCCCGTACGCATATCCAAAGAGCGCGCGCAGGTTGGCGAACCGCTGCCAATGGTCTCCCGGCATTTTGTCCAGGAGCGCTTTTTTCCCGTGGACGACCTCGTCGTGGGAGAGCACCAGGACGAAATTTTCGCTGAAGGCGTAGAGCAAACCGAACGTGATCTTGTCCTGATGGTACTTGCGATGGACCGGATCGAGAGCGAAGTACTCCAGGGTATCGTGCATCCAGCCCATGTTCCACTTGAGGCTGAAGCCCAAGCCGCCCAGGTAGGTCGGACGCGAAACCCCAGGCCAGGCGGTGGACTCTTCCGCGATCGTCAGGACGCCCGGGTGCTCCCGATGGACCAGGATGTTGAACTCTTTCAGAAACTCGATGGCCTCCAGATTTTCATGCCCACCGAAGCAGTTCGGAATCCATTCACCGGGCTTCCTGGCATAGTCCAAATACAGCATCGAGGCCACGGCGTCCACGCGCAGACCGTCCACGTGGTACCGGTCCAGCCAGAACAGGGCACTGTTCAGCAAAAAATTGCGCACCTCAACTCGTCCGAAGTTGAAGATACGGCTGTGCCACTCGGGGTGGTATCCGAGACGCGGATCTTCGTGGTCGTAGAGAGAAGTGCCATCAAACCAGGCCAGGCCGTGCGGATCGTCGGGAAAATGCGCCGGGACCCAGTCCAGAATCACGCCGATATCCGCCTGGTGACAGGCATCCACAAACGCCATGAAATCCTGCGGCTGGCCGTACCGGCTGGTGGGCGCAAAGTAGCCGGTGGTCTGGTAGCCCCACGACCCGTCAAACGGATGCTCGGTGACCGGCATCAATTGGAGGTGGGTGTAGCCCATCTCTTTCACGTACGGGATCAGGTTGGCGGCAAGTTCCCGATAGGTCAGCCAGCGACCGCTTTCCTCGGGCACACGCATCCACGACCCGAGATGGACCTCATAAATGGATAAGGGGCCGGTTGACTGATCTCGGGTGGCGCGCGCCTCCATCCAACGCCGATCGCCCCATTGGTAACCCGACAGGCTGCACACAACGGAGGCCGTCTTCGGCCGCAGCTCAGCCGCAAATGCGTACGGATCGGCCTTCAAGAAGGGGCTGTCCCCGCCCCGCGGACGAATTTCATATTTATAGGCTGAGCCCTCGGGAATCTCCGGGATGAAGAGTTCCCAGAGACCCGTGCTGCCCCGGTTCCGCATGGGATGGCGTCGGCCGTCCCAGCCATTGAAGTCCCCCACAACACTCACCCGCTGCGCGTTTGGAGCCCAGACCACAAAGCGCACGCCAGCGACGCCCTCCACGTTCTGCAGATGAGCTCCCAGCGTGTCATACGCTCGGTAGTGGCGGCCTTCAGCGAACAGATGCAGATCGAAATCCGTGAGCAGCGGCAGGTACGCATAGGGATCGTGGCGTTCCGTCACGCTTCCCCAGTGATCCACCACCCGGAGCCGGTAACGGGTTTTTTCCATCCCGGCAGGCAAGGAGGCCTCGAACAAGCCGGCCGCGTGAATCCTGGTCATGGGCACAGGGGTTCGCCCTGTCTCGTCCGGCAACACGCTGGCCTCCTTCGCCTCCGGCAGAAAAGCCCGAACGATCAAGGCCGGCCTCCCGTCGGTCGTCGCTGGATGCGGGCCCAGCAGAGCGAACGGATCCCAGTGCTCGGCGCGAGTCAGGCGCTCGATGTCATTGGCATGGGTGGTCATTGGCATGAACTGTATCGTACTCACAGGCCATGAAGCAATTGCAGCACGTCCTCACGACGTCAGGAACGAGTGAGATCGCCCCATGACATTGCCACCTTGACACGCACGCGACCGTCACCTAAGATCGCCTCCACCGTCAGAAGCCGTCTCCGAACCGGTGCTAAACGCTGAACACCTGGATTGTCCAACACCTTGCCCGGTCTGATTAATCTGCTGAAAGCCCTCGCTGTTCTCGCCGCCGTCACCGGCGTGGCGTTGGGGCTCCGCCACTTCGCCTTCCGGGCTCTGCATCGATGGGCCGCAGGCACCTCGACGCTCATCGACACCTTCATCCTTCAAAGCCTCCGGATCCCGTCGATAGCCTGGGGCGTGCTGATCGGAATTTACATCGCAATCGATGTGACCCCGTTGCCCCCGCGACCAAGCGCCCTGGCCCTGAATTTTGTCTACGGCCTGCTGGTGCTATCGGTCACCGCTGCAGTGGCCAATTTATCCGGCGTCGCGCTGGGGCATGCGCTGAGAGCGCGCAATCTGCCGATCCCCGCGACAGGCCTCTCCCTCACGATTTTCAAAGTCATCATCTGGGTGCTGGGAGGACTCATCGTCCTCAGCAGCTTAGGCGTCTCGATCACACCCCTCCTCACCGCCCTGGGCGTGGGAGGACTCGCGGTGGCGCTGGCTCTCCAGGAGACCCTGACGAATTTCTTTGCGGGTCTCCATTTGCTCCTTGCGCGACCGATCAGAGTGGGAGATTTCGTTAAGCTGGAGACCGGCCAGGAAGGCTACGTGGTGGATATTGGCTGGCGATCCACGAAACTCCGGATGCTGCCGAACAATATTATCGTGGTCCCGAACAGCAAGATGGCCCAGTCCATCCTGATCAACTATCACTTGCCGGAGCCGAGAATGGCCCTGCCCATTCGCATCGGCGTCAGTTACGACACGGACCCGGAGCACGTCGAACGTGTGCTGGTCGAGGAAGCCACGAAGGCGATCGGCCAGGTTCCCGGCCTGTTGGCTGAACCAGAGCCCGCCGTCCGGTTCGTCCCCGGCTTCGGCGATTCATCGCTGGACTTCACCCTCATCTGCCAGATACGGGAGTATGAGGATCAGTTTCTCGTCCAGCACGAGCTCCACAAACGGATCTTCAAACGTTTCAAACAAGAAGGCATCACGATTCCGTTTCCGCAGCGCACCGTCCACCTGCATACGGGTTCCGAACAGCATCCACGGTGATGGTCCTCCGATCGCAGGATGCCTCCGCTGTAACAAGGCGGCCCGTCCATGACCACGCAGCGACCGGACAACTTATCTGCGATGTTCCTTCGGGTTCGAAGAGGGAGAGAACAAAAGACTGTGAGGGTCACAAGAAGGGAGGGCGGGCTGGCGCGGAGAAAGAGCTTGACCGTTCGGCTACTTCAGCCTGAGCAGTTTGTTCTCCACCTTCGTTGACAGCACAAGCTTTTCAAGGCTCTCACTCAGAACTGCGTTGACAAGATCCTGTACATCTTCCGGCTCGAACCAAAAGACACCTTGCGAGCCATCACCATTCAACGTCATACGGACGATGCTGCCGTCCGCGGCGTTCAGACCCTCGATCACGACTTTGGTCTTGACGGTGATCTCCGTTCTCCCGAACTTGCTTTCGGCGTCCACCGAGAAATTCAGCAGCTTTCCTGAAAACGTGACGTCAGGCCCGCCCGAAGCAGCCGCCTCATCCGCCTTCGCCCCAGCAGTACGCCAGCCCTTGTGCGTGAGATAGTCTGCGACCGCGCGAGACACGACATCGCCCGGCTTGCCGCCCGGCACGTTAAAGTAGGTTTCACCCCCCCAGAAATGGTGATGGACCCCGAGCCGGCTCTTCTCGGGCCGAGCATCCTCGAAGGTGGCCACTGCGGCGCTCAGGCCAGCGCCTTTGCCGGCTGTTACCTCGGAAGCCGGCTGAATCGGCCGGATATCCAAATGAATGACCTGTCCTTTGGTTGCACAGCCGGCCAACACCATGAGCCCGATACTGAACGCAAGCAGAAGGGTGCGCCCTCCCACGAATGCCTCCTGGTCAGTCCGAATGGTGAAACATTGAGGATGAGGACCCATCTGACTCCCGCTGGGTATCACTGCAACTGAAAGTGCGCGCGCCGATTCTTCTGCCAGCAGGCGTCGCTATGTTCGCCACAGAACGGCTTTTCCTTGCCGAAACTGGTGGTCTGAATCCGAGAGGATGGCACGCCGAGGTCTTCCAGGTAGCGCTTGACCGCCTTGGCCCGTCGTTCGCCCAACACCAAATTGTAGTCGGCGGTGCCTCGCTCATCGCAATGCCCCTCGAGCAGTAGCTTCCAGCCTTTCTCCGCCTTGAGCAAGCGAGCATTCGCCTCAAGCACAGCCTTGGCATCGTTACGGATCGTGAACCGGTCGTAGTCAAAAAACACATCCGCCAGGGCGTCCAGTTGGGACGCGGAAGTCGGCGGCGGTGCCTCTGGGGCCAGCGTGGCCGCCGCCGGCTGTTCGACCGCCTTTTCAGGTGGCGGGACGGCCTGAGCGACCTTCGGTTCGGTCACGCGGACTTCTTCTTCAGGGGCCTTCGGCTCCTCTGCCTTTGCTTGTGGAGCAGGTGGAGGTGACGGAGGAGGTTGAGCTGGTGGTGAAGGAGGCGGTTCAATCTTGGCTTGGCCGGGCACCAAGGTTTGGTCCTGAGCCGACGAGGAGAGTTTCCGGCCGCTACATCCGACCAGAAGGACTAGGACGCTGAGACATATGAGCAGTGAGGTAACGCCTTGTATCAGCTTTGGCATCATGGAGGTTCCCTGGTTCACCGCGCGTGAACGGACCGAGCGACGAGTCCGTCTTCGTTCTTAATATAGGTGAGGTCCACGGTCTCTCCGACCTTAATGTCATTGAGGCTGACCCGGTTCGGCCCACGGGTAATCTCAGCCCCGGACTCGACGGTGGCGCCGACAATCAGCTCCTGCTTCTTGGCCGTCATGGTCTTGACCACGATCACGTTCGGAGAATCGTTCACGTTGATCGCTACGACTTCGCCCCGCACCGTCCGCACGGTCTGCCCCGACACAATGTCGCTGAACAGCAACACTGTCCAGGCACAGCCCAGGAGCACCATCATCGAGATTGAAGCCTTGCGTCGTATCCCCATCATCGTAACGATCCTTCTTGCTTCTTGCGTTCCCGTGTGTACTTACACGTCGCGATCGAAATGCCAACCGAGTATAACAGGTTTTAAAATTTCCTCAAGAGCGAAACTGTTTCGCCGTGTTGTGCTCTCTAACAGGCGCGCAAGACAACCGCGACCCTCCCGCGCGATCCTTGACGAATGTTGCTCGCTTGACTGAGCGTTGAGAGCTGAGTAAGATTCGGCCCGGACCCGCTGCCCCATGGCGAGGCAGCGGGTCCATCTGTCAAGAAGGAAAGAAAATCCGAACGGCTCCGGATTGCCCTCGCGATGATTGAAGTCCAGAACGTCACCAAGCGCTTCGGAATCTTCACGGCCATCGAACGGGTCACTTTCACGGTCGATAAAGGAGAGGTGCTGGCTTTTCTCGGCCCGAATGGGGCCGGCAAGACCACCACCATGCGGATCCTGACCTGTTTCATTCCGGCCACCGAAGGCATTGCACGGGTGGCCGGATTCGACTGCTTCCAGCAGCCCATGGAGGTCAAGCGACGCATCGGCTATTTGCCCGAGACCCTTCCGCTGTATCAAGAGCTGACCGTCACGGAGTACCTGACTTTCGTCGGCCGGATTAAAGGGTTGAGTGCACCGGAGCTGCGCACCAGCCTGGATCGCGTGGTGGAACGATTAGCACTGGGCGACGTACGCGATCGCCTGATCGCCAATCTCTCCCGAGGATACCAGCAACGGGTCGGGCTGGCTCAAGCCCTGCTTCATGATCCGCCGGTCTTGATTCTGGATGAGCCGACCGTGGGCCTGGACCCGAAACAAATCATCGAGATTCGCGAACTCATCAAGAGCCTGGCCGGCTCGCATACCGTGATTCTCAGCACGCACATCCTGCCGGAAGCCACCGCCTCCTGCCAACGAGTCGTGATCATCAACAACGGTCGGATCGTCGCGGTGGACAGCCCGGAGCGGCTGTCTGCGCGGCTGCGCCAATCCGAGAAGATCAGTGTGACGGTGAAGGCCCCGCCGTCCGACCTGGCCGACCGCTTCCGCGCGTTGCCCGGCGTCATGACCGTCTTCGAGTCATCGGAGCCCGGCTCATTCCTTCTGGAGTGCAAATTGGGACGGGACCTGCGCGACGATGTGGCCCGATTCGTGGTCGGAAACGGCTGGGGCCTCCTTGAGCTGAAGACCGTCTCGATGACGCTCGAGGATGTGTTTCTACGCCTCACCCAGCATGAAGAAGGCGTGGAGGACGCGGGTGGCGCGCCGGGAGCCGGACAGGACGTTCAGACGACGGAGCACCCCCGCGCATGACCCCGGTTCACGCCATCATCGCCAAAGAACTGCGCGCCTATTTTGTCTCGCCGGTCGTCTACGTGGTAGGCGCCGTGTTCCTGCTGATTTTCGGCGTGCTGTCCTACCTCGCCGTCGTCAACGCGGGCACGCAGGCGATCAGGTTGATGCAGATCCAGGGAGCCGCGGCCCAGCTCAACCTCAACGACTTGGTGTTCCGTCCCACCTTTTACAGCCTGGCCATCGTCCTGCTGCTGGTGCTCCCGATCCTCACCATGCGGTTGTTTGCGGAGGAGCGCAAGCTCCACACCTTTGAACTGCTCATGACCTCGCCGATCGGCGTCAACGAAATCGTTGTCGGCAAGTTCCTGGGCGCATATGTGATTTACCTAGGCCTGCTTGCGCTGACGGGCCTCGTGCCGTTCGTGCTGTCGGTGTACAGCAGCTTCGACTGGAATCCGGTCTTTACCGGCTATCTGGGGTTGGCCCTCCTTGGGGCCCTCTTCCTGGCGACGGGGGTCCTGGCCTCGGCGCTGACCGAAAACCAGATCGTGGCCGCGTTCCTCAGCTTCGGCGTACTGATCGTCGTCTGGCTTTTGGGTGCGCTGGGATCGATCCTGGGCGATACGCCGCTGGGGAACACGCTCTCCTATCTGTCCTTCATCGAGCACTACGATCGCCTGGTCCGCGGCCTGGTGGATACCAAGGACCTCGTCTACTATCTCTGCGGTCTGGTCCTGATGCTCTTCCTGGCCCACCGGGTCGTGGAGTCCCAACGATGGAAATGAAGGGGTGGTTGAGGCCTCGGCTGACGAACGGCGCGCGGCGGGGGCACCCGTTGCTCTTGAGTTGCAACGGGTCCATGGCCATGATGCGGTGGGACCAGACGGCTATGGGTGTCGGTACTTTGAGCCGCTGCGCCTTCGCGGGGACCAGCGGAACGGCGCGCGGCACTCGGATGGCTACTGACGCACTATTGGCGCCATGGCCAGAGCCTCCGCGTGCATCCGTTCCATCCGAGGCACTATTTGGATTGGGCTTGACTCCGTGCTCGGTGGACGCGCGCAGTTGAACCCGGCCCAGCCACCCTTTTAGGCTGGGGGCTAAAAAGGAGTGGAAACTCAAAATGAGTCGGTTTACTCCGGCCATCGGCGCGTTGGGAGCGTTGCTCGGCGTGGCGGGCTTCATCATCTATAGCCTCGCGCCCGAGCACCTCTGGCTGGTGACCCTCTGCGAGGGGATCGCGCTGATCGGCCTGATCGTCTTCTTCGTGGCGCACTTCGAGACCTTCAAAGCCTTTTCGGCTCGCCGTTCCACGCGCCTGGGGTTCCACAGCGTCCTGATGGTCCTGCTGTTGGCGGGCATCCTGGTGATCGTCAATTTCCTCGCCGCACGCCATGCCAAGCGGTGGGACCTGTCGGAGACCCAGCACTTCACGCTGGCCCCCCAAACGCATCGAGTGCTTCGAAGCCTCAACCGGGAGGTCAAGGTCACGGTCTTTGCCCAGGAACGGGGCCAGGCCTTCACGACCTACCGCGACCTCCTCGATAGCTATCGGCAAGAGAGCGACAAGATCAAAATGGAATTTGTGGACCCCGAACGGCGGCCCGGCGTCGCCCGGCAATACGGCATCACGCGGGCCGATACCGCTGTGTTCGAGAGCGGGACCCAATCCACCCGCGTCACCGTGCCGTCGGAGGCCGAATTGACCGGAGCCTTGATCAGGATTTCCAAGGACACCAAGAAGCAGGTGCTGTTTCTTGAGGGGCACGGCGAGCGCAGCGTGGCCGATCAGGAAAAAGGCGGGTTTTCGACCGCCAAAGAGGCGCTGGGCAAACAGGGCTACGAGGTGGACACCCTCATGCTGCTGAAAGAACAAGCGGTGCCTGAGAACACCTCGGTCCTGGTGCTCGGCGGCCCGCGCCGCCCGGTCACACGGGAAGAGAAAGACCGGATCGTTCGGTACGTGGACGGCGGCGGCCGCCTGCTGGTGCTGCTGGACCCTGACTCGCAGGCCGACATCGACGATCTCCTGAAGCAGTGGGGGATCGAGGCCGGGCGGGGTATCCTGGTGGACCTGCAGGACCGGCTGGCGCAAGGCGATCTGACGGCGCTGATGGTCCGCACCTTCACCGAACACGAGATCACGCAGGATTTTACCTTCGCCGTCTTGTTCCCGGTCTCGCGCCACCTCGCCATTCGCGAGGACCCAGGAGCGAAGTGGGACATCGTCCCGCTGGCCCGCACGTCGGCGCGGAGCTGGGCCGAGACCAACCTGACGGACCTGAAAGCCCGCGTCTACAGCTTCAGCGCGACGGAGGACGTGCAGGGCCCCCTGCCGCTGGCCGCCGCTCTCACGCCCAAGAAGGCCCCCGAGGAAGGGAAGCGGCGTCCGGCCATCGTGGTGGTCGGCAATTCCGCCTTCGCCAGCAACGCCTACATCAATTTTCCCGGCAACACCGACTTTCTCCTCCACGCGCTCGGCTGGCTGGTGGAAGAACGGGAGCTCATCTCGATCACGCCGAAAGAGCCGGCGTTCCGACCGTTCATTCCCAATCCTGCCCAAGAACGGATTCTGCTCTACGTGCAGGTGCTGCTCCTTCCGTCCGTAACCTTCCTCTACGGCATGGCGATGTGGAGAAAACGACGGCGGCTCTAACGCTATGACGCGACACTGGCTCACCATCCTGATGGCCGTGGTGCTGGCAGGGCTGGGTGCGTATGTCTATTTCGTGGAACTGCCGGCGGAGCGCACGAAAGTCCAGACCGCGACGGCGGCGAAAAAGATCCTGCCCTTCGAGGAGCGTGAAATCACGGCCGTGACGGTGCGCACCGACGCGGGCGAAGTGGTCCTGACCCGAGGCGAGGCGCAACCCTGGAGCATGACCGCACCGATTCAGACCGATGCCGACTCCCGAGAGGTGGATGCCATGCTTCGGGCGCTGGCGGTGGGCAGGGTCACCCGGGTGGTGGAAGAAAAGGCGGCCGCGCTCGCGCCCTTCGGACTCGAGAAGCCGTCAGTCGTGCTGACCGTGACGGCCGGCACTCGCCGTGAGACCTTGTCCCTGGGCGACAGCGGGCCCATCTCCTCGACGCTGTATGCCATGCGGGATTCGGACCGGCAAATCCTCCTGACCGACCTGGCCCCCAAGGACTTTCTCAACAAGACGGTCCAGACCTTTCGCAAAAAGGAAGTGCTGCGGTTCGAGCAGAGCCAGGTCGACCGGCTGCGGCTGACCTATCCCACGACCGAGATCGTGCTGTACCTGGTGAACCAGGATGAGAAGAAGCGCTGGAAGGTCGTCTTTCCGATCGAGGCCGAGGCCGACCAAGCAGAAGTCCGGGGTCTGCTCATGATGCTCGAAGAGCTGAAGGCCCTGGGGTTTATTGATCCGGGTCCGCAGCGCGACGCGCTCGCGAAACGACTCAAGAAACCGGGGGCCAAGATCACCGTGCATGTGGCCGGAGCCGACCAGACGGTGAAGCTCTTTCAGCCCGATCCGGCCAGCGGGGAGGCATACGCGGGCACCACGCCGGAGGCGCCGATTTACCGGATCAATCCCTCAACCATCAAAGACCTGACCAAGGAGTTGTTCGCCCTCCAGGACAAGCGCCTGCTGGGAGTGAGTCGGGACGAGATCGCCAGGCTGGTCGTCAAGACCCGCGAGGAACAGTACGTGCTCTTGAATCGGACTCATGCCAACATCGGATGGGTGCTCGAGGACCAACCAAACGAGAAGCTGGACCAGCAGGCCGTCGCGCTACTGGTGAGCCGGGTCGCAGACCTTCCCGCTGAGCTACGGGTTGTCAAACAGGCGGGGCCGCTGGCGCCCTACGGTCTGTCCTCTCCGACCGCGGAGTTCACGGCAACGGGGAAGGACGGCAAGACGAAGGGGCGATTGGTCCTGGGCACGCGCACGGGCGGATTGGTCTATGCCATGGGGCAAGGGCTCACCGGCATTTACCAGGCCAGGTCTGATATCCTCACACAAATTCCCGCCAAGCGGGATCTGATCGCCAAGGCTCCTCAAGACAAGGCCTCGACGCCCTGATGTCTTGCCTTTTGCTGACCGCTTCATTATAGTGACGCTCCCATTAACGAAGGAGGGCACGTCCATGAAGATCGTTCGACCTGGGGTCTTGGTTCTTCTGACCGCAGCGGCGATCCTCACAGGAGCATGCGCCACACAGGACAGCGGGTCCCCCGTGTCCGGCACTGCTTCCTCAGGAGGAAGCGGAGCCGTTGCAGCCGGCTCCGTCGAAGACACCCTACAAGCCTGCCTTGCTAGGATTCCTCAGGACGCCACCCCTGGCCAGCGCATGATCGCGGAAAAAAGCTGCGCCCGAGACCAAGCGGACCGGAAATAGCTCCGGGACAGACCCGGCACGCGCGAGTCCTGGTCCGGCACAGCCCCAGAACTTCCCCGTTTACCGAGCCGCCAAGATGGCTGGACATTCCCCCACCCATTCGGTATCGTAACGCTCGTGGCCCCGTAGCTCAGTTGGATAGAGCAGCGGTTTCCTAAACCGCGTGTCGCACGTTCAATTCGTGTCGGGGCCACCAAATTTCACAGTGGTTCGGACAAGGCACGGCTTGGACCCGCAGGCTCCCTCGCCACCGTCCCTGCGATCCCGCCTAAGCCTTAAGAAATTTTCACTGGCGCAGCTTCTGCAACTATATAATAATGTCCGAAGATTTTAATTCTGAACCTAGGAGGTATGTCCGTCCTTGTTCTGGCCTGTCAATCGTCTTTTTCCACCACCTTACAAAGGGGGATAGTCATGGGCGACACAACCGTTCACAAGATGGGCTCGGAAGAGCGGCAGGTTCCGGAATGGGAGATTAAGCTTGGGAAGATCATCTTCTACGCCACAACCGCGCTGAGTTTGTGGTTCTTCTACTGGCTCAATGGGATCCAGTGTCCGTGCTAATTCCTAAAAGCTGCGGGTGCTAGACCCATCCTCATTTCGAGTCATGGTGAAAGGCGCGGACAGGTACGACCTGAGACGAAAAAGCCTTTATCTATCAGCCCTTACACTGGGAGCCAGCCTCAGTGCTAGACTTATCACCGTAGAATCATAGAGTTGTGGGAATTCAGATGATGACGACCATGACCACCGCCAACCCCGCGCATGCCGAGGCAAAGCCTGGATCGCAGACCATTCTGATTGTAGACGACGATCCACTCCTGCGGGCTGTCCTGCGTCGAGACCTCCAAGAGGGGGGATACACAATCTTAGAGGCCGGCCAAGGCAAGGAAGCCCTACAGGTCTCCCGGGAGTACGCGGGTCCCATCCATTTGCTGATCACCGACGTGGTGCTGCCTGAAATGGGCAAGCTGAAACTGGCACGCCCTCAAACGACACACGCTGAAATGAACGGGGTCGAGCTGGCGCGGCAGGTGGCAGCCATGCGGCCGGAGACACGGGTCATTTTTATCTCGGGCCACAACAGCGACATCATCAAGCGCTACGGCGCCACGCAACCGGAATCTGTTTTTCTCCAGAAGCCGTTTGCCCCGGACGCCTTGGCGCGGAAGGTGCGCGAGGTGCTGGATGCTCCCACGCACGGATAACGTCACGGCGAACGGCTGGGCAAACGGCCGGCCATCCATTTCTCCGTGCCCTCCGGATACGGATTGCGCGTAACCTCCAGCTCCGAATTCGCTTTCAGATATTCCTCCGGTTCACTCCAGGCACCTTGCCATCACGGTTCTTTTTGCATGAGGAGCACAGCGGCAGCATGCTGTGTAACTTTTTGATCTCTTCCTGGGCCTGCCTGCACAGCACGGAGAGTATAACCCACCCCCTTTCATCCCTCTGACACCAAGCAGCTATTTCGCGGTCTTGAACCACTGTATTTGGTCCACTCGGTGCGGGTCAGAACAAGGACGCGAGGGCACTGGCTTTTCCCGCTCGGTCACGCTATAGTCCTCGCGGCATTGCTGGACGGCGAAAGAAACCCATGTGCGGACGGTACAGCCTGACGGCGGGGCCCGACACGCTCACCCAGGCGTTCCAGCTCGCGGAATGCCCGCCTTTGATTCCCCGTTTCAATATCGCGCCCAGTCAGATGGTCGCGGCCGTTCGCGTTCTCCCGGGCTCAACGACGCGCGAGTGCGCGCTGCTGCGCTGGGGGCTGATTCCCCCGTGGGCTGAAGCCCCGCACACCGGCATCACCATGATCAACGCCCGCGCGGAAACCGCCTCGGACCGACCGGCATTTCGGGCGGCCTTCCGACAGCGGCGCTGTCTGGTGCCGGCCGACGGCTTCTATGAATGGGAGCGGTCGGCTCGCCGCGCACAGCCCTATTATATCCGGCTGCGTGACGGTCAACCCTTTGCGTTCGCCGGCCTGTGGGAACGCTGGGAAGCACGGGACGGCAAGATGATCGAGTCGTGCACCCTCCTCACCACCCAGCCGAACGATCTGCTGCGTCCGATCCACCATCGGATGCCTGTCATTCTCAACCCATGGCATTATCAGCAATGGCTGGATCCCGACCTCCGCACGGTTGAGGCCTTGAAACCCTGGCTGCGCCCTTATCCGCCTGAAGAGCTGACCCTGTATCCGGTCAGCTTGAGGATCAACGATCCGCGCTATGACGACGAGCACTGTCGTGAACCACTCGCCGAACGATCCGGGGCCGGGTCGCAGGCCGCGACCCTAAGCGATCGGCCTCTACAATACTGATATACGTATGACACCAGCCGAAAGCAGCGCATAGGGTCTCGCAAGCAGGTCACCCCACACAAGGGAGGCTACCATGGCGACGTATATCGTCCAGATTAACTGGACCGACCAGGGAATTCGGACCGTGAAAGACTCGCCCAAACGTCTGGAGGCTGCAAAGAAGACGGTGAAGGAGATGGGAGGCGAGCTCAAGGCATTCTACATGACCCAAGGAGCCTGCGACGCCATCATCATTCTTGAGATGCCCAGCGATGAGGTGCTAGCGAAATTCCTCCTTAAGATCGGCTCCGCCGGAAACGTCCGGACGACCACGATGAGGGCCTATTCAGAAGCGGAATATCGGAAGATCATCGGGGCTCTTTCCTGAGCCCCGCTAACCCCACGGCGATCGCCCACGCCTCTGCGTGACCCGCGAGGGCACCAGGGGCGAAGATGGGTTGCTATCCATGAGAGTCCCGCGGCCTGTCCACTGTGCCCCGGCCATCCTCACCATCGTGGCGCTCTCTGGGTGCGCCCACGACGTGCAGCTGACCAACCTCAGCGACAGCACCCAAATCCAAGGCACGTCAACCTTCTGGAATCAAACCGTTACGTTGACGATGCCCTCTGGCGAGGTCGTGGAAGGCCGATACGAGCCTCTGACCACGGCGTCCATAGGCGAAGGATCCCTGTTTTGGGGATCGAACCTCGGTGCTCTGATGGGCACCAACACCAGCGGACGTGCATATGGATATGCGCGCTTAACTGGATCAACGGGGACGGTGATCGAGATTGTCTTTTCGACTGACTGGACGGGTCACGGGTTTGGTGTCGCCAAAACGAGCTCGGGAGAGGAGTATCGAGTGATGTTCTAGTCTTCCTCCCGATAATGGCCATCTTTCACTGTGTCACTCTGGCATTATTGCCCCTGCAGTGTATGCCGGCCCATACACTGATCGGGAAGTCGAGTGATTGCCGAGTTTCTCAAGATCATGGATTCGTTCACTGTTTCCTTCTGCACTATATGAGGCATGGATGTTGCCCGTTACTGAATCATCACGGCTCAGTAACAGGTGGATGACGATGATGCCGCGCAGGTCGAAATCACAAGGAGCTCTTCATGTGGGAATCACACGATAAGAAACACGACGGCCAAGGCGACGAGGAGAATCTCACGTTCCTGGGGAAAGGCGTCGACTTCAAAGGCGTGGTCAGTTTCGACGGCACTGTCCGGATTGACGGCCGCCTTGAAGGAGAAGTCCTCACGAAGGGCATCCTCGTGGTCGGCGAACACGCGGTGATCAAGGGCATCATCACCGCCGGCACCCTGATCAGCAGCGGGAAAATCAAAGCCGCTGTCACCGCGACCGAAAAGGTGCAGCTTCTCAAACCCGGCGTCCTGATCGGCGAGGTCCATACCCCGATTTTCACGATGGAAGAAGGGGTCCATTTCCAGGGACTCTGTGACATGGGGGACAGCCCATGGGCGGACCAGGAACGCCAGGAGACCGAGAACGTGCATGATCTCGCCGCCCCCAGGAGCAAGGTGCGAGCCCTGATCGAGCATGAGCCTGGCACATAAGGTTCAGGACTAAACTTCACGCTGTTCTGGCAAGTTTCCATTTTGACCCGCCGCGCCGCTCTAGGTTGCAGCCTACCATTCGTGCCCTCAGCTCTCTCCCTCCTCAAATTGTTTAGCTCACCCCGATTACTTGCCCCCATTCAGAAGGCTATTGACGACGGGATTTTCACCTCTTCATAATTCAGGTGCACATCCGTAGGATGGACTCATAGATATAGCCTCGATTTGAAGCCCGGAGGTGCGTGATGGGACCGACCAAAGTTATCGTGAAGGGAGCCGCCTTGTATGATGCCCAATCCGGCAAGCTCATCCAGGACGGGCTGACCACGCCACAAGCGCTGCAGGACTATGCTGCGCACCATTACATCGTCCTACCGGAGGTGGACAAGGCCGGCAAGCCGTGGGAACTCGACGGGCAGCCGGTGTACTGTATTCGTGGGGCGCGATACGAAACGTTAGATGATCACCAGCCTCACCTGGCCCGCTGTCCCGATTGCGGAGGGATGGGCATCAGGGTTGACGAGGTGACCCTGGAGCGGGATTGCATTCGCTGTACCCAGTGTGGGCACGAGTTTGATGCCAGACTTGAAATGATGGAGAGTTGAGGCGGAACAGGGCCATCCTGCTCCGGACACTTGGAGTGAATCCGTATGCAGAAACGGACGAAGACGCGACTGGCCCGTGGTTTATTTGTCGATCGCGATATTGATCGGCTCCGTCAACAGCTGACTCGCTTTCAACCATTTCTCACGCGGCGGGCGATGACCCCCTCGTTGGAGGAATTTGACCTGGCAACCGAGCGGTTGATCGGCGAGGTGTTTGGGGAAGCCTCCGAGATGGTGGAGGCGTACGAGTATGCCAAGCTTGGTGAAGCGGCGAGCCTGGTGAATTTGCCGGAAGAGGCCCAGGAAGGAGGCGCCCAGGACATTGATCGCGAAAGTCTCCAGCAACGCAAACGCGTCCTGGAAAGCTGCATCTCGGAACTTGAAGCCCACCGAGCGACGAATTCACACAAATACCGTTCGGGGTCCGGGATCGCTTACTCTCCCCAGGTGGCCGACTACATGTCGACCGACGTGCGCAGCGTGCACGCCGAGACGACCATTAAGGAGGCGGGTCGACTGCTTCAAAAGTGGAAAGTGGGCTCGCTCCTGGTGGACGACGGTCGCCGTTATATCGGCATCATCACGGATACGGACTTGAGCCGGAAGGCCGTCGCGCGCGGGCTGGATCCCAAGACCACGACCGTCAAGACCTGCATGAGCAAGCCGGTCCTCACGATCGAGGACAGCGAACCGATGGTGGAAGCCGTACGCCTGATGAACGAGAAGGCAATCCGTCATCTGGCGGTGACCGAGGACGAGACGATCATCGGTATCCTGTCCCTTTCGGACGTGTTGCGTTACTATTCGGGGGGCATGTAAGGGCCTACCCTTCTCCGTTTCGACCTCATTTCTTCTCCTCCAGATTTCTTCTCCTCCAGCCATAAAGTTCAAGGAATTGTTTTTTTACTGTACTTTTCACGCTCCGGGAGTAGGATTTGGGGCCTCATTCAGGTGAGAATCGACAATGGATAAGCCAAGCTGGCGGGAGGCACTCATTTCCATTGGCTTCATCCTGCTCCAGTGTGCCGGGTGCGCGTACGGGCCAGGTTATGGAGCCGCCCGAAGTGAGGAACCACCTTCGTTCGAATTGCAGCCGACGATGGAGCGTCCCCGCAAGGAGAAGAAACTCCCGGCGGCGACCGAAAAGCAGCCCAGCCAGAAGGAGCACCTCTCTCCATCTGAGGCTCCATCGGCGCCGCCTCTGCCGTCGAAACCGCCGGCCGTGGATGGAGCAAGAGGGTAGAAAATCAAAACGCCTTGTGCAGTCCTACGCTTTGGGGTATCATCGATCCCGTTAGAATCATGATGATCAGTCGTCCCAGCCCTGGCGGGATGCAGCAGACGGAAGGGTCAGTGCGGCAATCTGTCATTCGGTGCATGAGCATACGATGGACTGGCCAAGGTGGCGCGAGAACGACCGGCGGCGCAGGGAGGGGTCCCTCCTCCACCTGATCGCATTCCTTCCCCTTGGTTTCTTCCTGCTCCAGTTCAGCGGGTGCGCCGCCGGACCAGGCTTCGGCGCCGCCCCCAAAGAGGAACCGCTTCCGGCAAAGGTGCAGCCTCAACCGCCACAAGAGAGCAAACCTAAAGAAGTCCAACGGTCGGTAGGGCTGGAGAAAAAGCCGGCGCCCATACGGGAACGGAAGTCGGTGCCGGCGCAGATCGTGGAAGAGAAGAAGCCGGCGTCTGAAGAGAACGCCACTCAGGCAGAAAAACAGCAGCCTCGGAAAGAGAAGAAGCCCACAACGGCAACCACTAAAAAGCCGGCTCAGAAGCCGCCGGTTGCTTCGTCCGAGGATCCCTTGTTACCGCCCATGCCGTCGAAACCGCCTGCTATCGGAGGCACGGGCGGTTAGCCAGCCACGTTTTCCCAACCGCCGACACTGTCGTGAACGGGATAACGCGTTTCCTGCACCTAGCCAGAACCAAGATTCTTCCAGCCGTCGAAACTCTTGCAAACAGGACAGCGCCTTTCCTTCATCTAGTCAGAACCAAAGTTCTTGCAACCACCGGAACTCTCGCCAAAGGGATTAAGCGACTCTTCCATCGCGACCTGAAAGCGGCCCACGTCGCGATGCTGCTGGCCTGCGGCGCCGTGGCCTTTGCGATTCCTCTCCTCCTGAACCTCGCCTGGCCTACCCTGCTTGAACCGCTTGAACACTGGGCGGTGGATCTGCGTTTCCGGTTCCGTCCTCCGATCGCCGTCTCATCCGATCCTTCGAAAGAGAAATCCGACAACCTGGTGGCCATCGACTACGATGACCGCGCCGCGCGTGAATACGGGTTCGGTCGCTGGCCGTGGGATCGCCGCGTGCATGCGCAAGTGTTCGAATTTCTCAGAAAAGCCGGGGCGCACGCCGTCATGGTGGATTTGCTCTTCGACCATCCCGTCCGGGACCCTGCCGAAGATAAGGCCCTCGTAGACGCGACTCGTCGCGCAGGCATTGTCATCTATCCCGCCGTGTTCAACCTTGTACCGGAGCAGCAGAGCACCGAGGCTTTCCGGTTAGCGGCGCCCCAGCATCTGATCCAGGCAGGGGTCGAAGGCAAAGGAGAGATCTCAGGCGTGGGTGACCTGACACTGCCGCTCCCTGCCTTGACCCAGGCAGCCGCAGGCCTCGGCCACATTCTTCGTATTCCAGACCGGGGCGGCGTCCTGCGACGATTTCGACCCGTCTACGCCACCAAGGGCGGGTTTGTGACCGCGATATCCCTCACTGCCGCCTTTCGCAGCCTGGATGTCGACCTCGCTTCAGTGACCATCGAGCGCGGTCAGGCGATCCGCTTCAAGTCCCGCGTGGCGGGTGAGGTGGTGATTCCCATCGATGCCCAAGGGTGGACCTGGATCAACTACGCCGGGCCGTGGGGCACGCGCTTCATTCACTACCCGTATAGCTGGATCCTCGACCAGATGAAGTCGGCAGAAGGCAGAGCCCAATTGCTTGCCCGATTCAAGGATAAGTCGGTCGTGCTCTCCAACCTGACCACCGGATCCGGCGACCGCGTGGCGACACCGATGGACCATGATTTCCCGACCAGCGAGGTTCATTTGCACCTGCTCAATATGCTTCTCACTCAGAAGTTCCTGCGCGACACTACGACCGGCGAGGCGTCTCTGTGTTTGACCATTCCGATCCTGATTTTGACCGCGGCAGCCCTGGTTGGGGGACCGGGAGTGATCATCCCCACGTACGCCATCGTGCTGGGCGCCTACCTCGTCGTCTTGCAGAGCTGGTTCAACCGTCGGGGAATGTTCCTTCCCGCTGCGCAGCCTATCCTGGCGCTCACGACTGGGCTCGTCCTCCTGCTCACGGCGCGCCTCTTCATGGTGAGCCGGGAGCGGGAGCGGTTCCAGACCGCCCTGGGCGCCTGCCTCCCGCCCCAGACGATTCAGTTGATTAAAGAAAGCCCTGGAAAGATTCCCGACCTCCTCAAGGGGCATGCGCGCGAACTGACCGTGTACTTCGCCGACATCCAGGGTTTTTCGGCCTTTTGCAAGCGGGCGGACCCGCAACTGATTCAACGGGTCCTGCGCGACTTTTTGACGGCGATGACGGTCATTTTGCGTGCGAACGGTGGTACCCTGAACAAATACATGGGGGACGGCATCATGGCCTTCTTCGGCGATGCCGAGCCCGAAGGAGGGGGAGAAGAGGCGGAAGAGGAGCGGGTGGAGTGTCACGCGGCCAATGCCGTACGCGCAGGCCTCGAGATGCAAAAGAAAATGGCGGAACTGAATGCCCGCTGGATCAGTCAGGGCCAAGAGACGCACTTGGTCCGAATCGGCATCAACACCGGCGTCGTGACGGTCGGGAACCTGGGCACCGAGTTCCTCTGGGACTACACGGTGATCGGTCCCGAGGTCAACAAGGCCCAGCGATTAGAAAGCGCGGCTGAACCCGGTGGCCTTTTACTCTCGCGGCGGACCTATGCCCTGGCTCGAAAGCGAGGAGTGCTGCCGGACGGCCTGCCCTCCAAGGCGCTCGCATTGAAGGGAATCGGGGAAGAAACCGATTTGTACGCGGTGCCTCCTGAGATGATCGCGCAGCTCTGCGAGCGGCAGCCGATTCCCGCCATGAGTGGAGAACGGTGACAGGCCCGTACGCCCCTCCCCCTGAACTACCTGGTCGCCAGCCTGAGTGCAGTGAAGGAGGCCGGAGTCTTCTCCACCTCGGTGTCTGCTTGGCAGGCTGGACGACGAAAGATCGCGATGACCACGGTCGATCGAATCAAGGCACTGCTTCGGCTCAAGCGGCTCCCGATGGAAGGGGGGTACTACGTGGAAACGTACCGGTCCCCGGACGTCGTGAAGAAGGATGCGCTTCCTGATCGCTATCAAGGAGCCCGCCCGCTGGCAACGGCCATCTACTACCTGCTCACACCCGACACTTGCTCCGCCATGCATCGGCTGCAGACAGACGAAATCTTCCATTTTTATTCCGGCGATCCGGTCGAAATGTTGCAACTGTTCCCCGATGGTACCGGGAAACTGATCACGCTCGGGCCGGATATCGTGAATGGGATGCATCCTCAAACCATCGTTCCGAAAGGGATCTGGCAAGGGGCACGGCTGGCGCCCGGCGGGACGTTTGCGTTGTTGGGTACGACGATGTCGCCCGGATTCGACGTGGCTGACTACGAACCGGGGCGGCGGGACACCCTAACAAGGCGGTACCCGGAGTTCCGAGAACTGATCAACGCGTTAACAGGATGAGACCAACAGATTCCTCACCGCACTTGCTTGCGGTGAACCAACGCGTGCAAGATTTCATGCCGCATTCGTGATACACTGCTTGTCGCGAACGTGACCCAGACGGTGAGGAGCCGCTATGGCCAAGAGTAAGCCACACGAACAGCCCATCCGTGGAAAGGTGTTTGTGTCCGTTGACGAGATCAACCAAGGGATTGCCAAACTGCGCGGGCGGATCACCCAGGTTGAAGAGCTGAAGAAAGAAGGAATCCCCTACCGTGACGCGTTGAGAGCCACGGCCGAGGTTCAGATCAAGGAGACGATCCGCGAAATCTTCGGCACACACTCGCCAGAGTACCATGAACATCAGCATTATCGCATCAAGTCCACGACCAAAACCGAAATCGCGGCAGCGCTTGCGATGCTCGAAGGGCTGATCGCGCGCCTCGAGGACAAGATTCTCGAGATGACCGGCGTTGCGAAAAGCCCCTCGGCGGCGGCGCCAAGCAGTCAGGTCGAGGCGTCCACCCCGACACCCACGCCTGTTTCCCCGGTCCCTCCTGGGCCATTGCCAAACCCTCAAGCTCGTCCTTCTCGGCCGATACCTGCTCCTGCCGCTTCTATTCCGCCGGTTCCTTCTACGGGCGGTTATGCTGCCGCTCCTCCCCCGCCGGTCTCACGCCCGGTGGCCAGAGAATCGGGAAGCCGCACGGACAGCGCGAGCGCCACAGACGATCAACGATTGCTCGCGCTTGAGATCATCCGAAAGGTCTGCACACGATTTCATACGGTGGCGAGACAGCTTCGTCAACGAGGCGAATACCGCGCCACGCTCGAAGTGGAGGACGAGCACGATGTGCGGGACGTGGTGCAGGCCTTGCTATACCTCGACTTTGACGACATCAGGACCGAAGAGTGGACGCCGAGTTATGCGGCCGGCACCAGCCGCATGGACCTCGTATTGAAACGGGAAGGCATCGTGATCGTGGTCAAAAAGACGAGACAAGGATTGGGGGCGCGAGAAATCGCTGATCAATTAAGCCATGATTCCCAGCGATACGCCGCCCACCCGGACTGCAAAATCCTGCTCCATTTCATCTACGATCCTGAGGGCCGAATCGGAAACCCTCGTCGGCTTGAAGCTGATCTGACACAGGTCAGTGATGGAAGGCACATTGAGGTCCTGATTTCACCGAAATAGCGAGGGAGCAACTTTCATGTCCGATCGTGCCTATGTCCTGATCAACGTGTTGCCTGGACAGACCATCAACGTGGTCAGGGCGTTGTCGGAGATCAAAGAAATTAAGACCATTGATCCCTGCTGGGGAAAGCCGGACATCTTTACCGTGGTTGAAGTCTCGGATCAGGATGCCCTGACCACGCTGGTGCTCACGAAGATCCACGCGATCGAGGGCGTCGCGCAAACCGACACGCATCTGGTTTACAGACTGAAGACATAACGAGGCACGGGCGGAGGACACGATGCGAGGAATCCTCAGGCTGGTAGGAGTGGTTGCACTCCTGGTCGGGTGCTCGACGATCCGGGCCCAGGAGAGTCTGGACAGCGTGGAGACTCTATTGGCTGCATCCGAGGACCAGGTCAGATCCGCGGTGATTCAGGTCCTGTTGAGCGGAGGCTACTCAGTTCGCAACGAGGAGGACTCGTCGCAGGTCATTCGCACCGGCTATCGGCAGGAAATCAACAGCCCATGGGATTGGTTGCTTCGGTACAGGTTCGGTGTCAGCCGTAGCCGCGTGGACGTCACCATGACACCGGAGAACGACACCACGACCCATCTGGCGATACGGGTCGCTCATGAAGGCAAAGACAGCCTCTTTTCATCCTGGCGCGCGTATGAAACGCCGCTGCCCCAGAGCGCGGCCACCCAGCTCCGATTAATCAAGAACGCGCTCGGCCTCTTGTAGGGCTTCATTCACTCCGTGCCTTCCTCTGCCAATACCAACCCGAACCGTTCCGCCATCCGGTAGAGGGTTCGCCGATCGATCCCCAGAATCTTGGCGGCACGAACCTTGTTGCCACCGGTCTCCCGCAGAACCTTTATCAGGTATTGTTTCTCCACCTCATCCAACGTCATCAGCGCCTCCTCGTGCTCGCCCCTTCTCGCAGCTTTCTCATCCCAGGGCACCGTTCCGGTGTTTCTAATGGCGACTGGGAGATCTCCCGGCAAGATAAACGGCCCATGGCCCAGCGAGACGGCACGCTCGATGGCGTTTTCCAACTCCCTCACATTCCCCGGCCAGTGGTACTGTTGGAGGAGCTCCAAGGTCTCAGGAACGAATCCCTTGATCGAGTGCGCATTCCCTCCGCAGAACTTCTGCAAAAAATGATGAGCCAGCATAGGGATGTCCTCGCGCCGTTCCCGCAAGGGAGGGAGCACGATCCGCACCACGTTCAGGCGATAATAGAGGTCCTCTCTGAAGCGGCCTTCCTTCACTCGAACGGCCAGGTCGTGGTTCGTGGCCGCGATGACTCGGACGTCAACCTTGAAGGAGGCGGTTCCTCCCACGCGTCGGACTTCCTGTTCCTGGATGATGCGCAGGAGCTTGACTTGAAGCGCCGGGCCGATATCCCCGATCTCATCCAGAAACAGGGTCCCGCCGTGAGCGGTTTCGAACAACCCTTGTTTGAGGCCGGTCGCGCCGGTGAACGCACCTTTCTCGTGCCCAAACATCTCGGATTCCAGTAACGCGTCCGCCAGGGCGCCGCAGTTGACTGGGACAAACGGCTGGTCACGGCGCGGACTGTTCGAATGGATCGCGCGCGCGATGAGTTCCTTGCCGGTCCCACTTTCTCCCTCCAGCAGCACCGTGCTTTTTCCACCCGAGACACGCGCCACCAGCTTATACACCTCCAGCATCGGCGGACTGCTGCCGACGAGTTGTGACCACTCCTGGCGCTCGCGTAGCTCCTCCCTGAACCTGGCATTCTCGCGCACGAGACGGCTATGCTCGAGGCTTCGTCGCACGACGAGCCGGATCTCCTCTCTGTTGAACGGCTTGGCGAGGTAGTCAAACGCGCCCTGCTTGATCGCTTCGATCGCGCCTTCCATGGACCCGAAGGCGGTCAGGAGCACGATGCAGATGTCCGGACTGCCTTGCTTGAAATTCCGTAGCACCGCGAAGCCATCCACCGAACCCAGTCGAATATCCGTCAGGACGAGATCAAACGCCTTCTGGCGGCCCCGCGCGATCGCGTCGCCGCCGCTGGCCACCGCCTCCACGTCATAACCCTCTTTCCGCAACGCCTCCACGAGGAGATCGCGCGCGACCGCGTCGTCGTCTACCACCAGGATCTTCGCGTCAGTGGCCATGCCCCGTCCCTGAATTCAGTTCGCGGCGCTTGGGAGCGCGATCACCACCGTCGTTCCCTTCCCGACTTCGCTCTCGATCGAGAGGGAGCCCCCATGGGCAGCGATAATCTCTCTGCTGAGAAAGAGCCCCAAGCCGGTGCCGTCTCCGATCGCCTTGGTGGTAAAGAACGGCTCAAACGCACACGTGAGATGCTCCGTGGGCATGCCGCATCCCGTATCGCGAACGGTCAACGTCACGAACTGCTCGATAGGCGTCTCGCCGGTCCGGTGGCGTGACTCCAATTCCTCCGGCGTGGCCACCCAGCGCCCGACGGAAACCAGGACCTCTCCGCCGGTACTCGTCGCCGCGAGCGCATTGGCCAGGAGGTTCAGAAGCACCTGCTGCAACTGCTCCACATCTCCACGTATGGAAGGCGGCGCAGAGCCCAGTTCGACTCGAAGCGCCACTCCCTTTCCGACAAAGGATGGCCCCATCAAGGCCGCCACCGGCTGAACCAAGCACTCCACCGGAAGCCATGCCGGTGTCGGCTTCCGCTGTCGCGTTGAGGACAGGAGGTCCTGGATGATCCGCACAACCCGGCTGATCTGTGAGTCAATCACATCGATCCGTTTGCGCATGTCGGAGGTGATCCCTTGCTCCTCGGCCAGTGCTTGTACGTGCCACGCGATGGAGTGCAGCGGCGTGCCCACTTCGTGGGCGACGGATGCCACCAGTTGCCCGACAGCAGCAAGCCGTTCAGAACGATTCAGCGCATCCCTGATCTCAGCCAACTGCGTGTTGGCCTTCAATAAATTCTCCGTTTGGAGCGCCAATTCAGCGCGCGCCGCTTCCTCCCTGGCCTTACGTTCCTCCCGGGTCATTGCAAAATAGGCGACGGCCACCAGCACGCCGACCACGACGCTCCGGTTGATGACGGCGGACACAAACCTCCCCGGCTTCGTCGGCCTCAGTAACCCGACGTACGTGGCCAGGATGCACAACGCAACGGTCAGAAACATCACGCGGCGATTCCGGGCCGTGGCAATCAGCAAAATAGGGAGCACATAGCCGTAGGCCACCACGACGTTGGCGGGAGCCGCCATCTCCGCGATCACGATCAGCAGGAACACGGAAGCCGATACGCCCAGCACCACTGCGTGTTTGTTCATGCCGGTCACCGTCCCGACGGGCCAAAAGAACGATGCCACATGGCGCCACTTGACTTGAGGGAGCCTCCGAAACAACGCCCGCGACGCTGACAAGGGTCCGGCCATCTTCATTTCTTTAAACCGCGGGGTTCCCTCAGCATGGCCGCGAGTTGATGTGGCCTGGGGTCCTCCCGAAGATCTTCCAGGGTGAGCGCGGTCTTCCGGGACCAATTCGGGTAGCTGTCGACCGTGCCGGGCACATTCACCTGCGCCACTTCCCCCAACACGTCTTCCAAGCTCGCCAATACTACCCAGGACGGCGTGCGTCCCAAATAGACGTGAATCGCCCGGCAGAGTTCCGGCGTCATCTCCGGCGCCGACGCTGGATCTTCCGTGAGCCCAGACGGTAACAACCCTTCACTGTTCAACGCGCGCAATACGCCCGATTTCTCCCGCTGTCGTTGTTCCAGCGCCCGCCGTCGTGCTCCTTCATCGGGATAGAGCCCCAGCTTGGAACGAATCTCAATGTCCTGCCCGGTCCAGAAGCCTGCCAACGTGGGGAGGTCATGGGTGGCGACAACGGCCATGGCCTGAGCCGGGTAGGCAGCCGGCGCCTTCCAATTGCCGTCATCCCACCGTTCAAAGTAGAACACCCGGTACGATAACACACGGGCCGACGCCAGTCGCGCGCGCACCGAGTCCGGTACGGTCCCAAGGTCCTCCCCGACAATGACTGCGCGATGGCGCACGCTCTCTAAGGCCAGGATACCCAGGAGATCTTCCACGGGGTAACGGACATAGGCCCCAGCGGAGGCCGGCATCCCGCGCGGGATCCAGAACAGCCGGAAGAGCCCCATGACGTGGTCGAGCCTGAGCGCGCCTCCGTATTTGAGATTTTTGCGCAGCAGCTCAATAAACATCCGGTACCCGCTCTCGCGTAGACGCACTGGGTTGATGGGCGGAAGTCCCCAGTTCTGCCCTTCCAGCGCGAAGGCGTCCGGAGGACAACCGGCATCAGCTTTCGGCGCAAAGACATCCTGAAAGACCCAAGCATCGCTGCCGGATCGATCGCTCCCGAGGGCCAGGTCATGGTAGAGCCCGATCGGCATCCCCAACTCGCGCGCCTGCCCAGCCACCTGCCTCAACTGCTCGCCGACAACCCACTGCAGATACTGATGGAACCGAATACGCACCTGCTGTCCAGCTCGAAAAGCGGTCACAGCGGGCGATTGTGGATGTTGGTAAGCCTCCGGCCACTCTTGCCAGACCCAGGCTTGTGGGTGAGTGAGGCGGAGCTCTTCCGAAAGCGCTTGGAACAGCGCGAACATCTCCAGGAGTTCGCCCTCTTCTCGGACATACTGCTCGAAAGCCCGTCCGCGTTCCGTCAAGGGCTGCAGGGCGTTGCCCTGACAGGCACAATGCCGTTCCTGAAAGGTCTTGAAGAGCGCTTCCAGCACGGTCCGTTTCGCACCCGCCACCTGGTCGTAGTCGATCTCGTCGCTCTTTCTCATGGCCTCCAGCCTGGAGCGAAAGCGGCCCTCTTCCATAAGCTGGTGCGCGGCCATGGATTCGGCATACTCCGGAATGCGCTCCACATCCAGGTACAGCACATTCAGGTAGAGCCGACTGTCCGGTGAATACGGGCTGATATAATACGGGCGCGAGTTTTTCAGCGCATGAAGGGGATTCAACCCGATGACGCCGGCTCCCAGATCCTTCGCAGCCCACGTGAGGAACTCCGCCAGGTCCCCCAAATCCCCCACCCCCCAGTTTCTCGCCGACCGGAGCGCATACAGCTGGAGCGCCACCCCCCAGATGCGATCCCCTTGGTGAAACTGCGGCGGCACATAGCACTGGGGAGGAACAAGAATCAGGCGGAGCGTGCCCTCCGCGCATCGTGTCAGGACGATGGCGCGCGCCGTGAGGTCGTAATAGCCGGTGGTCAGTCCGGAGGGAACCGGTAATTCAAAGCGCGCGCGGCGTTCCCCATCCACGGTGCGGGTCTCGGCAGGAACCAGTCCAGGGCCGGCCTCACCACTGTACCGACGATGGCCGGACTCATCCGTGACCTCCCAGAGAATCCGCACCTCCTGATCCGCTCCCACCGCGACCGGCACGCGAAACGACCACAGTCCCACATTTCCATCGGCCGGCCGGACCATGACAGGGTCGCAGGACCGGCGCCAAGGAGCTTCCTCATAGGCGGCCAGCGCACGCTGCACGTCGTCCGCGGTGGACGCTTGCACACCCATCGCAGCCAGAATCGCCCGCTTGGTCTGGTCTGAGGTCGGGTGACGATGTCCCCAATAGTCGTAATAGTCGGACGCGATCCCGTACCGCTCTGCGAGATCGTTCAAGAGTTCCTGCTCGCTTCGTTCACCCATGATGAGCTGAGTCTAGGAACAAGGCTCCGTCAAGTCAAGGAACCTGGCATCCATCCGGCCGATTCAAGTACAATCGGTGCGATGCTCGAAATCATCCTGGTGTGCTCGACTCTGCTGGCAGTGGGAATCGTGGGCGTCGTCACCACCGTGATGACCCCCCAATTGATGACGGAGTTGGGATTGTTGGGACTGGCGGTGGGACTGGGAACAGGCCTCCCGACCGGGCTGTGGTATCACGTTGTCCTGTATCGACTACTGGCCCGCAAGATGACGCTCCCGCCCAAGTGGTGGATGTCACCGGTCGAGTTGCATCCTAATTTGTCCAGTGAGGAACTGGTGCGGATCAAGCCGTGGTTTCTGCTGGGCGGGATCGGTTTCATCCTCTCATTGGCAGGAGGAATGGCCGCCATGGCCGGGTTGCTGTTGGCCGGCTGGCTCGGAGCCTGACAAACCAAGGCAGAACGGCGTTTCGCCCGATTGCCGCCTCACAGTCCTGCGTGTTAGCATGAAACTGTCGCGGGGAGACAGTGACCACACCGGTTTCCAGAGGAGGTGGTTATGAATACCTGGAGCACTCACCTTGCAATCATGACAGTCCTGGGTGGATTGGTCGCGGCAGCCCAAACTGCGTGCGTGAGCAGCAGCACCTATGAGCTGGCGAAAAGCAACGCGGAGAACGCCAAGCTGCTGTATCAGAATGAGCAACGACGGTCACAAGAACTGGCTCTCACCAGCAAGCAGCTGAAACATCGGATTGAGGAACTCGAGGCCACCCTGCGGGACACGCGAAGCCAGCTGGAGCGGACCGATAGGGACTGGCGGGAGACGCGGAACGAGCTCCTCAAGCTGAAGATAGAGCGAGAGCAGCAGCGTCCGAAAGGCCGGAGCCGGCAAGCCGAGACTCCTGCGCGACTCGAGACAGAAAAAGCGGTGATCGCCACCGACGTGGAGGCACAGCCCAAGCCCCAAGCAGAGTCCGAAGAAGCCAAGCGTCGCCTCAAAGAGCTCATGCAGCAGATCGAAGCGGTGCTGCAACAGTTCTAAGGCAGGAGGCTTACTCGAACCCCCTGCCTACGGGTAACCGCGATTCCTCACACGTAACTTGCCCTGCTTGTCCTGCCGGATGGCCCGCTTATTGGCTAGCGGACACCGGCGGCAGGTTGATACCAATCTTTTCCATGCCCATGATGATGGTCAAGTTCGAGTTGGGCACATGCTGCACAATTTCCTTCTGAACTTCGATCCGTCTGAGATCCACAAACTCGGGGGCGGTCAGCCCCAGATGCTCCCGGTAGGCCCTGTCCGCAATTCCCCGCTGTCTCTCCGCTCTCTCCCGGGCCTCCTCCGCCTTTTGAAATTCAGCCATCGTGATCTTCCGCTGTTCCTGGACGATGGTCTGGACCGTCTGGTCCAACACAGTTTTCGGGGGCAGAATGCTCCCGATCACGATCCGGTTCACTAGAACCGGGATATTCTGTTTCCCAATGAGCTTGGTCTTCACCTCATGCTCAACGGCATCCTGCAGCCTGGCACGGGTGCCCGGATCAGTCGTGAGTTGAAAGAGGGGATATTTCTGCACCTCCTCACGGACAAAGGTCCGGAATGCCTCCTTCACGTTATTGACGTACCAGTTGGGACCGAACCGAGCGACCAACTCGGGCGTTCTCCCTTCAATCACATTGGCGATCAGAAACGCATCGAAGGAGACCGGCGCGTTCTCCTGCGAGATGATGTCGAAATGCTCCGAGTGCTGGATGGGGCGGATATCCACATCGATCAACTCGGTGGTCGGGGCCAAATAGATCCGTCCGGTCGTGGTCGGAACCGGATCCACCCCACCATGGCCGAAGAAGAACGGTTTCTCGACCAGCACTCCTTCGTGACCGGCCTCAATGGCCGCCAAGATACAGCCGGAAGTCGTCAGCAGCAGACAGAGCGCCCCCACAATCGTGGCGAATTTTCCCACTGATCCTCTCATCAGTTCCCTCCTGGTTACGGGCCGGTCCACACAGGGTCCGCCCAGAATTTTTTGAGAGACGTCCCTTACCTGAAGTACGAACGTCAAAAGTGCTCGGATGTTATTTCAGCTTATGAAGAACCGGAGCGCGGTGTCAAACCGCCTGCCAACCCTTTGAATAATTGCGGGAATGCGGCGGGTCAGAACAGCTTGCGTTGTGAAGGCAAAAGGAAGAGAAAAAGAGTTGCCGGATCGCCTGCTCTACATGATGCCTGCCTCGCGTTGCAGCCACCGGACATACTTGATGATCTGCTCAACGTCATCTGCCGTCACGCCTTCTATCTTCGGCATGTCGCCGAATTGCCAATGATGGGCGCGCACGCCGTTCGCCGCCGCACGCTGAAACGCGAAATCGCCATGATGGTTCGGCTCATAGATCTTGTGGACGAGCGGCGGGCCTTGCGCCGTGCCTCTGGCCTGCTCGCCATGGCAGCGGGCGCAGTTGGCGTTGAACTTGGCCTCCCCTTTCAGGAACTCGGCCGGGACCCGTTTCGCGTCCTGCTTCGCAACGCCTTCCCCGACCGACAGGCAGACCAGCAACAGCCCGGAGAGGCCTATGTACCACCGCAGGAGAGGCTTGTTGCGCACGCTCGACATGGTTCTCACCTCTTTTCTTGATGGTCCTGCCCATCCCGCCGCGCTTCCTGACCAAACTGCTCGCGCACCATGCGTTTCACCTGCTTCATCGTCAAGTAGCGGTACAGCCTGGCCGAAAGCGGAATGAGGACGATCAGCGCGATCGTCAGATACATGAAAAACTCTTCGGGAGAGATGGTCATGCCTCCGGCTCACATGTCCACGTAAGAGATGGGATCGACGACTCCCGCGGCCCGGAACCCTTCGCGCCGGATGCGACAACTGTCGCATCGGCCGCACGCGATCCCATCCGGCGCAGGATCATAGCAGCTATGCGTTAGATGAAAGGGAACGCCCAGGGACGCGCCAGTCCGAATGATCTCCGCCTTCGCCATCTGCAGCAGCGGCGCCCGGACCTCGACGCCGGTCCCCAGAACGCCCGCTCGCGTTCCCAGGCGGGCCACCTGCTCGAAGGCTCTCAGATACTCAGGCCGGCAGTCCGGGTAGCCCGAGTAATCAAGCACGTTGGCCCCGAAATAGATCACCGACGCTCCGAGAGTTTCGGCGTAGGCCAATGCGAGCGAGAGAAAAATGGTGTTGCGCGCCGGCACATAGGTCGGCGGAATATCCTTCCCTCGCTCGGCTTCGGAACGATCCTTCGGCACCGGCTGGTCAGTCGTCAGGGCTGACCCCCCGATGCGCCGAAGGTCCACGTCCAGGACGAGGTGGTCCGCCGCTCCTAACGCTCGCGCGATCTGCCGCGCTCGTTCCACCTCAACCCGGTGGCGCTGCCCGTAGCTGATCGTCAGCAGGTGAATGGCAAACCCGTCTCGCTTGGCGATGGCGGCCGTCACCGTGGAATCGAGCCCGCCGCTGGCCAGCACCACGGCCTTCATCACAGCACGGTTCAGAGAAGCTCGATCCGAGGCCGCCTGATGGGGAGAGGGGCAAATAGGTTGCGGTGACACCAAGGTCTCATGTCTTACTCGCGTTCCTCTTCCTTCTCAATCTTCTCCAACAGCTCTTGCCGTGATTGACAGTCGACACACAACTTGGCAAACGGAACCGCCGCCAGTCGCTTTTCACTGATCTCGACCCCGCACTCGGCACACACGCCGTACGTGCCTTCATCCAGCCTCGACAATGCCTCGTCAATCAGCTGTCTCTTCCGATTCCGCATCTCCAGCAGGGAGATCCCCATTTCGCGTTCCAGATCCATCAGCGCCTGATCCCCCACATCCATTGCGGATTCCAGACGGCGCTGCTGATCGTTCGTTAAAGACTGCCCGATCACGTCTCCGATCTCCTTCAGAACCTCCTGACGTTTTGTCGTCAACATGCGGTACAAAAACTCCCGACGGCGAACCTGTTTCACCTTTGACAATTTCCCATCACCCGATGCCGCTTCGGTCCTCGACCCGCTAGACCGTGCGCCGAGCGAGGGACGTGTGGTATCGGATGGCGGCCGCTTCGCGCTCTTCTTCGCCGACACCTTTTTCACTGATGCCGTCTTCTTCGCCCTCATTTTCTTCTTGACCTTAGCTGGCATGTCGCGCAATCCCCTCCTTGTAGGCACATTTTGAAAAAAGCCGGGTATTCATAACACGGGATCCCCGGTTTGACAAGACCCTCGGAACAGCGATGACGCGAAGGGCGGGCGTGTGTCCGGAAAGGACGGCGAATGAGGGCTACGAATAGGTGATCATGGAATGGATCTCGCAGCCATTGAGTTTATCCCTGCCCTTGAGAGCCGCCAATTCAACAAGAAAGGCAAGGCCGACGATCTCCCCACCGAGTTGTCGAACCAGGCGCACGGTGGCGGCGGCCGTCCCGCCGGTGGCGAGGAGATCGTCCACGATCAAGACCCGTTCGCCGATCGCGATGGCATCGCGATGGATGGCGAGCGAATTGGACCCGTATTCCAGATTGTACTTGACCTCGAAACTGTCGGCAGGGAGCTTCCCCGGCTTTCTCACCGGGACGAACCCCGCTCCAAGCTGGTAGGCGAGGGGGCTCCCGAGAATGAACCCGCGGGACTCGATCCCGACGATTTTCGAGATCTGCTTGCCGCGATACCGGCGCGTGAGGTCGTCCAGAATGTTCCGGAAGGCGTGCGGATCCTTGAGCAAGGTGGTGATGTCATAGAACAGGATCCCCGGTTTGGGAAAATCCGGCACTTCACGAATGAGCGCTTTGTAATCCATAGGTGACCAACCTTTCTAGAGCAGGTCATCCTGCTTCATGGTCTTTTTTTCGATGGCCTCACGAAGTTTCCCCAAAGCCGCGGTCTCGATCTGCCGGACACGCTCGCGCGTGAGATCAAGATTGCGACCGATCTCTTCCAAGGTCTGGGCCTCGCCTCCGTCAAGCCCGAACCGGAGAATGATCACCCGTTTCTCCCTCTCCGGCAAGCCTTTGACCCATTCCATGATATCCTCCCGCCGCTGCACCCCCTCCGCGGTGTTCGCAGGAGAGACCCCCATCGGGTCCTCGATCACGTCACGGAGAAACGTGTCCGCCCGATCGCTGATTGGACTGTCCAGTGAGTAGGTGGTCCGGATCAATTGCTTCAGCTCCGTGACCTCCTCTTCCGGAATGTTCATGCGAGTTGCGATCTCATCCGGCCTTGGGTCCCGACCCAGTTCCTGCACCAACTGTTCGACTTCCGAAAGGTATCGGTTCAAGCGTTCCACCACATGGACCGGGAGCCGAATGAGACGGCCTTGGTTGATAATGGCCCGCTCGATGGACTGGCGTATCCACCAGGCCGCGTACGTGCTGAACCGGAAGCCGCGCGAGTAATCGAACTTTTCGACGGCCTTGATCAATCCGATGTTGCCTTCCTCAATGAGATCCGAGAACGGAAGTCCCCGATTGATGTACCGTTTGCCCATACTGACGACCAGCCGCAGGTTCGCCTCAATCATGCGCTCACGTGCGGCAAAGTCTCCTTCCTTGACGCGCTTGCCCAACTCCTGCTCCTCTTCGAAGGTCAACAGGACGGATTTCCGGATATCCTTCAGGTAACTCTTCACCGCGTCCAGCCCGTCGTCGTCACTCTCCTTCCGAGCCCGTGGTTTCGACTGCGCAAGCTCGGGGGGCGGGGACTCCTCGTCTTGTTCGCCGGTCGCCTCAACCGACGGAGTCAGCTCATCGTCGTCATCATGGCCCATCAGGGGCTCCTGATTCAGCGGAGACGGAGTCGGTTATCGAATGCGTGCAACATCGCACCTGGGGAACTTCAAGCTTTCAATACCAGATGCGGAAATCCGCATGCCGACCGACCGGCGATTCCCACCGGACCTGCAGATCCTCCACCCGCGCCCTCGGAGGACCGATTCGGAGCGACTGAATGAACGCTTCGACCTCACGCTTGTCTCCTTCAACGTCCACCTCGACCCGCCCATCGTCGAGATTCCGAACTCCTCCCTTCAGGCCTCTCCGAGACGCTTCATCCTGAGCAAACGCACGGTAGAAAACGCCTTGAACGCGCCCACTCACGAACACCAGAGCCCGAACCAGTGGATCCGCCACATGGTCACCTACGGCGACCCCGTCACGTCACCCGCTCTCGCGGCATCACCGCCGCTCTCAACTGAACTGATGCAAAGAACATCATCCATGACTCAACGAGTGTCTCGAGGAGAGAAAGAAGGGGCCTGTGGAACCACGCAGAGAGGAGTCTCGCCGGAGAAACCGCGGGGACGATGGACGCCACGCGAAAGCGTGGCTCATCCGAGGAGGTACTACTGTCAAAAGCGGAAATCTCAAGTGGCGCCCGCCAACGACTCCACCCGATGGACTCCAGGCGACCTCTTGTCCAGCTTGATGGTCGGGGCGAGAGGATTTGAACCTCCGACACCCGCGTCCCGAACGCGGTGCGCTACCGGGCTGCGCTACGCCCCGATCTCGTCACACTCCACAAACCCTCAGGCCAGCGGCTCCCACGGCAGGCCATGCGCGTCGGCGACACTTTTATAGGTAATCTTTCCGTTTGCCGTGTTGACGCCCTGCGCAAGGCCGGGGTCGGCGCGGATTGCCCGCTCCACGCCGGCAGAGGCTATGCGGACTATAAAGGGTAGTGTCGCGTTGGTCAAGGCAAAAGTAGCGGTGCGCGGCACGATTCCGGGCATATTGGGAACGCAGTAGTGGAGCACACCGTCCACCTGATAGGTAGGATCAGAATGGCTGGTGGGGCGGGTGGTCTCGAAGCATCCTCCTTGATCCACCGACACGTCCACGACGACCGCCCCCGGCTTCATGCGGGACACGACCGACCGCGAGACCAGCCGGGGAGCCCTGGCACCGCGCACCAGCACCGCTCCAATCACCAAATCAGCTTCCTCGACCGCCCGGTCAATCCACGGTTGGTTCGACGCCAGCGTCACCACGCGTCCCCGGTACAGTTCATCCAGTTCGCGCAGACGCTCCAAGTCCTGGTTAAAGACGGTGACCTGAGCGCCCATGCCCACCGCGATCCGGGTGGCAGCGCTCCCGACAACACCCGCTCCCAGCACCACCACTTTCGCGGGCGCGACGCCCGGCACGCCTCCCAGCAGCACGCCCATCCCACCAGTGAGCCGCTCTAAATACCGGGCTCCCACCTGCACCGACAGGCGGCCGGCGATTTCGCTCATCGGCTTGAGCATGGGCAGGCTATGGTCGGGGGCCTCGGTGGTCTCGTACGCGATGGCCGTCACCTTCGCATTCACCAGTGCCCGCGTGAGCTCCACGGAAGCGGCCAGATGAAGATAGGTAAACAACGCCTGCCCCGGACGGAACAACGCATATTCGGAGGGCAGCGGCTCTTTCACCTTCACGATCAGCTCGGCCTCTTGGAACAGATGGGCTTTCGACGTCGCCAAGTGAGCCCCAGCCTTTCGATAGGCTTCATCCGAAAAGCCGCTGCTCTCCCCCGCCGTTGGCTCCACCCACACGGTATGGCCGGCTGCGCATAAGGTCTGCACGCCTTCCGGCGTCACACTCACACGGAACTCATGGTCCTTGATCTCCTTGGGCACACCGATGATCATGGTTCCTCCCTCGAACTGGTTCGACGCTCAGGGCTACTTGCTTCATATTATACTCTCCTCCGCAGGAGAGATCGCCGTATCCGGTTAAACAATTCGCAGCGTGAATCCATCTCCCTCACATTCCGCACAGTCCATTCCGCTCACCCGTCATCAACCGTGCTGGACAGTCAGGAGAGCCATGGTGTAAGATCGGTGCCGCTCAGGAAAAAAACTCATGATGACGGATGCCTCCCCAAGCTTTTCTGCGGGACAGTGCGACGCATGCGGGACGGAGCGGGGACCGCTGCTGAAATTGTCGCTGGGGAAAGACTTCTTCGGCCGTCCCTATGACCGGCTCTCCCCCTCCGCGGATCAGAGCCCCAAGTGGTACTGCGAAACCTGCTCGATGCACAAAACCCTTCAGCGCGACTTTCGGGATATCAGAGCTGAGTTCGACAAGCTGGGTGCGGGCCACGCCTCCGCGCTCGCGGGCGCCGACCAATTGCAACGGGCACAGTTGCGTCTCCGGGAGATTGCGGCGATTCTGAACGGGCACGCGTCCGGATCCCGCCTGCTCGATCCCGCCGACGTCAACGCCCTGATCGGTCGCATGCAGGCGCAGGCGGGAGCTCCGCCTGTCGCGGGATGACTCCTCGAAGACCGAATCCGTGTCCACCTTCAAACATCACATTTTTGTTTGCGTGAACCAACGGCCGAAAGGCGACCCCCGCGGGTGCTGCGCGGATAGCGGGTCCGAACGTCTCCAAGCGTTTTTCAAAAAAGAAGTGGAGCGATTGGGATTAAAGGGCACCGTGCGCGCGAACAAGGCCGGGTGTCTGGACCACTGCGAGTACGGCCCCAGCGTCGTCATCTATCCGGAGGGAGTGTGGTATTGGGTAGGATCGGAGGCTGACGTCACGGAAATCATGGAGCGCCATGTCGTGAAAGGCGAAATTGTGGAACGACTGTTGATGCCCGACCACACGCCAGAAAGAAAAGGTTGAAGTGCAGGTTAAGGCGAAGGTTCAAGCAAAAGATCGGGGCATACCGCAACCTAAGCCTACACCCTAGCCTATATTCCTGAGCAGGAAAAAGAGGCAGGCCATGCCAGTTGAGGAAAAGTGGAAAGCCAACCAGGAAAAGGTGGCGTTCATGAAAAAGTTCCCGGGACTGGCGACGGCCTGGGAAGACGTTCGCGGCAAGACCATCGAGGCCGTGGCGCCCTTGCCGTCCAAAGTGGGGGCCGCCGTACTGATCTTCTCGGACGGGTCATTCGTCGTGGCCTCTCCACTCGCTCCTGAGCCCTGGGAACTGAAGGAGGGGCTCGGCGCGGCCCGCCGGGTCCTCGAGCCGAAGCACCGAGACGCCTACGCCGAGTACGACCGGTTGGCCCGAAAGGACAAAGAAGCGTTGCGAATGGCGCGCCTGGAGAAAATCCTCGGAGCGATCCAGAACAACGTGGAACAGATCCCGGAGCTCAAGGACCGACTACGCCAGTTGGTGGACAAGTGGAAGTAAGGATGTGTCCGCCATGAACATGCTGGAGATGTTTTCACAAGCCCTGTTTGAGGGAGTCAAGCCCATGATGGTCAAGAGAGAGTACCTGGTCCGTCATCCTGACCGTTGCACCCATAATGCCGTCTGCATCCCGGTCTGCCCGACCGGCGCGTGGCTTTCGACCCCCCCGTTCAAGTTCGACTCGTCGCGCTGCCTCGAAAGCTGCCGCCTCTGCCTGGACGCCTGCCCTTCCCAGGCCATCTATGCCGTGTTCCGGAAGGGAGACAAGGTGCTGCAGCCGCAAAAGAAATAGTCTCGGCCTGAACCAGCCGAAAGGCGGGGCATCACCAACTGGACCGCCGCAACATGGGGGGAGACACGGTATGTGGAGAAGCTCGTTAGCGTTTCTCCAAAAGCGGTGTCTGCTCCATGGGCCCCACCTCCTTTAGCGCGCCGGATTCTTTCAGTGCCTTGAAACGTGAGGGATCATACTGCTTTTTCACGTCTGGTGGAGGTGGCGGCCCAGCCTCTCCATATCGTAGCCAATGAGATTTCGAGAGCTGCTCGATCTCCTGGATCGACTGCACACGCTGCCTACGGACTCCGAGGGATGGGATGAGCGCCGATTCTCCGGTGACCAGGAAACTCCACGACTCATCCTTCCCT
>JACQQM010000046.1 GCA_016207025.1 Nitrospirota bacterium | reverse complement strand
TATCCTGGGGCTCATCTTCGGCAAGAAGCCAGCTTGAAAGTTCATCCCCTTTCATATTGAGGAGGACGCCATGACCACCAAGGTGAAACCCATTCCAGCAGGCTATCACACCATCACCCCGAAGCTCGCCGTTCGGGACGCAGATAAAGCCATTGACTTTTACAAGCGCGCGTTCGGCGCCGAGGAGCAGATGCGCGTTCTGGGACCGGACGGAAAGAGCATCATGCATGCGGAGCTCAAGATCGGAGACTCGATCATCATGCTGAACGAGGAACAACCCCAGATGGGCTGCCGCGGACCGCAGACGCTGGGCGGCACCCCTTTCTTTCTCTCTCTCTACATCGAGGATGTGGACAAGGCCTTCAACCGCGCTGTGTCAGCCGGCGCGACGGTGTTACTCCCGGTGGCGGACTGGTTCTGGGGCGACCGCGCCGGGAAGGTCGCCGACCCTTTCGGCCACGAGTGGTTCCTGGCGACCCATAAAGAAGACCTCTCGCAAGAGGAAATCCGGAAGCGGGCCACGGTTTTCTTCGCGCAGATGGCCAAGCAGACCAGTTAGCCGTTCGTGGCAGATCCATCTGAAACTGGCATCACGAACAGGAGGTGAACGATGTCACAAGTACGCCGTCTTCCTAGGAAAAACGCCGCCGCTTCCAAGCCAACGACGGGCTCCGTGGCCCTGCTGACCGGCACACGCAAGGGCGCCTTCATCTTGCGTGGTGACCGCTCTCGTCGAACTTGGAAGCTCTCTCAGCCGATGTTCCTTGGCCATATTGTGCATCACCTGGTGCTGGATCCGCGTGATCGCCGAACGCTCCTTGCGGCGGCGCGCACCGGTCATCTGGGCCCCACGGTGTTCCGGTCCACCGATTTCGGCAAGACCTGGCAAGAGGCGAAAGCCCCACCAGCGTTCCCCAAGGTTCCTGAGGGGCAGAAAGGCCTCGTGGTCGATCATGTCTTCTGGCTGACTCCAGGACATCCCAAGGAGCACAACGTCTGGTACGCGGGAACCTCGCCACAAGGCTTGTTTCGCTCCGAAGATGGGGGCCACACATGGGAGAGCGTGAAGGGATTCAACGAACACCCGCTGCGTCGCCAGTGGACCGGCGGCGAGCAGGATGGGACGCCCGATGGGCCAAAGATGCATTCTATCCTTATTGATCCCCGTGACTCCAACCACCTCTATATCGGGATGTCATCGGGCGGCGTCTTCGAGAGTACCGACAAGGGCGCAAGCTGGGCGCCGCTGAACAAGGGCTGCCGCGCAGACTTCCTGCCCAACCCCGAACCCGAATACGGCCATGATCCACACTGTGTCCGCTTGCATCCGCTCAACCCGGATCGGCTGTATCAGCAGAACCACTGCGGGATCTACCGGATGGATCGAGCCGAGGGTCGGTGGGTTCGGATCGGTGAGAACATGCCGAAACAGATTGGCGACATCGGATTTTCACTTGTCCTGCATCCCCGCAATCCAGAGGCTGTTTGGGTCTTCCCAATGGACGGCACTGAAGTTTGGCCGCGTGTAAGTCCGGGCGGCAAGCCGGCCGTCTATGTGACCAAGAACGCCGGCAAAAGCTGGATAAGACGGGATAAAGGATTCCCGAAAGCGCAAGCCTGGTGGACCGTCAAACGCCAGGCTATGACCGCCGACGCGCACGAACCGGTCGGTCTCTACCTCGGCACGACGAGCGGCGAGCTCTGGGCAAGTCGAAACGGCGGGTCACGCTGGACCTGCTTCGTCCGACATCTGCCTGAGATTTATTCAGTAGAAGCCGCGGAGCTCTGACCGTGACAGTGCACATCCCTAGCCCGCTCCGCTCCTATACGGGGCAGCAGGCTGAAGTGAACGTCAATGGCTCAACCCTTGAGGAAGTCTTGGCAACGCTCGACCAACGTTACCCCGGCCTGCGCTTTCGGATCATCACGGAGCAGAACACGATTCGAGAGCACATCAGGATCTTCGTCAACGAGCAGCAGGCTCAGGATCTGATGACGGCGCTCCGACCGGACGATCAGATCCACATTCTCTGCGCGCTGAGCGGGGGATAACGTTGACCACTCGATGCAGAACAAGCGGGCTCCCCGATGCCGGAACTTCCTGATGTCACCATTTATGTCGAGGCGCTCCAGCGCGTTGCCGCAGGGCAAAGGCTGGAGCGTACCCGTCTCGCCAGCCCCTTTGTCCTGCGGACCGTCGATCCGCCGCTCACGGAAACTCATGGAAAGAGCGTGCGCGAGGTGCGCCGGCTCGGGAAACGGATTGTTTTCAGGCTGGAGGGTGATCTCTTTCTCCTCGTGCATTTGATGATCGCCGGCCGCTTCCACTGGAAACAGGCGGGCGCGAAGATCCCGGGCAAAGTTGGCCTGGCCGCCTTCGATTTCCCTCACGCAACGCTGCTGCTGACCGAAGCCGGCACGAAGAAGCACGCCTCTCTCCACATGGTGCGCGGCGAGGAGGGCCTTGAGCCCTTCGATCCCGGCGGGGTGGAGCCGTTAGAAGCGGACTTCCGGTCGTTTCAGGAAGCCCTCACCCGCGAAGCCCATACTTTGAAGCGGGCGCTCACTGATCCGCGTCTCTTCAGCGGCATCGGGAACGCCTACTCGGACGAGATCCTCCATCGGGCGCGCCTGTCGCCCGTCAAGCTCACGAGCAAGCTGAACGAGGATGAGACGGCCCACCTGTATGAGGCGACGCGGACCGTGCTGGCTGAATGGATCGAGCGCCTGCGCGCCGAAACCGGAAACGGGTTCCCCGAGAAGGTCACCGCTTTTCACGAAGGCATGGCCGTGCACGGTCGCTATGGGCAACCCTGCCCGGTCTGCGGCTCACCTGTCCAGCGCATCGTGCATGCCGAGAACGAGTCGAACTACTGCGCCACCTGCCAGACAGAGGGAAGGCTTCTTGCGGACCGGGCGCTCTCCCGACTCTTTCGATCCGACTGGCCGAAGACGCTGGAAGAGCTCGAGAAGCTGCGCCAACGCTGAGTGTCTGAAAAAAGGGAGGGCGTGAAGCCATGACGGGCAGCACACTGGCTCAGCCAACAAGTCTCTTGACAGGTGGGCGTGGTTTTCGCCTGAACCGCGTTCTCTTCACGACGCTTGTAGCCGGGCTCCTCATGCAGGCCGTGATGGCGCTCCTCTGGATGAATCCCCTCACGACTCAGATCATCCTGTCCCCGGAATTCGGGCAGAGCCAAAAGCTCATCAACGTCTGGACGATGTGGCACCCGCTCCCCCGGATCACCCAGCAGCCGTCCTGGCCGATGATCGACGGGTATCTCGTGTTCACGTTCCTGCATGTGCTGCTCTACCATCGCTTTGCCTCGCTGCTGCCCGGCCACACCTGGGTTGCCAAGGGGCTTGGGCTCGCCATTGGCATCTGGCTCTTCCAGTACGGCTACTTCGAATTCTTCACGCCATTCAATCAGTACTGGGAGCCACTGCATCTGATCGCCTATGAACTCCTGCTGCAGGGCATCATGGCTGTCGTCGAAGGATTGGCGATCGCCCGACTCTACGGCGTTCCACAAAGAAGCCATGAATAACGATTCGTTCAAGGACTTTATACTGGACCAACTCGGTGACCTGCGCGGTCTTGCCTGCCGCGCGATGTTCGGCGGCTACGGGTTGTATCAGGGCGACGCTTTCTTCGGCATCATCTACAAAGGTCGCCTCTATTTCAAAACCGACCCAACGAGTCGCCCCGCCTATCGTCAGGTGGGCATGAAGCCGTTCCGACCGAATGCCAAGCAGACTCTTAAGAGCTACTACGAGGTGCCGGTGGACATCATTGAGGACCAGGTCCAACTCACCGACTGGGCGCTGCAGGCTATCCACTGTCGCGGAGGCCACTAGGCCTTTCTGAGTTTTGCTTTCCTCCCCACAAGCAGATCGACCAATCGATCCCAGCGCAAGTCATAATTGCCTCATCTCTGTCTCAATATCTCTGGACCCTCATTAGGAATAGTATCCCCGGCTGTTGACAAACCTGGAGGCGCCGCTACACTTAGCGTATTGGCTTACCTAATTTTCTCTATTCTTCTTCGTCATTCAGACACCTACACGAAAGGGAAAGGAGAAGATGAGGAACATCACAAGCACGCTTGGCGCTGTGAGTGAGTGGAGCTTCCTCTGGATCATTGCGCTGGCTTTTGGCACCGGTGTCGGCTGTTGGTTGCCCTCCTCAGCCCTGGCCGCTGAAGCGGCCAGCGCAACGACACCGACCCTGTTCGCCAGCAATGACGGTCCTTATACAGGCGGACGGGGGCTAATTACCGCCTCCGGCCCCACCGGCATGTTCCTGAATCCCACGTCCGGCACCCTGACGAAAGGGAGCATCACGGCCCAGGTGTTTGGGACCGTGATCAAACCCATCTCGGCACTCCCCAACGCGGGCAAAGACCAATTTAGTTATTACAACGGTCTGGCCTCCTATGGCGTGACCGACTGGCTGGAAGTCGGCGGATTGGCCCAGTTGGCGGACCGCAGCAACAACAACGACCAGCAAAGTGTCATGGCCGGCGGCGGATTCGCGCGCGTGCGGGTCCTTAAGGATCAGGGTTGGGTTCCTGAGCTCAGCTTCGGCGGCATGTTCTTCGAGGGCAACGAACTTCTGGATCGGAGGACTCTGTTTCTGGCAACCTCCAAGCGCGTGGCCATCAGCGACAACGGCCCCATCCGGGGGTTTCGCCTGCACTTGGGTGGCCGCCATTTCTGGCAGAAAGACCGGACTGAATTGACATTCCGGAACTGGCAGTTCCTGCGGCAGCGCGGCGATGAAGACACGGTGGGCTACGTCGGCGGGGAATTGGAATTTCCCAAGAACATCTTTTTGGTAAGCGAGGTTCAGACCAAGGAAACCGGCGACCAGCGTGTTCCGTTTTCGGTCGGATTACAGCTCCGCCATCCTGACGGATTTGGCCTGAGCGTGGCCTTGCTGCGCCCCGGACTTCAGGAAGGCATGACCGCCTATATCGGAATCGGCATCAACTTTTACTAACCGGGCGATACTCTCAGCATCTCGCGCAGGAGCCGTTCCGCCCGCTCCACATCTCGATTCGCATGGATCAGCCCGAACCGTTTACGCGCTCGATCCAGTTCGGAGCGTCCGCGTTCTTTCTCGCCCGATCGCCACAACGCTTCGGCTCGATAGAGCCCTGCCCGAGCCGCCTCCTGCGCCCGTTCGATTCGTTCATAGATCTCGATCGCGTGATCGAGCAGCGTTAACGCCTGACTGTACGAGCCCTGCAGCAGTGCGACCCTGCCAAGTCCGCGTAGAGCGCCGGCGACCGCGAGCGGATGGAGGGATTCATCGAAGTCGTTCAACACCTGATTCAATATCGTCTGTGCCGCCGGCGCCTCCCCGCATTCCAAATGTCCTTCCCCCAGGACCACCGAGACCAGCCCGCGCAGCAGCACATTGCCTGAATCGCCCAACGTCACGATCGCCTCTTTGGCTGCCGCCACGGCTCCCCGACCGTCTCCCTCCTCAATGGCCAGGATCGCGAGATTCGCTTGGGCCAGCGCGGCTCCTTGGACGTTTCTGATTTCTGAACAGACCGCCAACGACTGCCTGTGATGCTCACGCGCGGCTTCAAAGTCGCCTTGGCTCATTGCGAGGTTGCCCAGATTGTTTCGTGCGCCGGCGATGCACTCGACGTCGCCTGTCCGTTCCCAGTATTCCAAGGCCTTTGTGAAATGATCCCGTGCCAGTGCGTATTTGCCTTGGTCCCGCGCCGCGTTGCCCAGGCTATTACTTGCACGGGCTCGCTCGGACAAGCTGCCGACCCGCTCCGTTCCCTCGTAGGCACGCGCATACAGCCGCGACGCATCGGCAAACCGCCCTGCGGCATGTAAGATTCTGCCCTCGAGCATGTCGGCTTGGATCGTGACAAGGCTCTCGTGCGAACCTGCCACCGACCGGCATTGCCGGAGCCGTTCCAGCGCTTCATCTGTCCGGCCTGCGCGATGGCAAAGCTCTGCGAGGTCGTACAGCACGTGTACGCTCACATTCACACCGCTTGCCGTAGGGCCATCGCGCGGCTCCGCCAGAACTCCGAGCAATAATCGCTCGGCTTCATCAGTGCGTCCCGTGTGGATACACGCTAACGCGATCAGACGGTCAGCCTCGGAGCGATCTTCAGATTGCGCCGCCCTTGTCCGCATCTTTTTGGCATGCTCGATGGCGAAGGGGTAAGCCCCGACTCGCAAATGCATACGCGCTGCTCCAGCATGCGCGCACGCAGCAATCTGTATCTCCTTTGCCGAAGGCGTCTTCACTCGATTGACCGCCTCAAGGGCCCGTTCATACCGCTGGATCGCCTCCGCATTGAGGTACAACTCCCCTGCGCGGTCCCCGGCGCGTTGATTCGCTTCAGCCGCCGCCGCCCAGTGTTCCGCGCGCTCGTAATGATGCGCGAGGAGCTCCGGTGAGACCGCCTGGAAGCCACCGGCCAATTCGGCCAATGCCTGAGCCGTCTTGGCGTGTAAAATACGGCGATCACGCAGCATAAGCGTTTCGTAGCACGTCTCCTGCATCAGTGGTTGGCGGAAGGCCCACCTGGTTCCCGCCTCATCGAGGCTCATGACAAGACCACGACGCTCCAACTCAGGCAGAAGAGTCCGTGTTGGTGGCCTTTCCCCACTCAGGTTGCGGCGCACGCCCTCCACCACATCGAGGACAAACTCGACACCCTGCACCGAGCATCGGCAGAGCAGGTCCCGTGTCTCCCGCTCCAGGTGATCCAACCGCGCCACCATCGCAGCACGGATCGAAGACGGCAGGCTCACCGACACGGGCGTTTCCGAGGCCATGCGATACGATCCCTTCGCCGTTCGTGTCAGGACCCCTTCATCCGCCAAGGTCCCAACCATCTCTTCGAGGTACTGCGGCACCCCCGAGGCCCGCTTTATCAGTTCCCGTCGCAACGCCTGGGGAAACTCGGCATCCTCAATCAGATTATTAAGCAATTCACCGGTCTCGTCGTCTGAAAGTGGATGGAGTCGAATGACGGCGTCCGGATTGAGAGAAGCCCTCCCTCCATACCTCGACGCCGCGATGATCGGCAGCGGCCATCCCTCCGATCGGCCGCCCAGAGACTCGAACAGATTCGCAGAGGCCTCGTCTGCCAGCCCATACGAATCGAGAAACAGGGCCAGGTTTGGAGCGCGCTTCGCGAGACGCAGAATGAGCCGTACGACACCGTGTTCGAGAGTCCGGCGCAGGCTCTGTGGATCCGGATCGGGCGCAGGAACGGCCAGCCGGCTTGGGGCCACAAGATGCCACAACGCATCAACGAATGGAGCAAGATCGTCTGCCAATAAGGCCAGGGTCTCGGCAAAGGCCTCTCGAGTTTCAGGCCGAGCGGTGCGGCCGCTCATTTCCCGGAGGACGGCGTACACCAACAACCGAACAACTCCGAACGGCCGATGGGCCGTATCGGACGTGACGTCAACCGCGAGCAGCCGCCTTCCGCTGATTCGCCTCTCAGCCTCTTGTACCAGCTTCGTCTTACCCAGACCCATTTCCCCTCTGATCTCGATCCAGCGATGCCTGCCGGCGGCCGGCTCCCACCGCGTGACGAGCTCGCGTAGCTCCGTCTCCCGACCTACAAAGGGGACAGAGCTTCGCTCAAGACCCCTGCGCTCCGCCTCAGCGCTCTCTCGCAGAAGCTCATAGGCCTCAACCGGTTGTTGCTTACCTTTCACGGTCAGGCGACGAGCGACCCCGAACTCGAACTTTCCGGCCGTCCGCCTGACCACCTCACGGGAGACCAGCACGCACCCTGGAGGCGCAGCCGTCTCTAACCTCGCGGCGAGATTCACCGTATCGCCCATGACCGAATAATCCTTGCGAAGTTCTGAACCCACACTGCCCGCAACGACGAGCCCGGAGTTGATCCCGATCCGCATCTGCAAGGCTGCCCCTGTCTTCGGCCGACATCGCTCGGAGAATCCTGCAAGAAATGCTTGCATGGCTAGCGCCGCCCGGCAGGCGCGCACGGGATCGTCTTCATGTGCCACCGGCGCACCGAAAAGCGCCATCACGTTGTCGCCAATATACTTGTCGATGTAGCCGCCTTCTTCCTTGATCGCGCTACCCAGGCCCTCGAAACACTCATTCATGACCGAGTGCACTGCTTCCGGGTCAAGCCGTTCACACATGGCAGTAAAACCGATCACGTCAGCAAACAGCACCGTGACCTCTCGTCGCTCATCTCGAGCCATGACTCGCGCTTCTGAGTGACGACTCGCCGCGGAGGGGTTCGCTGGAGTCAGTACCTCGTCCAGTTTCTGACCGCAGTGGCCGCAGAACTTGAAGATCGCCGGGATTTCGGCATGGCACTTTGGGCAGATAATCTGGGGCATGGTGAGGGACAGCGAGAGTTGGAGAGGACTTCCTTGACCTTGCGTGGAATTATACACCTATGCGAGAACTTCACCAACGAAAGGCACCGCGAATGGGTTCCCCTGTCAGGGGGGTGTCCTCGTTGAGGAACAGCGGTCTTGACCGTTCTCGAATGCAGCACGTCATTTGGACCATCGGGCATTCCACAAGAGCGATCGAGGAATTCCTCAAGCTCTTGCTGGTGCATGGCATCCGGTTACTGGTGGATGTCCGCGCCATCCCGTACTCGCGACGGAATCCCCAGTTCAATGCCGATGTGCTCGCAAAGAGCCTCGTGGAAGCCGGTCTGAAGTACCGGCACCTAGCGGCGCTGGGCGGCCGTCGGAAAAGTCGGCCCGACTCACCTAATGTGGGCTGGCGGAGCGCCGGGTTCCGAGGGTACGCGGATTACATGCAGACTGAGCCGTTCAGGCAGGGATTAGAAGAACTGATGATGTGCGCAAAGACTACCCCCACTGCCATCATGTGCGCGGAGGCGGTCCCCTGGCGCTGTCACCGGCAACTCATTGCGGACGCATTGGTCAGTCGGGGCTGGACGGTTCGTCATATTTTGGCCGCCAACAAGGCAGAGGCGCACAGCCTCACGCCCTTCGCCAAGCTAGACCATGGCACGTTGATCTATCCCGCGCCTCTGCAGAAAGAACCAAACTCCACACTCTTCTAGAGACGTTCACGATCATTCAGCTCAGCAGCCGTCTGGGACTTGTTCACAGGATCCAGCGGTATGGAAACGCATGGAGACCTAGGACGGCTCGCGAATGCCCGCTCAACCGCCGCCGATCTCCCCTAACACGACGCCCAGCACAAGCTCTTCGTTGCGACGGAGAACGCGGAGAAGGATGTTCTGATTCGGCTCTGCCTCCGCAAGGAGAAAGGTTTTCAGCTCCACCGCACTGTAGATTTCTTTCTGATTGATGGAAAGGATGATATCGCCTTCCTTCAGACCGGCTTCCGAGGCAGGCCCTTCGACCTTCGTCACGCGCACACGCCAACGGTCCTTGAGCTTCACCGTGTCCATGGCAACGCCGAGTCGCGCGAACCTTGGTTGCCTGATCTCCCGCAGATCCTGTACAACCCGGTTCGCTACATAGCCCGGGATCGCAAACGCAATACGGCTGCACCCGCCCCATCCTTGGACATATTCGGTCTGGATGATCGCGTGGACGATCCCAACCACCTCGCCTGTGGTGTTAAAGAGTCCACTCCCCGAGTTGCCACTGCACACCGGCAGGTCTAGCTGCAGCAGCGTCGACCCGACCGTAGGCAAAAATGTCGCGTCGGTGCCGACGCGTCCGAACGTGACCGTGGGGCCCGTGGCGCCCCAATCTAACGGGTACCCGACGGTAAATACCTCCTCGCCTGGTTTTGGATCGCTGGTCGCAAGCGAAACCGCTCCCGGTAGTTTGAGCGCGGCTCCGGGTCCAACGCGATAGACCGCCACATCGGTGAACGCATGGTCTCCACTCAGGAATGCGGGCATTTCTCTCTGATCCTGGGTCAAGATCCTCACGCGCTCGAGCACCGTCTTGGTATCCGCTTCTGTTTCAGCGATATGTCGTGCGGTCACAATATACCCGTCGCCAATATGAAAGCCTGTGCCCCGGAATCTCGTTCGCTCAGACTCGCTGAGGATCCCAACCGTGGCTTTTTTGGCTTCCAGAATGACGTTTGGATCAAGAACGTGGGCGTACCCCATCCCTCCCAGGATCCACAGGAATCCTAGAACAGCCACAGCCAAAACCGTGAAGAAGTAACCTCGTCTCCGCACCGTCATTGCTCCACTCCAGAGCAAACCATCCCGCTCCACAACCATGACCTGAATACCTGCGCTGTCAGAGTTTTAGATCTCCGCGAGCATCCGCCCACAGAGGCTGGATGCCTGCAGCCAGGAGAGAAACGGAAGAGGATATCCAGGACCTGCTTGTAAACATAACTTACCAGAAAAAAAGAGGAAATTCCATGTCCCGCGAGCTCAAGATACTACGCCAGGCTTGTGATGGGAACAGCCGGCGGGAGACCGTGTCGTGACAACATTTCATCACCCTTCCAATTTTGAGCAGCGCATTCTGACCACCGGGGGTCGAACGACAAGCCACACATAACCCATGTGTTTTCGCCTCAATCCATCAAACCACCAACAGCGCCATCTGATCTGTAATCCCGATCACAGATATTCAACAGAGGTTCAGGTAGCATGTTTGTATGGCCGTACTACAAGTCTTTGTCCACCACGGATGCATGTCGGGGCAACACGCCCGGGTGCTGGCCGAGGAGATCATGAAGCACTGTCCTGGCTTGCAGGTTGAGGTGGTCGAGGATCAGCATCGGGCGCAGGCATTAGGAGTTGTCGTACTCCCGGCTTTCGTTCTCAATGGGAAGGTCATTGCGGTGGGGGTGCCCCGAAAAGAATGGTTGGTGCGCAAGCTGCGCGAGCGGAATCAGCGGGCAGGCTGTTAGATCGCCGCAAACCTCTTGAACACGAAAGCAGGGAAGGCTGACCCGTGCAATCCGGAAAGTTCTTATTGGCAATAGGGTTGGCAGGGGCTGGTATTCTTTTCTTCGCCTGGCTCGGCTCGGCCGAACGGTCTTCAGGCAATTTTGATTTGTCAAAACACAATGTGCCGCTGGATCAGATCGTCTCGGGCGGACCGGGAAAGGATGGCATTCCGGCGATCCTGAAGCCGGTGTTCATCCCGGCCTCGGAGGCGACCTTCCTCACAGTTGAAGACCGGATTCTCGGGCTCAGCCAAGGTCGGGAGGCCAAAGCCTATCCGATCAAGATCCTGAACTGGCACGAAATCGTGAACGATACAATCGGCGGGAGGCCAATCGTCGTTACCTACTGTCCTCTCTGCGGAAGCGGCATCGCGTTCGACGCAACGGTCCAGGGACGGCCGTACACCTTCGGCGTCTCCGGCCTCCTGTATCAGAGCGATCTGCTCATGTATGATCACCAGACCGAAAGCCTCTGGTCCCAAATCGCCACGAAGGCGGTGGCCGGGCCGCTGACCGGCGCGAAGCTGACACCGCGGTTCTTGGTGCAGACCACATGGTCAGAGTGGAAGGCCGAGCACCCCACAACGCTCGTGCTTTCCACAAAGACCGGCTATTTCCGGGACTACAACCGGGATCCCTACCTGGGCTATGCACAGCGCCCAGACTTGATGTTTGCCACCACCCATGCGGACCAACGCTATCACCCCAAAGAATGGGTCCTGGGGGTCGAGGTCAACGGGGTCTTCAAGGCATACCCTTTTTCAGAGCTGAAGAAACTCAAGGGGCTCCTAAGCGACCAAGTCAACGGACAGAAAGTTCGCATCCATTTCAATCCGCGCGCGCAGAGTGCCTCTGTCACCGACACAGACGGAAAGCCGATGCCATCAATGATGGCCTTCTGGTTCGCTTGGTATGCCTTCCACCCGGACACGCAGGTATTCAACGCGGCCAAGTGAGAGAAAAGGGTCCATCCATGTCTAGGTGGGGGAGGAAAATCCGAGAGAAGCTAAAGGTGAGGCGATCCCGCTTCCCGGCCGGATTAGGCAGTGGCCGATGTGTATGACGCCCTCCGGAACCCCGGTGTTACAAGCCAGCCTTTGCGCACGAGAAGGCTGCGGTGATCATCCTGGTGGGGGATGGGCCGGTAGCGCGCCGACCCATTTTGACTCGAGAGTTCTGGAGGCGTTCCGCGCCAGTTCGTTCGCCTTGACCTAAAGGGACAGTTTTGACATCATGCTGTGGCATCGGCCTATTGGCTTATCCTTCTTCCTGTCCCGCAACTTCGATCGGGCACGATATGGGCCCCCATTCCTTGTCTGACCCAGAACAGTGGGTCAACCAACACGGTGACTATCTGTTCCGATGCGCGCTGCTGCGCATGCGGGATCCCCGGCTAGCCGAAGATGTCGTCCAAGAGACCCTGCTTGCAGCATTACAGGGGCGCGACCGCTTTGCAGGGGAGTCCTCCGAACGGAGTTGGTTGGTCGGCATCCTGAAGCATAAGGTGATCGATCATTTCCGGAAGAACAGCCGCGAGGGGCCGTCCGAGGACGTGGAACGCCTGATCAACGAACAAGACCAATCGTTCCACGGCAGGGGAGGTTGGAAACGCGACACGACCGGACCCAAGGAATGGACCGAAGATCCCGGCATCATTTTGGAGCGAAAGGAGTTCTGGGACGTCCTGAAGCGTTGCGTCTCGGAGCTCCCTCCTCGCATGGCTCACGTCTTTTCCCTCCGCGAAATCGATGACCTAAGCAGCGAAGAAATCTGTAAGGCCTTAAACATTACGGCGACTAATCTCTGGGTCATGCTCCATCGCGCGCGAATGCATCTGAGGCGCTGTCTTGAGATCAACTGTATGGGCCTTAAGGCTTCATAAGGAATCCTCATGCTTTCCTGCAAAGAGGCGACGCGGTTAGTTTCGGATTCCCTGGACAGAAAGCTTCCGTTCCGGTTGCTGCTGCCATTAAGGATCCATTTGCTGCTGTGCAAATTCTGTGACCGCTATCGAAAACACCTGCTTTTTATCAGAGAGGCCGTCCGGCGCCACCCCGACCGGGTCGAAGGCCACGAAGAGCCCTCCTCGCCCTCCCTTTCTCCCGAAGCCCGCGAGCGCATTACACGCTTCCTTACCCCGGAAGACTAGACTCGGTCCGTTAATTTCATCGGTGTAAGGAATCTCCCGCCTGCACGACTACCAGGCATGTTGGCCCGCTAGCGTTTAGAGCCTGTCGGATGACGGGTCTAACAGGAGCGCCACACCGCATGGTTGCCTGCCATGCGGTTTAGAAGTCAACAAGGACGGAGCGGGTTTTGAACGGGCTGTGGAAAGGAGGTGCTACTTCAGCAGCCGTTCCAATGCAAGGGCAGGCTTGGCTCAGCCCGAGATTCCATGAATTTCTGATCTACTGACTCTTACAGGTCATCGAGGTCCTGCTAGGGTCGTTTGCACTCAGCCGCAATCACTGCAATCTGAAAGGAGAATTGACATGTTGAAACAAACAAGCACGCTAACAAAGGCGATGTTCGCCCTTGCTTTGGCGATCACTTTAAGTTTCGTGGTTTACCCAAATCCCACAGAGGCAGCAGAAGCCGTGGTCGAGAATACCGTTGTGCATGTCAAGGTCAACGGTTCCGTGGATGATGTTGTCAGTCGCCTCAAGAAGCTAGTGGCTGACAACGACATGATGGTCATGGGCGAATTGCACCAAGGCAGAGTCTTATCCATGACAGGCCTCTCACTCCAGTCGGAGACTCTCTTCGTCGGTAGCCCCGTGGTTGGCAAACAGTTGTTTTCCGCCGAACCGGGAGCAGGGGTCGTGGTGCCCGTGCGAATCAACATCTATGCAGATGCACAGGGCAATACGGTGGCGAGTTATGCGAAGCCCTCGGCGCTCCTGGGCACGTTCGGCAATCCAAAGGTTGATAAGATTGCTGGAATGTTGGATGCGAAATTCCAAAACATTGTGCAGACGCTCGCGAAATAACCGCGCAGTCCATAGCGAGAGGGTGGAGCCTAGACAATCCACCCTCTCGCAATAGAGGTTTTGTATGCGAGGCATATGGCAGCGCCTATTTCAGGAAGAAACGATCCTCAGTGGGATCGTCCTCATGATGGCAGGAATCTCACCGAACATTTTCCCGGCGGCTCAAGCCGGGTACGCCAAGATGTCCTGGCTTGCGATCTGGCTGCTCATTCCATCGCTTGTCGTCCTCGTCGCTGTGTTTCTAGTCGCCGCCTTGCGTCATCAGAAACGTCTGATCAATCGCATGATGGCCGGTGCTGGTGCCGGTTTGATGGCCACGTTTGCGCTGGACGTGGTGCGCCTCGCCGGGTTCCACCTGGGTTGGATGCCTGGAGATTTAGGAATGCTCCTCGGAGTCCTTATTACCGACCGGTTCATGGCCGGCCCTTCGGCGCTGTCGAACATTCTAGGTTACACGTACCACTACTGGAACGGAGCCGCATTCGGAATCCTGTTTGCCGTGCTCTTCGGTCGAAAACCGATCGTCTGGGGAATCGCCTATGGGCTGTTCATTGCCGCGGTGTTTCTCATGAGTCCGGCCATGCAGGCCACGGGTGCCGGGTTCATGGGCATGGCGATGCCAATGATGCCCGTGACGATATCCCTGGCGCACCTTGTGTTTGGAAGTGTCTTGGGGTACCTGTGTCACAAATGGGTGCAAGAAGACGGATGGCTCTTCCACCAAACCAGATGGAGCAATTATGAACTGTCACGGTCGTAATGGCGTGATGGTTCTGTACTGAAGCATTCGTCCATTGCCGCATACACCATAGCCAGAGATCGGAACGATTCACGAAAGGAGCATGACCATGACCGGTCCTACACCCGCCGTCCAAGAGACGTTCAGCGAGATCGAAAAGAAGATGGGCTTCGTCCCCAACCTGTTGCGCGAAATGAGCGAAAGCATGCCCACGTTGCTGGTCTATCTGAGCGGACAAGACGCCCTTGCCAAAGGCGCGCTCACACCCAAGGAGCAGCAAGCCGTGCAACTGACCGTCGCATCCGTCAACGGCTGCCACTATTGCCAAGCGGCCCACGACTGGCTCGGCCAGAAGGTGGGCATTCCGGAGAAGGAGATCAAGGCGATCCGCGCCGGGGCGCCTCTGCAAAGTGAGCGGCTTGCGGGCGTCGTCGATGCCACCAGACTCGTGATGGAAAAGCGAGGCTGGCTGACGCAAGACGACCTCCAAGGATTGGAGGCGAAAGGCGTCTCCAAACCCAAGCTCTATGAAATTGTGGCCTTTATCGGCCTGAAAACAATCTCGACCTACATCAACCACATCGCGCACACGCCAGTCGATGCGGAGTTTGCCACATAACCTGCCCCCAGCCTGACGACCTGGGATGAGAGCACCCTCTCCTCGTCCAGTGTGGAAGGGGACTCGAGAAGTTCCGGCGTGTAACAGTCACGACATGTCGGCCACAGAGCCCGGCCGCGCCGTCGACCGGGCGCAGGACTCAGGATGGCCGGCGGCATTAGAAAAGGAGGGTCACATGCCTCGCGCAATCTGGAACGGAGCCGTGCTTGCAGAAAGCGATCG